>DAIRCK010000004.1:0-132888 GCA_036796695.1 bacterium
AAGAACAAAAAGGTTGCATAAAGTTATTGACTTTTTCTCATAGACGCAATGACGAGGTAAAAAAAAACAGAGTGCCAAAAAATTTCGCACTTAAAAAATGGCGCAGACCTGCTCCAGGACAGCGTTTGAGGGAAATTTATCAAAAATAGTATGAATAATGCGGATTAGAATTATTGATATTTGTGGAACAATATTGGATTGGAGTGTGAAGATAAGGAAGGCGAGATTATGTTAGATAAGAATCTTGTAGGTAAATGCGGTCTCTATTGTGGAATTTGTGAGGTTTATCGGGCGTATAAGGACTCAAAAGAGTTGCAAGAGGAATTAGCAAAAAGACATAAATGCCAGCCAGAAGAAGTGGGGTGTGAAGGATGTCAGGCGATTGATGTCTATGGATGGGCTTATGATAAAGAATGGGGAAAAAACTGCCCGATTTTAAAATGCCTCAATGCTAAAAAAATAAACTTTTGCTATGAATGTGCTGAATACGATACCTGTGAGCGGTTTAATAAATTTGCCAAAATTTGTTTGGGCATAGGTATAGACCTGAGAAAGAATCTTCAAATAATTAAAGAAGGAAAGATAGAGGAATGGCTCTTAGAGCAGGACAAAAAATGGCGCTGTCCAAAATGTGGCAATCCAATCATTGTATCTTATGAGTTTAAGAATTGTCATTGGTGTGGAAATAAGTTACGGGAATGAAAGAAGGCTGGAATTAGTTTTAAAAAGAGAAAAAGAAATAAAATATTCCACCCTTGTTCCTCCACAAAAATGAAGGTAGAAGGAATTGGGGTGAAAAAAACATCTTCTGTAAAATTTTCAGCAAATTTTATACAAGTACTTTACAAAGATTATATAAAAACTATAAAATTAAATCATAAAAGGAGTAGTGAAATGAATTATAACGAAGAAAAAAAGCGATATTTATCATTTTGTGGCTCATATTGCCATACCTGTAACTGGTTTACAGGAAAATAAGAAGAACTTTTCAATCGGCATTAGTAATGTTAAATGAATATGGGTTTAAAAGACTCCTTGAGGGTAAAGTTGATATAGATAATTTAAAAAAAGGATTACAGATTCTCGCAGATTCAGGAATATGCTCAGGTTGCAAGGCAGAAGTTGCTAAAAGTCCAGCAGAAGATAGATGCAAAATTAGGCAATGTTGTTATAATAAAGGTTTTGATTTATGTTCTGAATGTGCAGAATTCCTTTGCGATTTATTAAATACAAACCCCGGTGTCATAAAGTTCCATTGTATTGAGAATTTAATGGAAATCAAGGAAAAAGGGCTTGAGCAATGGATTGATAAACAATGGAAGAATTATGTTAATAAAGGGATAATAAATGAATAAGAAGAAGAAAGTTCTAATAATTAAATGGCAACGATTGATATCCAGGGGGAAAACATGTCCGAGATGCGGGTCGACTGAAAGTGAAATTAATAAGGCAATCGCTGTTCTCAAAAAGACTCTTGAGCCACTTGGTATTGAAGTTGTGTTAGAAAAGGGGAAAATTTCTATGTCCGAGTTCAAAAAAGACCCTTTGCAGTCAAATAGAATTTGGATTAACAATCGCCCGCTGGAAGATTATATTCAGGGAAGGATCGGTCAGAGTGCTTGTTGTGATGTTTGTGGCCCTTACGAGTGCAGAACTGTGGAAATAGAAAAACAGGTATATGAAACAATTCCTTCTGAGATAATCATAAAAGCGGGACTTTCTGAGGCCTTACAAATTGTCAATGCAAGAATTGGAAAATCCTGCTGTGAGGAATAAATTATTGATTTTTTGCCCTCTGTGGCTTAGTCACTTATTCCATCTTGCAAGATAATTCAATAAAATAAGCAAATGATTGACTTATAACATAAAAAGGAATATAATTATTTTATGAAGGTAGGATACGATTTCTACCGAGAATTACTTGAAGTTTATTTATCAATTCTAAGAAATGAATTGGGAGATTCATTGGTGTCGGTGGTTCTTTATGGTTCTGTGGCAAGGGGTGATGCCTCGCCGGAAAGTGATATAGACCTACTTATTGTTGTTAAACATGGCGAAAAAAGTTATTATGAAATGCTTAAACCAATTTTGAAGGCACAAAAAATTCTTAAGATGAATGAGATATTCAAGAAATTTCAGCATAATGATTCATATCCCTATTTCTCCTATCTTATATTTTCTTTTAAGGAGGCTTCAGCAAATAGAAATATCTACCTGGATATTTCTGAAGAAGGAATAATTCTCTATGACCCGACAGGTTTTTTTAAAGAGAAGATGAGAACATTTAAAGCAAGAATTGGTGAACTGGGTTCTAAAAGGATAGTATTGGAAGATGGCAGATGGTATTGGGATGTAAAACCAGGGCTTAAATTGGGTGAGGCATTTGAACTATGACCAATAGGGAAGAAGGTATAGAACTCATCAATCAGGCGACCCGCATTTTCAAAAGGGATATTTCCAATGCACTGAGAGATAATGATTATAATCTGGTGATCCGTCGTGCCCAGGAAGTTGTTGAACTAACTCTTAAAGGTGCCTTAAAAATCCTGGGTATTGATTACCCTAAAGTTCACCATGTTGGCGATATTTTTAGGAAAAGAATAAAGGAAAAAAGTATTGAAATAGATGAGAAGATTTCCGAGAAGATAGAGGAAATTTCCCTGTGGTTATCCCAGATAAGAGAGCCTTCTTTTTACTTTGAAAGGAAATTTTCAAGAGAAGATGCACTAAAGGCACAGGAAGAGGCTGGATATGTTATTCAAGAGATAAGAAAAATTCTAACACTTCAATGAATAATTGATTAATATAATCTTATATGAAAATTCGGTTTTTATATTTTAAAGGTTGTCCTAATGCCAGACCAGCGCTTAAATTGCTTAAAGACATCTTGAAAGAGAAAGGAATTAAAGAAAAGATTGAAACAATAGAAATAAAATCAGAGAAAGATACAAAGAAATACAAATTTTTGGGTTCGCCATCTATCCAGATAAACGGGCGTGATATAGAAAAAGAAAAACGGAATAATCCACCGGTCTTTGGTTGCCGGATTTATAAAACTGATGATAGTTATAGTGGGGTGCCACCAAAGGAGATGATTATTAAGGCACTGGAGGAAAAATAAATTTTAAGTTTACAGATAAATTAACTAAAAAAGTTTTGATTATTATTGGATTCTTTTTTGTAGGAATTGGAGTTATTGGTATTTTTCTACCACTTTTACCTACCACACCATTCTTTTTGCTTGCTGCTGTATGTTTTGCTCGGTCTTCAGAGAGATTTCATAAATGGCTTTTAAATCATAGACTATTCGGAAAATATGTTAAAGGTTATCAGGGAAAGGAAAAAATACCAGCAAAAATCAAAATTTTTACAATTTTTTTATTATGGGTTACAATTATATTATCAGGTTTTATCTTGCTTCGCGAACTTTATATAAAAGTTATTCTATTTATTGTAGCTGTTGGTGTCACCATCCACATTTTTAATATACAGCCTTCTGAAAAAATAGAAAAGAAACAAGATAACGGGTGTCTAACCGTATAAATATTTTTCGCAGAAGTTTTTTACAATAACTAAAATGAATCGGGTAATCTTTTTAGACCGTGATGGGACGATCATCAAAGATAATGGACATATTAGGAGTGAAAAAGATGTTGAGTTTTATGATTATACCTTTGATTGTTTAAAGCAACTACAAAAATATTTTCTACTCTTTATAATTACAAACCAGCCTGGAATTTCAAAGAAATTTATTAACAAAGATGATGTTGAAAAAGTTCATTCCTACATTCTGCAGAAAATGGAAGAGAACGGCGTAAAAATAACGGAAATCTATTTCTGTCCGCACAGTAAAGAAGACGAATGCTTTTGTAGAAAACCGAACCCCTTTTTTATTAACAAAGCAAAAGAAAAATATTTGATTGACATTCGTAATTCTTATGTGATTGGTGACCATCCCTCAGATGTTAAATTGGCACTTAAGGTTGATGCAAATGGTATTTATCTGTTGACCGGGCATGGACGAAAGCATTATTGTGAATTAGATGATAGTATTAGATATAGAATAAAAATTTGTAGTAATCTAAAAACAGCAACCAAAGCAATTCTAAAATTGTTAAGTAATTCGTAATCTTCATTGAAATTTTAGGCTTTAGATATGAGAATAAGGGGGTTATATGGCTGGAGAGAAAGTTTTGATAACCGTCTATAAACAAAAAGGTAAATGTGCAGCAAAACATAGAAAAGGGCAGAAGTTTATTTATGAGGGTGAATTGCCAGAGATATGTCCTTCAGCATGGAATTCAATTTATCCTTATGTGCGAGTGCTTGCCTTTGGTGGAAATCTACCCTGGGAAAAAGAAGGCGAAGCCCATATCGCCTGTCCTGATCATAAAAACCCGGTTGTCTTTAAATTGGTGAGGTTAGCGAAAAAGAAATGAAGTAAATAACCATTTATTAATAAAGATTTTTATTCGATAAATAAACTGAAAAAAAGTTAATGCGAGAAAATGGGGCAGGGAAAAACAGATTCATATCAATTTTTTATAACTTTTTATATTTTTGATTAGAAATGTATTCATATGCAACTAAAATTAGATTACGAAGTTTTTGAAGAAGAGAATAGAATGATAATAAAGATGACACAGGCGCAGAAGATGATTAGAAGCATGCTTTATTATGTTATGTTCGCTTCAGAAGCAATTGTCTTACTTATAGTAATTATTAATTTTAGTAGTATTGTTGAAGTTCTTCCAATCGTTTTGTTTGCTGTGTTTTTTTCTATTATCGGTTTAATTTTCCTTTTTAGAGATATAATACCAGAAGAGATTATTATTGAACCGGAAAGAATTTTTTTATATTCAAACTGGTATATTCTGGGAAAGAGAAAAAACATTATTTATACCTGGAATATAAAAAGAGTTTCAATGAGAAAAATTGTTGTGAAAGGTTCAATAAGAGTTGAAATTTTTTTAGTTCTTTCTGATAATAAAAAGAAAAATATTTTGAGATTCAATTATACATCTACAAATAAAGAATACATAGAAAATATTTACAAAAAAATTGCAGAAAAACTTAATGTAGGATATGATTCTCTCGGAATTTGATATAGATTTTTTAATCCCTTCGGTACAAAGTTTATTGGTCATCTTTTTGATGACTATTTTTTTAAAAAATATAAGGAGGTAATCGATGAACTCACTCTTTCTTGCTGTGATCGCAATTTTTGTCTTTGGTCTTGGATACCGTATCTACGGAAGGATTCTTGAAAGACTGTTCGGTGTAAACCCTGAAAATAAAACTCCTGCCCATTATAAATATGATGGTGTTGATTATGTGCCAGCAAGGAACTGGCTTGTGCTCTTTGGCCATCATTTCTCTTCAATCGCAGGTGCAGGTCCGATTTTAGGACCGGTTATTGCCTGCGCAGTCTGGGGTTGGGGTCCGGCAATCTTATGGATCGTTTTTGGTTCAATCTTCATCGGTGGGGTTCATGATTTCTCGAGTCTGATGATTTCAATCCGTAATGATGGGCGTTCTATTGGTGATACTACAGAGTCAGTTATGGGAATAAGGGCAAAGATAATCTTTTCTCTTTTTGTCTGGCTTTCTCTGATACTGGTAATTGCAGTTTTTGCAGCATCCGCAGCCAAGACCCTTGAGACTACACCTCAAATCGTCATTCCAACATTTGGAATTATCCCTACGGCAATACTTGTGGGACTTATGCTCTATAGATGGCGGATGAATACCGTTGTTTCAACAATAATTGGTGTATTTTTATTTTTTGGTCTCATTCTTCTCGGCTGGTATATTCCTATAAAATGGACTTATTACGGCTGGCTCTTTTCGTTATTGATTGCCTATGCCTATACTGCATCAATCCTGCCGGTAAATATTATTCTCCAGCCCAGGGATTATCTTTCTTTCTTTGTTCTTTTCTTTGGTTTAATTGTTGGTTATCTTGGGGTTATTATTACCCATCCTACAATCCATACACCAAATTTTGTTAGTTATAAAGGAAGCGAAGGTTATCTATTCCCAATGATGTTTGTGACCATTGCCTGTGGTGCAATATCTGGATTCCATTCCCTTGTTGCCAGTGGCACAACATCAAAACAATTGGATAACGAACGTGATGCCAAAAGGATAGGCTATGGAGCGATGTTAACTGAAGGAGTCCTAAGCACACTCGCCGTGATTTCAGTTTGTGCTGGTCTTTACTGGTACGGAGGTCCTGATGGTTTTGTATATCCTGAATTGATAAAGGGCGGAAAGTGGATTGTCGCTTTTGGAAAGGGCTATGGAGAGATTACAAAACCAATTCTTGGAGTTTTTGGGATGTTTATTGGTATCACAATGTTAAAGACCTTTATTGTGACTACCCTTGATACTGCAACCAGAATTACCCGTTACATCGGGAATGAGTTATTTGGTGAAAAATTGGGTATTGGTTTTATGAAGAATATGTATATCAATAGCGCAATTGTAATAGGGCTTGCAACTTATCTTGCAATGGGTCCGTGGCAGAATATCTGGCCTGTGTTCGGTGCTTCAAATCAGCTTGTTGCCGCTCTTGCGCTTTTAGTTGTGACAACATGGCTGTTAAGTCGAAAAAAAGTTGGCCTTTATACCTTGATTCCTGCTATATTTATGCTTTTGGTGACGATAACGGCATTGGTTCTTCAGGCAATAAAATTCTTTAACACACAGAAGATTATGCTCGGTGTTATTTCTGTAATTCTAATTTTTCTGGCAGTTTTTATGGTTGAAGAGGCGGTGCGGAATATACCGAAGATAAAATAGCGATTTGAATAAAAATTGGGGTATTGATTTTTGTTGTTTTCTGGGTATAATTTTAAGTAATGTCCAGGATGTTAACGCCCAGACTCATTCATAGGTTTATATGATTTATTATTTTTTGAATTGGCACCAAATTCATCTTAAAGAGGAGGTTTAATGAACTTCGGAATTCCAAAGGAATTACCGCCATTTAAGGAAATCCCGGAATATCGGGTCGGTTTTTCACCTATGGCGGTAAAAGAGTTGCTCCTTTCTGGGGCAAAGGTATATGTGGAATCAGGCGCTGGAGATGGCGCGGGTTTCACAGACGAGGAATACATTAAAGCAGGTGCTGAAATTGTTTATTCAAAAGAAGAGGCGTATCGTAGGGCTGATATAGTTTTGAAAGTAAGAAGGCCACAGCAAGATGAGTATTCTTTAATAAAAGACGGTCAAATCATAATGGGGTTTATGCATCTGGTAACTGCAACCAAGGAATTTCTTCAGGTCATAAGGGATAAAAAGATAACCCTTGTTGGATACGAAATTATACAGAAGGATGATGGCAAATTACCTATCGTCATTCCAATGAGTGAGATGGCGGGTAAACTTTCGGTTCAACTTGCAGGCAGACTCCTTGAGTCTCCTGGTGGCGGCAGGGGTATTTTACTTGGTGGTTTGCCAGGAATACCATCTGCTGAAGTTGTAATCCTTGGTTGTGGAACGCTCGGTTCAAATGCGGCGCGGAGTTTTGCTGCGCTCGGTGCTAATGTATATATCGTAGATGTGGTTCGTGATAAACTGGATAATCTAATGTGCCATACTGCAGGAAGTCGAATCACTACAATGTTTTCAACTCGGCACAATCTTGAAAAATTGGTCAAATTCGCAGATGTTGTAATTGGTGCAGTGCTTGTTCCAGGCAAGAGGACACCGGTACTGGTTACTGCAGATATGGTGAAAACAATGAAAAAAGGTTCAGTAATTATTGATTTTGACATTGATCAGGGAGGTTCAATAGAAACTGCAAAGATTACTCTTACTGGCAAATTCATCTATACCACAGATAATGTTATTCATTTTTGTATGCCTAATGCGACAACTCTGGTTGCCAGAACAGCAACACACGCCATATCATCAGGTATTTTTCCTTATGTGCGATTAATTGCAGAACTTGGTTTTGAAAGGGCATTAAGAGAGCTTCCAGAACTTGCTCGGGGAATTTATGCTGAGAAAGGTGAAATTAGAAAGGAGTATCTGGCATGAATTGGTTTGACGAATACAAAAAGAAGAAATGTTCACTTGAAGAAGCAGTTTCCGTAGTAAAGAGCAATGACCGTATATATATCAGCGGTAATGCGGCAACACCAATGACCTTGACCCAGGCACTGGCAATGCGTAAGGATGAATTGCAGAATGTTGAAGTAACTCATGTGCTTTTATTCGGTGATGACCCGCTATCTAAACCTGGTATGGAAGGACATTTCCGACATAATTCTTTGTTTGTTGGCCCAGGTGACCGTGCAGCGGTAAATGAAGGAAGGGCAGATTATATACCGGTATTTTTATACGAAATTCCTGATTTGTTTTATTCCGGACTCCTGCCTCTTGATGTTGCTTTTTTGCATTTATCCCCACCAGATGAACATGGTTTTATGAGTTTTGGTGTTGAGTGTTTGTGTTCAAAGGCTGCGGCTGAGACAGCAAAGTTAGTTATTGCCCAGATAAACGAAAAGATGCCGAGGACCCTTGGTGATTCGTTCATTCATATCTCACGTGTTCATAAAATTGTTGAAGTCAATATTGATTTACCTGAACTTGAACCCGTGCCATTTACAGAGGTTGAAAAGAAAATTGGACAGAATATTGCAGATCTGGTTGAAGATGGTTCTACATTGCAATTGGGTATTGGTGGTATTCCCAATGCTGCGTTAAAGGCTATGTTCAATAAGCGAGACCTTGGGGTTCATACCGAGATGGTTTCAGATAGTATTGTGGAGGCGATTGAAGCAGGGGTTATTACCGGTGCGAAAAAAACACTCCATCCCTACAAAGTTGTTGCAACATTCTATCTTGGCTCACGCCGATTATACGAATTTATTGATAACAATCCTATTTTTGAAACCCATCCCACAAATTATACAAATCATCCGACGGTGATTGCCCGAAACGATAAGATGATAGCGATAAATTCTGCCATTGAGGTTGATATTACCGGTCAGGTATGTTCAGATTCTATTGGCACAAAGATTTATTCGGGTTTTGGCGGTCAGGTGGATTTTATTCGGGGTGCTGCACAATCCAGAGGTGGCAAACCAATTATTGCTCTGCCGTCTACAGCCAAGAATGATACAGTTTCCAAGATTGTTCCAACATTACAAGTCGGAGCTGGTGTAGTAACGACGAGGGCTGATGTCCACTATGTGGTTACAGAATATGGTGTGGCTTATTTGCATGGTAAGAACCTGCGTCAACGTGCAGAGGCATTAATAAATATCGCCCATCCAAAATTCCGTCCCTGGCTTGAAGAAGAAGCGAAGAAGAGAAAACTATTATAGTTTTTCGTTATACGGTGTCGCTGCCCGTATCGTTAGAAGTTATAGGTCATAGATGACTAATAAAAATAGGATTAAAAGTTTTCGTGATTTAGAGGTATATCAAAATACATATAATGCATCGGTTACAATCGCTGCCAAAATACTTCCTAAATTGCCCGATGTTGAAAAATATGATTTATACACTCAACTGAGCAAATCTTCCAAAGCAATACCACGTCTTATCGCAGAAGGGTTTGCAAAAAAACATCAAAAGCACAGTTTTCAGAAATATATTGATGATGCAATGGCTGATTGCAATGAAACAATTGTTATTTTGGAACACATTAAGGATATTTATAAAATTGAGATAGAACTTTGTAACAACTTGATTGAGATTTATGATAAGTCAGCGCGTCAGTTATATAATCTGGCGCTCGCCTGGGATTCATTTAAAAATAGACGTAAGACTAAATCTAATGACGATACGGGCGGCGAAACCGTAAGACGGTTAACGCTAAATCACATTGCCCTTGCCGTTAAAAACATCTCCGATAGCCTGAAAATATGGCAGGAGTTATTTGGCTTTGAATTATTGAAAATTGTTGATGTACCAGAGCAAAAGGTTAAGGTCGCAATCCTTGAAATGAGTGATGTTCACATTGAATTGCTTGAGCCCTTAAATCCGGAAAGCACAGTTGCGAAATTCATAGAAAAGAGGGGAGAGGGGCTTCACCACCTTGCATTTGAGGTTGATGATATTGAAAAGGCATTAAAAGAATTGAAAGAATCAGGTGTGAAATTGATTGATGAAAAACCTCGCAAAGGAGCAATGGATTCAAAGATTGCATTTATTCATCCCAGTTCTACAGGTGGTGTTCTGGTTGAGCTCTGTGAGGCGTGATTTGAATTACCTACCACCATTTTTTGCTATAATTAGAAGATTAAGTGAAGAAAAGGTTCAGTATGTGATAGTGGGTGGTGTTGCAGCAATTATTTATGGAGTGCCAAGGGTAACTTTTGATCTTGATTTGGTAATAGAATTTTCGAAAACTAATGTTAAAAAATTTTGTAAAATTCTGCAGGAATTCAAACTTATACCCACAGTTCCAATAAATCCATTCGACTTTGCTAATCCAAAAAAAAGGAATGAATGGATAAAAAAGAAAAATGCAAAGGTAATTAATTTTAAAGACGCAGAAGAAAATTATGCACTTGATGTATTATTGATATATGATTACAAAAAATTGAAAAAGATTGAGATAGAAATAGAAGAGGTAAAATTTAAAGTTGTTACTAAAGAAACTCTAATTAAATTAAAAAAAGACGCAGGCCGGGATGTTGATATCAGAGATATCATGAACTTGAGAGAGTTATGAACATTTATAAAAAGAGGCTCTGTAACTTTTATCGCACATTGCTTTTTATGAAAAAAATTTATCCATCAGAAAGGATAAGATACTGGCGTGACCTTAAGTGTAACCGTGATGGAACTCCACAGAGACTCTGGACATTACGAGAGAGTTTAAAATTGAGTATTTCAGAATTTGCAAAATCCATAGGATTATCTGCAAAAGAGTATGAAAAATTTGAAAGAATTGGTCAAAAAGTGCCAGAAAAGATTATTAAACTTGTTGCTGAGAAGTATAGGGTATCAATTGAATGGTTAAAGGCTGAGATATAAAAAGTTTCGGAACAAATTTTGCTTTGTTTGTTAATTCTTTTAATTTCTAAAAATTTGTGTATTTAAGAAGGTTTAATAATTGTGATTTAATTATTTTTTCGGATTTCGGAAATCGAAATTCGAATTTTTTCTAATGGGGAGGCTTTTATGCACATAGAAACTAACATCGTACACGGTGGCGTGCATCCAGATGAAAAGACTGGAGCACATGTCCCGCCGATTTATATGACCTCAACCTTTGTATTTAAGGATGTTGACCACGGTGCACGATTATTTAAGGATGAAGAAAAGGGGTATATCTATACCCGTCTTGGAAATCCGACGATTGATATACTGACAAAGAAGATGGCAATTCTTGAATCAGGTGAAGCCTGTTTGTGCTTTGCATCTGGTATGGCAGCAATTTTTGCTACAGTCCTTACCTGCTGCAAGAGTGGTGACCACATAATTTCGGATAAGGTGATATATGGTGGAACCTATGCATTATTTAATGGTCTTCTGCCCAGAATTGGCATTACTACCACATTCGTTGATACAACAATTGACCACGAGATAATTTCTGCAATAAAACCAAATACAAAGATGTTTTTAATAGAATCGCCGGCAAATCCGACTTTAAAGATAAATGATATTACCCATATTGCAGGAATTGCCCACAAGCATAATATTCAACTCTGTGTTGATAATACATTTGCCACGCCATATCTTCAAAGACCAATAGAACTTGGAGCAGATATTGTCGTTCATTCGGCAACAAAATATCTTGGTGGGCATGGTGATTTGATTGGTGGTATTGTTGTTGGAAAAGAAGATTTTATCAAGACGATGGATAAAGAGGTTGCCCGGGATGTAGGTGGTTGTATATCACCTTTTAATGCCTGGTTGATTCTAAGAGGTTTGAAGACCCTTGCAGTGCGAATGGAGAGGCATTGTGAAAACGCAATTGCACTTGCGAGATTCTTAAAGAGTCATCCTAAAGTTGATAAGGTCTATTATCCTGGACTTGAAGACCATCCTGGACATAGAATTGCGAAAAGACAGATGCGGTTATTTGGTGGTATGCTGGGATTTGACCTTAAAGGTGGTAAAGATGCAGGTAAGATTTTGATGAACTCGGTAAAATTATGCACCCTTGCAGTGAGCCTTGGTGATACAGATACCTTAATTGAACATCCAGCTTCAATGACCCATTCTACCTATACTGAAGAAGAATTGATAAAAGCAGGGATAAATCCAGGTTTTGTGCGAATGTCTGTGGGCATTGAAAATGTTGAGGATTTGATAGAAGATTTAAAGCAGGCATTAGAGAAAATTTGAGATTGTAGGAGTGGTTTCCAACCGCGACCTATACTTTTAAGGGCAAGTTTACTACTCTGCAGAAAATTATCTTCGCAAATCCTTTAATTGTTTGCCTTTTGGTATCAGAAGATAAGAAGAAGGAGATAACTTGGTATGAAAAATTTATCCATAATCAGTATAATTTTATTTTTTCAAGCATACCTGATTTCGGGATGTGACAACAAATCAGAATCTGATATTAATTATCGGCAGGAAATGCGAAATTTTGTCCAGGGTATTAGTAATTATGCAAAACAGATTAAATCTGCGTTTATTGTTATTCCACAAAATGGACACACTCTATTAACAGAAAATGGCGAAGCAACAGGACCATTATCGCAATCTTATATTGAAGCGATCGATGGTATTGGACGTGAGGATTTATTTTATGGGTATGAAGAGGATAATAAACCTACGTCTGAATCTGAACGAAATAGTATGATTGCCTTTATGGACCTTGCTGAAACCAATGGCATTGAGGTTCTGGTTACAGACTATTGCTGGACTCAATCTTTCGTTGATAGCTCTTATGCTATGAGTGAGGCGAGAGGGTATATATCATTTGCAGCGGACAAACGTGAATTGAATGATGTTCCAACATATCCAGTAGTTCCGCATAATGTCAATTCAAAAGGCATCACTTCATTAAAAAATGCGAAGAATTTTCTGTATTTAATTAATCCTTCACTTTATTCTACGAAAGAGACTTATTTAAATGCAGTTCGTAATACTGATTATGATGTGGTTATTATAGACCTGTTCTATAACGATGAGGAGTTAAATGCTGATGATGTTGTATTTTTGAAAATTAAAAAGAATGGTGCTGATCGTCTGGCAATTGCCTATATGAGTATTGGCGAGGCAGAAAGCTATAGATATTATTGGAAAAAAGAATGGGCAACAAATCCTCCGTCGTGGTTAGCAGGCGAAAACCCGGATTGGCCTGGTAATTATAAGGTTCGGTACTGGGATAAAGATTGGCAGAGGATTATTTATGGAAACGATAGTTCATATCTAAAAAAGATTATTGATGCAGGATTTGACGGTGTTTATCTTGACATTATTGACGCCTATGAATACTTTGAAGGGGAATAATGACGTTGGTAATTAGAAGGTGTAATAAGGAGGTTTTATGAAAATCAGAGCACCGGTTACATTTGGCCTGGGTATATTTCTGACTGTTTTTGGTGCGATAGGAATTTATATCACAAACATCCCGGTCAAGATAATCCCGCTATTCATTGGTCTGTCCTTGATTTATTCAGGCTGGAGAGGCACCCGCACTGCAACCGCAATCTTTGGCCATATTGTTGTTGTGTGTGGTTGTTTTCTCATTACATATGGTCTGTATCTACTTCCCTATGCCAAACCAACCCTTGCCCATATCTTTGGTTTCCCTTTATTCTGGGGATTTGTCTGTCTTTTTGGTGGCATCTGTGCTATATATCACGCATTCTGTAATTGTGTGAGGTGTCCGAAAAAAGATTAGAAGATATAAAGAGGTATCTATGTGGCAGATAAATAAACGTGCATTAATTTTAGTCGTAATACCGTTTATTATTATCGGTATTGTCTTTATTGTATTGGCTTTAAATACAGGTCCTGAAGAGAAAACCGGTGACGGGTATTCACTCAGAATTTTTTTTCTCTTAATGGGCGGATTTTTTATTGTTTTTATCATTGCCTTAGCAGGCGGTATGATACTTTGGGAAAGAGGGCAATCTAAGAAACTTGAGTGGTTTAAAAAATTTGGTATTCCCGGAACAGCGGAAATTATATCTGCTGAACAAACCGGTGTTTATATAAACAACCTTCCACAGGTGCGTCTGAAAATGAGTATCACAACCGGGATGATTGCTCCATACACAATTACCATTAAAAAGGTATACAATTTTATAGAAATCGGAAAGTTAATTCCCGGTGCAAAAATGGAGGTACTTGTTGACCCCAGAAATCCAAAAAGAATTCTACTTTTATAAAACGAAGAAAAAATGAAAAGAATAGACATAAAAGTCATCCCCAGTAATGTAGGGACAGGGCTTGTCCCTGTCCGATGTTCCTCCTCCTTTTTCAAAGGGAGAGATAGAATTACTGAGTTCAATCTACCCTTTTAATGCATCTATTCCCCCTTTTTTAAAAGGGGGAAATAGGGGCATTTTGAAGGTTCAATGTCAATCTGAATTTATTATAGAATCTCACAGAATGATTTATAACGAAACCAACCCAAAGACTGGGAATATTATCTCCAAATATATCCGTTCATAAAGATTCATCTCCCTTGAGGGGAGAATCCGCCACGATGATTGGCGGAAAAGGAGAGGGTGAAAAATGAAGGTAATAAACATAAAGGTAATTCCCAACGCAAAAAAAGATCTCGTCTGCGAAGAAGAGGACATCTTTAAAGTCTATGTCAATGCACCACCGGTTGAGGGCAGGGCAAACAAGGCGGTAATTGAGGTCTTGTC
Source organism: bacterium (assembly GCA_036796695.1). GTDB lineage: Bacteria > Hydrothermota > Tepidihabitantia > SM23-42 > JAOAFX01 > JAOAFX01. Next base: position 14,802 of record DAIRCK010000004.1, read on the forward strand.
AGAATATTTCAAAACCCGCAAGAGTAACATAAGGATAATCAAAGGCGAAAAATCCCGGAACAAGTTAATAGAGATAGATGATTGACTACACAATTCACTCATATTTAGACTATAAGCAGGCAATTAAAAGAAATAGAGATGTCAAACAAAACATATTCTTATTATCACTCAATAAATTGCTTTAAGCTGGATATTCGAGATTAAAATGTGTAATATTATGAATTTTACCAGATTATCTAAGATTATGGATAAAAAGAAAATCAGCGCCTTGCTTTCGGTAATATTTATTTTCTGGGGGTGTGCTACAACTAAAAGCAAAACTATAAACACATTGATGGGAACTTCATACGATGATGCGATTGTTATTAATTCCGAGGATACACAGAGTGGAATTGATGCAGAATATAGTTGGTTGGCAGAAAATTATCCTGGATACAAGTTTAAGGCGCAATCATTACAATTTAAAGACGGAAAGCTATATGATGTTATTACTATTATAACTAAAGAAGGCGAGGAAAAGAAAATATATTTTGACATTTCAAAGTTTTTCGGGAGATGGTGAATAAATCAAGACATAAATTTTCTCTGTGAGATTAATATCGTACTTTATTAATTTTCTTCAAAAATCAAAAGAATGGGCATTTGGTCGCAGCTGGCATCTGCGGTTGTTATTATGGCTTTATCTTTTCTATATTTTCATACGTCATACAATAAATCCTGATTATACCAGTATATTTGCACCGTTAAACTTGTGCTTTCATGAACTCGGTCATCTTGTCTTTGCCTTATTTGGAAACTTTATCTGCACCCTTGGTGGTTCTTTTTTGCAATGTCTTATTCCTGTAATTGGGATAATTATGTTCTATCACCAGCGGGATTTCTTTGCTATTTCAGTAGCACTGGTTTGGTTGGCTACAAATTTTTATAATGTAGCTACATATATCGCAGATGCCCGGGCAATGGCTCTGCCGTTAGTTACTCTTTTTGGTATTACCGGTGATGTTGTCCACGACTGGAATTATATCCTTGAGAAATTGGGTTTGCTCCAGTTTGATACCACAATTGCCTTTCTGGTCAGGATTCTTGGTTTTTCCTTAATGCTGACTGGCGTTGTTTATGGTGGCTGGCTCATTCTTGAAATGATAAGAAAACGGACAACCACGATGGATGTCTCTCCACGTCATATTGTTAATTGATAAGATATGTAGGGATAGGGCTTGTCCCTGTCCGATTTTTAAATTTATGCCTTCATATCCTCTTCCTTGATGAAAAATCCACCACACGATTGGCAGATAAAAAGTGGTGAATAAATGAAGAGAATAAACATCAAAGCCATTTACAATGCAAAGATAAATATGACTTGTGAGAATGATGGGTTCTTTATGGTAAGTTTTTCCAAAAATGTAGGGCAAGGCTTTAGCCTTGCATACAGAAATTCATAAGTTTAATCCACCCTTTTTAATGTTGCCATTCCCCCTTTTTAAAAGTAGGGACAGGGCTTGTCCCTGTCCGATGTTCCTTGACTTTTAATACCAGATATATAAAATAAAATTATGGTTTTAAAATTGAAGGAGATACTATGACACACCATAAGTTGATAATCGGTAACTGTATGAGTATGCAAGAAATACCAGACGAGAGTGTCCATTTGATGGTAACTTCACCACCTTATTATAATGCTCCATTTGATTATAAGGGATTATTCAAAAATTACGACCAATATTTAGGCGTTCTAAACAGAGTTGCAAAAGAAGTATTTAGGGTATTGAAAAAAGGCAGAATTGTAGTGCTTAATATTGATGATATGCTCGTTAATGGTGAAAAATTTCCAATTGTTGCTGATGCCACTAAAATATTCCAAAACGCCGGGTTCAGATACCGAGATAGAATTATCTGGAAGAAGCCCGATGGCTATTTAAGAATAAGTAGAAGAAGCGGAGTGCTTTTACAAAATCCTTACCCAATGTATTTTTACCCTGATAATTTATTAGAAAGTATTTTAATTTTTCAAAAAGGAAAATTTGATTATCGTTCAATTCCCAAGGAAGTAAGGCAGGAATCAAGGATTGATATTAAAGAATTTTCAGATAACAAATGGTATATGACATTATGGGAAATGACAAATGTTCTTCCAGGTTCACCATTAGAGAAGGAGATTGCTGCGTTCCCAGACGAATTACCATACAGGATTATCAAACTCTTTTCTTATGTTGGAGAGACTGTTTTAGACCCGTTTGTAGGGAGCGGAACAACTATGAAGGTAGCAAGAGAACTTGGTAGAAATAGCATTGGAATAGAGATTAAAAAATCCTTAATTCCGATTATTAAGAAAAAACTTGGTTTTGAGGGTCAATTACCACTTGATGATCAAAATGATACTTTTGAAATAATAATAAGAGAAGGTGTAAAATATGGATGTGTTGGCTAAAATAACAGGAATAACATACAAACCATTGTTATGTCGTGAGTTAAAAACCTATCCTATTTCAGAACTACACTCTGCTTTATCACAAGATGGTTCTTTTATATTAAGTTTAGATAATAAAAAACATATTGCTTTAAGTTGGTGGGTTTCAGCCAAAAGAACGCGGTCATATCCGTATGCCAGGGTGTATGATACTTTAAGTTTTGAAGGCAAAAAAGTGACCATTATTCCTATAATGAAAGATGAAGGCAAAGAGGGAGATAGAGATTTTCTGCAATGGGACACAATTTCCCTGATGAGTTTATTAGGAATATATGTGATTATTGGCTATTACACGGATGCTGAAAAAAGTCAGAGATATGAGCACAAAATAACAAATCAGAGATTTGATATACAATATATCAAAAAAGAAATGAAGAATATTCTATCTTATCAATCAGATGCTTTACATTGGAATCTAAGTCAAATCGAAAAAATCGGAGAAATTGCCAGAGTTGCGCTATCTTCTTATGAGAAAATTTCAAAAAAACTTGGAGTTGAAATGCATTCAAAGAAATTTGCAGAAAGGAGAATAAAAGAGATTAATAAAGACAAAGAAACCTTTATGCAGATTTCAAGAGAATTGGCAAAAAAGGCGCAAGATAGAGAGAGTGTTACCAAACAACCCAAAGAACGATTATCAGGCTTAAAAGCAACATTAACAATTAAAAATTATCTTGGGGGGTATTACTTTTTCACATGTGACGAGGTTAATATTGAAAAGAATACCGTCTATCTGATAGAGGGCAAACATAGCAAGCAAAGTTTTATTCCCTCGTTGGAAGATATAAAAGATGGATTAGTAAAAATGATTTTATTTACAAATCTGAAAGAAGTAAAGATAGGCGACCTTGAATATAACCCTATACCTGTATTAAAACTTACAAGTAATATGGAATTTTCAATCAATAATTTAAAAAAATCTCAAATTGATTATTTACGAGAACTTAAAAGAGAAGCGAAAGAAAACAGTTTTAGGGTAGTAGTAAATGACAGAGATTTGCAGGAGATTAATATATGAAGAATGGCGACCAACTTCATATAACAAAGCATAAAATGTTTTCCTTATGGCAGTCATCTCTGCCTACGGCGAGAGTTCGGTAAGCAAATTTCCCTTGACTTTTAATTAAAGATGTATAAAATAAACTTAAGGATTTAAGGGAGTTAATTCAAATGAAAAAAGATTTTCAGTTCGTCTATACCACCAATTTTGGAAAACATCCGAACCAAGTTCGGATATGAACGAGTTAGGCGAAATAGTCGCCAAAAAAACAAAGGAGGAATTGTATGAGCTACATTGATGATAATCTTATGAGTGGAGAACGGGTAATTTACCGTTCAAAGTTGCATTGGGTGGTTGTTGTGATTCCAATAATTTTTGCTGTAATAATCGCCCTAATTGCCCTTGTTTTATTATTTACTGGTGGTGATGCTGTTGGCATGGGCTACTTTTTTCTCTTTTTTCTATTGATAGCGATTATCTGGGTAATTTCTTCGTTTATTTCTTTCAAAACCTCAGAATTCGGAGTGACAAACAAGAGGGTTTTGGTCAAGGTTGGCTGGATTAGAAGAAACTCTTTGGAAACTCTTCTGGCAAAGGTTGAAGGAATACAAATCAATCAAGGCATACTTGGAAGAATATTGAACTATGGGACGATCGTAGTTAAAGGAACTGGCGGAACAAGCAACCCTTTTCATAAAATTGAAGCTCCTTTTGAATTCAGAAAAAAGGTTCAGGAGCAGATTGACTCGACACAGCGGCAATAAAGGTATGGCGACTACTTCGCTAACAACAGGCTGAAAGGAGAAAGACTAACTGGGCAAATGCTAAACATTTCTTTTAGCCTGCAGCCGTTATATGAAATTTGACTGTAGAACGAATATTAACTTGTGAGGAAATGGTATGAAGCCAATAGAAGCGTTCAGTCTCTCGGCTTTAGAAAAAATCGCTAAAATTATAGGTGAAAGATATACAGGTTCTGAAATTACAGAATTTTTCAGAAAAGTTGATTTTTCTAATATTCATCATGATGGATCTACCAAGTGGAGATTTGTCTATGCTGCTTTAGAAGAATTACAAAAACAGCCTAACGGTCCCTATAATGTTGCCAAAGTAATTGAAAAACTCTGTGATCCTCAGGAATACTTTGGACAAGCTGAGTATCATAAAGGCATTATCGAGGAAGTTAATGAGATACTATCATTTTATGATTTGGAAATACATCCCAAAACAGGGAAAATTATAGTTAAGTCCTCTATCTCACCTACTTTGCGTTCACAACGCTCTCAAGCTGAAGTAATGTTTGATGCTAGAAACTTCCACTCGGAGGTTCGAAAGCATGCCAGACTTTTATTTATAGAAGGAAAACACTTCCACGCAGTTTTCGAATGTTGTAAGGCTTTTGATAAATATGTCCACGAAAAATCTAGAATCAACAAAAATGGAGCTGAGTTAATGGGAGCTGCTTTATCTTTGAAGGGTCCCTTAAAAATAAATGCTCAACGCACAGAGACAGAACGAAATGAACAGGAAGGTGTAATGCATCTTTGTATGGGATTAATGCGAGCTGTTAGAAATCCAGAAGCCCACGAACCAGAATTAGATTGGACTATTACTCAAGAGGATGCACTTAACATTCTTTCATTAATTAGTTTCTTGTGGCGAAAAATTGACACAGCGGTATATTTTGATGGTGGAACATGATAGCTGATGAAACAGCAGATAACAGAGAATATCTGGCTCGGGCTATGCCCTCACCTAAATTCTTCGCTTCGCTCGGAACTTCAGATACGCTCAGCCGTTATTTGCAATTGACTTCTGGGCATTAATAAAAAATTGGAGGTGATAAAAAATGGCAAAATTCTGTCAGAAGTGTGGTAAGAAACTATCCTTTTTTGCCAGAGGTGTGCTTTGTAAAGATTGTGAAATATCACACAAAGCCGAACTCGCCAAGATAGAATCTGAACTGGCTGCTGAATTGGATAAAGTAGAAAAAGAGATATTAGCAACTAAAGTTGTTACTGAGCAGCAACTGGAACTCCTCAAAAAGCAAAATAAGAATTCGTTACTTACTTTGTATTCTAAAATCTATGATTAATTCGAATCTGACAAAGAACTCGAGGAAGAAGAAATAAATGTTTTACGAAAAATCCAAGAAACATTTAATTTAACCAACGAAGAGGTCAAATTTGATGAGCGTATACGGCCTTATATTTATGTTAACACGATAAAGAAAGAAGGAACCTTGCCGACAATAAACTTAAAGATAGAAAGAGGCACACCTGTAGTTTTCAAGAAGGGGGAAGTTGTACACTTTGCGGATAGCTGTATTCTTAAGGAATTAAAATCAGTTAGTTTGGGTTACAGTGGAGGATCACATGGTGTAAGTTTTCGGATTGCAAAAGGGATAAGTTATAGGGTGGGTGCTCACAGGGGACATATAGTAAAAGAAGATAGATTTGTTGAAACTTCGCGAGGAGTTCTACTTATCACCAATCAGAGACTATTTCTGCATCCTTTTGCTGGGCATAAACCATTAAGTATTCCTTTAAACAAGATCTTATCTTATCAATGTTTTAATAACGGGATTGAAGTATATAAAGAGGGCAGAGAAAAAGGCTACTTCTTTGCCATGGACAAAAGCGGTTCAGTTGAGCTTTTTGGACTTTGCCTTGGACATTTGTTAGGACAGTAAAGTAGTATAATGTTCCTTCGTCAACATCGCCTAACAGTTGATAAAAGGATTCGCTATGATATCTTCGACAACTTCTTTTATCCGCAGAACATTATGTGCAATATTATCAAAATGAGAAGGCTGGAATAATGCCCCCACCCTTACCCTCCTCCTTGAAGTCCCGTCCGAAGGGCGAGGATTCTCGGAAAGCGGAAGGGGAGGAGATAGGAGGGGGTGAAAGGGGGTTGGAATGGAAGGATTGGAAATTAAGGATGTTAATATTAGAAATATAGATGATTTGATTGGGTTCTGCATACCAGCTGACAAGAAAGGGGATAGGTATTTTATTGAAGGGGCAGAGGTTAAGAGAAGGTGGGCGATGAAGATGCTGGAAAAATTCGGCAGTTTTGCCAAGATTGCTTATTTGAATGGCAACCCAGCAGGGATTATCCAGTATCAGCCAAGACCAGAAGAAAAACTGGTTGTGATTGATTGTATCTTTGTTCCGGAAAAAGAAAATTTAAGGAAGGGCATTGGCAGAATTTTGTTTCAATCTCTCTTAGATGATATGCAAAGTCCTAAATCATATTTCGGCGATGATACACCATCGGGTTTTGTAATCTCTGCATTCCAGGTGCCGGGCAGGTATCCACAATCTGAATTCTTCAAAAAGATGGGGTTTAAACAAGTAAGCGAAGATGACCCAACCTTACTTTATTATCCATTAAAACAAAGTTTTGTATATAAACCTAAAGAGACAGGATACATTCTGCAGGATGAGGATAGGGGAAAGGCGCTAATATTCTATAACCCAAATTGCCCTTTTTGTATGTATTTTTCAGAAAAGATAAAAGAATTAATAATAGAAGTAGCACCAGATATTCCTGTAAGGATGATCAACGAGTTTGAAGAGGCAGACGAAGTAGCAAAAAGGGGCAAGGTTTCATTCTGTATAGTAAATCAAAAACCGATAATGTCATTCTTTTTTGATAAAGAAAACTTCCAAAGAGAAGTCAAAGAGGCATTGAAAAATTAATATGCGAATTTTTGTTTGACCGCTCCATGACATTTGGATTATTAACGATAATTAAAGGCTTAAAATGACGGCAAGTTCAGAACTTCAATTTCTCCTTTTGCCCTTAACCGCCCCGAATCGCCTTTTGTGCCTTCAAATGCCACAAATTGCCTTCAATTCCCTTATTTTTTGACATTCAGGAGGACATTATGACTGAGGTTATCGTAGGTTTGTCTATAGCAGTTTTGTGCCTTATACTGGATGAGGTCTTTGTTAAAATGCGATCCCCGGCTTATTTCAGAAGTTTAGTATTTTTGTATAATATCGATAATGTGACCAATAAGGTTAATTATAAACTTCCGCCGGTGAATCTGCTGCAGGATATCATAGGCACTTACATCAAAAATAAGTATCGGCTATTTGAGGTAAGCCAGAAAGAGGTTTTCTATCGTGAATTTGTCTGGGATTATTCGGTCTCAAAATATACAGTCTGCCCGATACACGGCACAATTGAACTGGTGAATCCGCAAAAGGTGAAAATTAAAGTCTGTTTGAACCTTTCAATCCTCGGAGTTGTCATTTTCCTTTTGCTGGCATTGGGTTATAGAGTTCACAGCACAAACGCCCTTTGGATAATACTTGCATTTTTACTGGTCATCGGTGTGTGGTATTATATTTTGATTAAAAAACGAGCAGATGTTCTATCACGAGCTGTAAAAGAATGGCTGGAAAAGGGCGAAAAAAAGATTTGATGAATATACCTTACCCCCACTTCGTAAGTGGGGGTAAGGTTAAAAAAACATCGTCAAAAAGTCATGAAATTTCATAGGTTTTCAACCTCACTTACGAAGTGGAGGTGAGGTTACTACGATTGGGATTTGAATTATTCGGCGCAAGAATTTTACAAAAGATTGGGATTTAAAATAAGAAAAGCAGGGCAGGCAATATGGGATTATTAGAATAGAGGTTCTGTCTAATAAATTTTGCATTGCCGTAAATTAATATATAACAGAAAGAATAAAATATTAAAATGAGAAAAATTATAAGATGGTTAGTTTGGTCAGCGGTGGGAGTTGCTGTATTTTTTGTATTATCATCATTGATGATGCCTAAGATTATTATTCACCGAACTTTAGCCAATCCCCTTTTTAGGGAATTTAGGTTTTGCAAAATTTTGGATTATTCTTATGAACTTTATGATTCTGATAAATTTGGTTTGAAACAATGGATAAAACCACGCTTTAAAGAATTAACTTTAATGCTCTTAGATACTCTCTCGCGGTATGACATTAAGTATCATTATAATATATATATCAAATTTGGCAAAAACAACGATATTGCTTGCGCCTTTTGTTGCCATTTTCCTATAAAACGACAGAATGATATTTTAGATTCCATCAAAAGAATGGAGTGCGATTCTCTTTTTCTGGAAATAGCAAAATTGATTGAAATCAAAGATTGTTTTGTTGGACTACCATACTCAGTGGCAAAGGGTGCAAAGGGTGTTATTCACTACGACTACCAGAAAGGCATTGTCTATTTTAAATTAATAAATATTCCTGAACAGTTAGCACAATTATTAAATTATGAGATCTTTATAAAAAAAATTAAAGAAAAAGGATTTACATCTTCTTTGTTTGATTCCCTTATTTACATTGGATACGGTAGCACCTGGCGTATTCAAGGATTTAGCCAAAAATTTGGCAAAGATTTTGTGGAGGTTGGTAATTATGGTAGCAGTAATGTTAATCTGAAGTGGCTTTCAAATCCGGATACTATAAACCCAATATTTTTACTCGTCCAAATTTATGAAGTCCTGATGCAGTCTGGTTTGGAAAAAGAATATATATCTAACCATTTGATATTACAGGAAACAGGCGCAATCCGAGATGCTGATTATTGCTATAAAGATAATAAGGTGATTGAAGCAAGCCGAATTACGGGTTATTTTAAATTTTATTGGAAAACTGGAACCTGGATAGATAAAATGTTTGGAGGTTTTAAAATAAAAGTATACTTTAAATACACTATGGGAAAAAGAAATATTGAATTTGTAAGAATTGGTACATCTCCCAGCAATTTTTACGAAAAAATCTATCTCCGCTCGGATAACAAAACAATTGAATTTGAGGAGATTGTTAAGTTGGGTCTTCCGATTGATACTACCCGGGCCGGGTACAAATTAAATCAAAATGGGGATATTATACTGACATTCAGGGTAAAGGAATATAGATATGAAGTTAATCTTGTCTCAGGTTCGGTGAATAGAGAACCGACTATAGGTTTTATGTGTTGCTGTCCGCCATCTGATGTTCACATTTATTCTAATATGGAATGGAGCCTCGGAGTTAAAAGAGGAAGGGCAAAACAATGAGAGCAAAATTTCAAGTTTTAGCCATTCCATTTATTCTTGAAAAACGAAATGCTTTAAAAGTTGCTGTATTTAGAGGGCGTGACGGTGATTACTGACAATTTGTTGCCGGCGGTAGGAAGGAAAATAAAACAATGTTTGAATCCGCAAAAAGAGAAGCCTTTGAAGAAGAGGCGATAGCAAAGTCTAATAAATTCTATAGATTGGAGACGATGACAATGATACCCAAAATATATTTTACTGAGCATAAAAAGACTAAGAATTTATATGTGATTTCTGAATACTGTTTTGCAGTGTTTGTAAAAAACAAAAAATTAGCCATTTCAATGGAATATATATTATATGCCTGGTTAAATTATAAAGATGCAATGCATTGTTTAATATACGATAGCAATAAAACTGTTCTATGGGAGTTAAGAGAAAAGATAAGGATGGGATTATTAGAATTTAGGGATTTCAAAATTTACCCAGACCTGCCCGACAAAATTGTTCCAATTTTCTCGGTTACTGCTTGACATCTTTGGAATATTACTTGCCCATACAATTATTGCACAGGAAATGTAATAAAAGTGAGTAAAACAATAGGAGCAGATAAATGTTAAAAGACTGGCAGGATGCCTTTGGGCATGAGATTTATGATTATTTTAATGGAGAAAGAAGTTATGAAATTGTGGAGAGGGATGATGGATATATTGATGTTTCAGGCGGAGCCAAAAATTACTTTTCTGAATACAGTGAATGGCAAGAGTATGAAAAAGAGGCGATGAAGTATGTAAAGGGAAGGGTTCTGGATATTGGATGCGGGGCAGGCAAGCATTCTTTGTATCTTCAAAACAAGGGTTATGAAGTATTGGGGATTGATAATTCACCCCTTGCGATAAAGGTTTGTAAAGAAAGAGGGCTTAAAAAGGCAATGGTTTTGTCCATAACTCAGATAAATGCAAGACTCGGCAAGTTTGATACAATTCTTATGATGGGAAATAATTTTGGTCTTTTTGGAAGTTTTAAAAGGGCAAGATGGCTACTTGGGAAATTTGAAAACATCGCAACTGAAGATGCCTCGATTATAGCCGAAACCAGAGACCCATATCAAACCAGTCTCAAAGAGCATCTTGAGTATCACCAGTTGAATAGAAAAAGAAATCGGATGCCCGGGCAACTGAGGATAAGGGTTAGATATAAAAGATATGTAACACCCTGGTTTGATTATCTTCTGGTTTCAAAAGACGAGATGGCAATGATATTACGGGATACAAACTGGCGAATTAAGAAATTTATTGATGGTAAAGGTGGAGTTTATATAGCAATTATAGAAAAGGGCTCTTTAGAAGGGCTGGATTTATGAAATTGAGTTTTGACAAGATACAGCCGAGCCAGCTCTATATAATTGAAGAAAGAAAAGAAATGATAGACAGGGCTTGTCTTTTGAGCATCAAATAAAAATAATCACACGTGGTTCAAAAATTTGTAAGATTTGTGTTAATACACAAGCAAACTTGTTGACAAATCTTTTTTTATAATTATAATTACTTTTAATGAAGAAGATGAGGAGGTAATATGGAACGAACTTTTACATTGGAATACTGGATTGACGAAGGGTGGTATATCGGTAGATTAAAAGAGGTCCCAGGGGTATTCAGCCAGGGTGAGACTTTGGAAGAATTAGAAAATAATGTTCGCGATGCTTATAAACTAATGATGGAAACAGAAATATTACCAAAATTGTCCGTGAAGCCTAAGGAAAAAGAAGTAACAATAGCAGTGTGAAAAGACAAGAATTAATAAAATTGCTGGCGAAGTCAGGTTGTATTTTAATTCGCCATGGCAAAAGGCATGATATCTATATGAATCCGAAGAATGGAAGAAAAGCGCCAGTACCGAGACATGGCGAAATAAAGAATACTTTGTGTTTCTTGATTAAAAAGCAATTGGGAATATATTAACGAGTTTTTCGTTTTTTGTCTTCCCACCCCCACATTTGCGTGTCTTTTTCAGATTTACCAGTAATCGGCAATAATAAACCATATGTAACATAAAATAATGATTTAAGGCTCTATCCTGCGAAGTTACCTGAAGATATTCCCATTGCTGTTACTTGATATCAAGACCCAGAGGTTTTTTACTATTCAGAAGGCAAGGATATTACCCTATTTTGTTAGTGTAATAAAAAATGAGAGAGAGATCTTAAAGATCTTTTGTAAAAATAAGAATAAGGGGGATAAATGATAAAATGGAGAATGATTGTTTATTTTAAGTTTCGGGTTTTAATGTTGTTGGTTTTGATGTCCTTTTGCTTGCTGTTGTATGCCCTTAAGCCGGAAAGGGAATATAAGGCAATACCTTCGGATTATGGTATAATTTTTCGGGAAGTGGAATTTCAAACATCTGATGGTCTGAAACTGAAGGGGTGGTTTATTCCGGCACAGGATACAACCGGTATTGCCAATTCCATCATCGGTAGAATTCTGCCCGTTCCTCAGGAATTAAAACCAGCACCACGCGAATACCGTGTTTTAGATAATTCAAAAAGAGCTACAATTATAATCTGCGATGGCGATGCTGGAAATATGACACAGTTTATCTTCTATGCCTATCACTTTTTTACAAAAGGTTATAATGTCTTTCTCTTTGACTGGCGAGGTTTTGGTATGAGCGCAGAATGGCAGACAGAACCAGATAGATTATGCTACACTGAATTTCTTATTGATTATGATTCGGCGATTGATTTTGTCAAACAACAGCCCGAGGTTGATACCACACGAATTGGAGTAATGGGTTTTTCTACAGGTGCCTATCTTTCTTTTGCGATTATTGCAAAGCGAAAAGATATTTCGGCCTATGTAGGCAGGGCATTGATGAGTTCATTTGACGAAATCTTGCCAGTTTTGAAAAAAGCTATGCCTGAGAGGAATTTTGTAGCACCAGAAGATTATCCTGAAGATTTATTACCCATAAATGCAGCTGATAAGATTGATATTCCTGTTTTTTTGATAGTAGGCGAAAAGGATAATCGGACACCAGTCTGGATGTCAGAGAAAATAGCGATAAAATTAAAAGGACCAAAAGAGCTGTGGAGGGTGTCTGATGCTGAGCATAGCGGGATGAAAGGTCCTGAATTTATCAACTATCCTGAATTCTTTGACAGGGTTCTTTTATTTTTTGATAAATATCTAAAAAATCACAATTAAGGAGGTTATGATGTTGATTCTGGCAGTAATCGTTGGATATATAGCAATGCTGGTTCTGAGCCCAATTCCGGTGCTCGGTCCAATCATTGCTGGTTTTATTGCAGGGCTAATAATTGGTGGAATAAGGAATGGAATGCTGGCTGGATTTTTGAGCGGGACTATCGAAGGGATACTCGCTGGCATTATGCTACCAATCATTGGCGGATTATTGGGAAGTCTTTTTGGTGGTGGTGGCATAATATTTGGAGGTTTGGTAGGCGCAATAATCGGTGCAGGAATATTTCTCACTACATTATACTTTGGTCTTCTCGGCCTGGTGGGCGGAGCACTTGGTGGTATTGTCAGACCACGAAAAGATAAATCTGGAGAACAAAATGGCTAAATATATAGAAAAGAGTGGTGAATCAATAGAGGAAGCAATTGTGATATTAGATGTAAAAAACGAAGACGAAGGTGTGAGAGCTGAATACACATATCTTGCACAGAAATTTGGTATTCATTGCAAAGACTGGCAATTGATTCGCCAGGGGTTTGTACCATCCGGTAGTAAACAGTATGACAAAATAGAAATCGAATTATCGGATCGCACCCGTAAAACAATATATTTCGATATAACTTCTTTCTTTGGAAAATTTTAAACAAAGAATTTAGGAGGTTTCGATGAAAATCTTTAATATTCCTTTTTTAACCTTTTTCTCAATCATCTTTGCAATTATCTGTGTAATAATAGCAGTGATATGGGGTATTTCCTACAAACCAGGGGATAAAAATGAATAATATTTTGATTTACTCAGTTGTAATAATACTCTATCTTTTGATGCTTCTTTTCATTGGCATCTTTTCTGGTAGAAGGACTAAGACCACATCAGATTTTTATCTTGGTGGTAGAAATATTGGTCCCTGGGTTACTTCGCTTTCCTATGTTGCTGCTTATTTCAGTTCTGTTGTGATAATCGGTGGTGGTGCATTTGGCTGGCTCTATGGAATGTCCACTTTGTGGATTGGTACGATAAATGTCTTTCTTGGAACACTGGTGTGCTGGATTGGGCTCGGTCCAAGAATGCGGGAGATTACCCACAGACTGAATGCCATCACCATACCCGAATTCCTGAAAAAGCGATACAATTCAAATTTCGCCCTGATATTTTCATCCCTTGTGATAGCGATATTTCTCATTGTATATAATGTAAGTATGCTCAAGGGTATGGGGCATATTTTTGAGGTCCTTATCAACATTCCTTATATCTATGGCCTTTTGATTTCGTCAGTGATAATTCTTTTTTATGTCTCAATTGGTGGATATATCGCTGTGGTATGGACAAGTTTTATACAGGCGTGGATTATGGGTATTGGTTTGATACTACTTACAGTATTCACCCTAAAAAATGTTGGTGGCATTTCAAATGCAGCAATGAGCCTTTCTGCTATGAATAGAGGTTATATTGAGACGCCAGGTGTGTGGAGCTGGCAGGGTCTGCTCTCTTATGCCTTAATAGTAAGTTTTGGTGTCTGGGGAATGCCACAACTACTGGTCAGGTTCTATTCTATTAGAAATTTGAATTTCTTTAAGATTGGAACTCCAATTGCTACACTCGGAACCTGTCTTGCCCTTATCCCTTATTTAAATGGTGCTTTTTCAAGAATTTTATTCCCTTCGCTTAAGAACCCTGACCTCGCAATTCCAATGCTTGTCAAAACTGTGTGTAATCCGATTGGTTCATCTATTTTTCTTGCCGCAGTCCTTGCTGCAGGTATGTCTACATTCTCCTCGGTCTTGATAATAATAACCGGTTCAATAGTAAAAGACTTTTTAAAAGAAGGACTCAAGGTAAGTTATGATGAAAAAAGAATGCTATTTTTAAGTAAGATTGTCACCCTGATTGTGGGTCTTATTTCTATACTGATTGCTATCAAACCACCTGCCCTGGTTCTGACACTCACTGCTTTTTCCTGGGCAATAATCTCTTCAACCACACTCTGGCCTGTTTTCTTTGGATTATATTCAAAGTGGATAACAAAAACAGGTGTGGTTTTTTCAATGATAACTGGTTTTCTGGTCGCACTTATCTGGATGTTGTTAAAACAACCATTCAAAATCCACGGCTTTATTCCTGGAATAGTTGCGGGTTTTATTACAATCGTATTAGTGAGTTTAATAACCCCAAAATACGAGGATGGTTTTCTATCTGAAATTTTTCAAAGAAAACATTGAATTTTTAGTAATTTTATAAGAAGTATTCAAAATGAAAAAGATTTTATTAACTCTTGCGACAATAATTTTGGGAGTCTCAAATATTACTGCTAATGAAATAAATAAAGAAGAGTTGTCACCCAATATCTATTTTGGATTTGAAATTTCAGAATTGTTGCAGAATAACTTTAATAATTTGGGCATAAAAAACTTCACTCTGTTCTTAGGTCAGAGGATCTGGAAAAAGGGATTCCAGGACCTTGGATATCGTATGCTTTTGATAAATGTTGAATTATCTACAGAACATTTGAGTAATAATCGTTTTATTAAGGGCGAAAAACTGAGTCTTGGAGGAAATTTAACTGTGGGTAGATTATATTTGGATTGGTATCCTGTTGAGAAGAAAGTATATTTTATGAAACTTAAACCAGTTATGGGCACTGGAATTGGCTACACCAGAACTATGATTAGCAATAACGAAACTTACGACCTGAAGTCATTCTCCCTGAGTGCGAAATTTCGTATGCAATATGAGTTTTTTAAAAAGTCATTTATAGAATTTCCTGTGGCAGACGGTTTTATGTATTTATGGAAGAATCGGAGTGCCAAAGGAACAATAGGAAATACAATTATTGACTTCCCAGAATGGGGTATGGTCTTTCTGTGGATTAATGTGGGGATAAACATCAGGTTTTAGATGTTCTATTTTTATTGACCTTCTTGAATTTTTAAATATAATTACACCACAAAAGGAGTGTTTATGTCAAAAGTAGTTGTTATTATGGGTTCAAAAGCTGATATGGAGTATGGCAAAAAGATTACCAGTGTGCTCTCTGATTTTGGGGTTGATTATGTTATTCGTATTGCCTCAGCCCATAAAACCCCGTTAAAGGTCTTAAAGATTATAGAAGAGTATGAATCAGAGGATGTGGTATTTATTACTATCGCAGGAAGAAGCAATGCCCTTAGTGGTTTTGTTGATGCCCAAACATCCTGTCCTGTCATTGCCTCTCCACCACCACCTTCAGATGCCTGTCTATGCGTAGATATTTTTTCAAGCCTTCGTATGCCATCAGGGGTTTGTCCGATGACAGTTCTTGGTGCAGATAATGCTGCACTTGCGGCAATTAAGATTTTAGGTATTAAAGACAAAAGGCTGGTATCGAAAATAAAGAAATATCAAAAAGAAATGAAAAGAAAGATTGAGCAAACTGACAAGGAGGTTACCAACAATGGGTAGTGTTAAAGACCTTGAGATTATAAATCCTCCCACTGAAAAGACATCAGGTATTGGCAGGTTTGTATTTTCAGATAGATATTCGGTCTTTGATTGGGGTGAGATGCCTGACCATATTGCGAATAAAGGTGCAGCGATATGCATTGTAACTGCCTATTATTTTGAAAAACTTGAGGAATCAGGGATAAAAACACATTATTTTGGGCTTGTTGAGAATGGTAAGGCAAAAAGACTAAACGAACTGAATAGGCCATCCAATACTATGGAAGTCAAATTGCTAAGGGTTCTCAAACCCAAACTCGATGGGGATAAATATGACTATTCTGTTTACAAGAAAGAAAAAACAAATTTCTTAATTCCGCTTGAGGTTATTTATCGAAATGCCCTTCCAGGAGGTTCTTCGGTCTTTAAGAGATTGAAAGAAAGAACACTTAAATTGGCTGATATTGGATTGGATAAGATGCCAGAGCCTGGACAGATTCTTGAAAAGCCGATATATGATGTATCCACAAAACTTGAGATTACTGACAGGTATCTTACCTGGGATGAGGCAAAGAAAACTTGCGGACTTTCTGATTCAGAACTTAATGAGATGAAAAGAATAGTTGCTTTTATCAATGAATTGATTACCAAAGAGACCAAACAGCTCGGATTGTTTAACGAGGATGGCAAGATTGAACTCGGATTTGATGAGAATAGAAAATTTGTTCTTGTTGATGCCCTTGGCACCCTTGATGAATGTAGATTTACTTATGAAGGGATACCGGTGAGCAAAGAGATAGCGCGCATATATTATCGGAAGACCGAATGGTTCCAGGAAGTAGAATCGGCGAAGAAACAGGATCGCGTGAACTGGAAACAGATTGTAAAGAGTGCACCACCCAAACTTCCAAAAGAACTCTATGATTCCATCAGTTTAGTCTATCAATCTTATGCAAACGAACTTACAAAGAAAAAGTGGTTTGACGCACCAGAAATAAGCAAGATATTAAACAGAATAAAAGAACTTATTTAATGTCAAAGGTTAAGGCTTATACCAGGGAGTTGATAAAAGATGCTGCAGAGATAATCAAAAAAGGTGGGCTCGTTGCATTTCCTACAGAGACGGTGTATGGAATTGGAGCTTCGGCATTTAATCCTGAGGCAATTGCTAGGATATTTGAAGTCAAACAAAGGCCCAGGTTTGACCCGCTCATAGTCCATATATCAGACTATAAAGATGTTAAAAATTTAGTTCAACGAGTTGATAAAAAAGTTGAAATTCTAATTAAAAAATTCTGGCCTGGCCCCCTTACATTGGTTTTACAAAAATCAGATACTGTTCCTGATATAGTTACTGCAGGCTTAAATACAGTTGCTATAAGGATGCCTGCAAACCCCATTGCCCTTGAATTGATAAGAGAGTCAGAAGTTCCAATTGCTGCACCAAGTGCCAATATCTTTGGCCGTTTGAGTCCAACTACTGCTCAACATGTATTTGCACAGATAGGTGAAAAGATTGATTTAATCATTGACGGTGGCAGGACAAGGATAGGTGTTGAATCTACGGTCCTTGACCTCACTGATGAACCCACAATTTTAAGACCCGGTGGTCTTCCATTAGAAGAGATTGAAAAAGTTTTAGGGAAGGTAAAAATCTCTCCATTTAACAAAAGACCAAGGTCTCCAGGGCAACTCTTAAAACACTATGCACCGAGAGTTCCACTCAAGATTATTAAACAAGATAATGGGCTTTATATTCCTGAAGGATTAAGAGTTGGGTTTCTTGCCTTTAAATCAATACAAAGGAATTTACCTTTTGCCGCAGTAGAAATATTATCTCCGACTGGCGATTTAAAAGAGGCAGCAGCCAAATTCTTCTCTTCACTCCATCATCTTGAAGATGCAGATATTGATATTATTTATGCTGAACCAGTTCCTGAACAGGGATTGGGCAGGGCAATAATGGATAGATTGCGTAAGGCTGAAGGGCTAAAAAATGAATAAATTTGCAACAGCAATAAATTGTATGGATGGCAGGGTGCAAATTTTGGTTTTTAGTTATATTAAGAATAATTACGGGGTTGATTATGTAGATATGATCACCCTGCCGGGTCCGAATAAGATTTTATCCGAAAGAAAACCAGAATTTTTGGTTGACTGGATAAAAAAATGTGTTGAGATATCAATTTCGCGGCATAAATCGGGTTTGATTGCAATAATCGGTCATTATGATTGTGCTGGTAATCCAGTCGATGAACAAACACATAAGGAAGATATTCTTTCAGCCATTGAAACGATACAATCCTGGCAGTTTAATGTTGATATAATTGGATTGTGGGTTGATGAAGATTGGAATGTTAGTTCAGTATTTTCAAAAAAGAAATAATGAATTTTGAGTTTTCTACTGAACAGAAATTAATTCAGCAGACGATTCGCGATTTCGGACAAAAAGAGATTAAACCCTTGTTAAGAAAAATAGACGGGGATGAAAAAATTCCGTTCAGTATAATTCAATCCCTCTCCAGACTCGGATTTCTTGGAATTACTGTTGCCAAAGAATATGGTGGTGCTGAGGTTGATCCAATAACAACAGGAATTATTGCCGAAGAACTGGCAAAAGCAGATATTACCTGTGCGATTCCTACTTTCTTTCTTGTTCAGGCAGCGTGGGGATATGTTTTGAATAAATACGGTCGTGAAAGCATCAAGAGTGAAATTCTTCCGAAAATAACTCAAGGGACTGCATTTCTGGGCATTGCCGCAACTGAACCAGACACTGGTTCTGATCTGGCAAATATGAGAACGAATGCCATAAAAAAGGATGATAAATACATAATCTCGGGCGAGAAGATGTTTATCAGCGGAATAAATGAGATAACTAATTATCTCCCTGATGGCGGAGGCTATGTTATGCTTGCCAAGACTGAGCCAGCAAGAGGAACCCGTGGTATTAGTTTGTTTTATATTCCAATAAAAAAACTAAAAGGTGTAGCAACAACGGTATTAAAAGATTGGGGAAGAAAGGGAATATCTACAGGTGGATTTGCAATGGAGAATGTGGAACTTCCCGCAGATTACTTGGTCGGTGAGGAGAATAAAGGTTTTTATATTGCAATGGAAGGATTTGATTATGCCCGGGCAAACATTTCGCTTGTTGCCTGTGGGGTAGCATTATCCTGTCTGGAACAGGCGATGGAACATATCAAAAAAAGAACTGCATTTGGACAACCACTTGGGAAATTTGAAGGAGTCCAATTTAAACTTGCTGAACACTGGTCCAGACTGGAAGCCTCAAGATTACTTGGTTATAAAGCATTATGGATGTATGGTAAAGAACAGAAAGAAAAGTTATTTACCCGCTTTGAAGTGACCAAAGTCTGTGCGGCTGCAAAATTGTCTTCTGTTCCTTCTGCTTTTGAGGCGATAAACGATGCGCTACAATGGTTTGGAGCGTTTGGCTATACAACAGATTGCCCACTTGAACTTGCATTAAAAGGTGTCCGTAGTTATTACTGGGCTGAGGGTGCGCTGGAGATTATGAGGATAATAGTTGCTCGCGAGTTATTGGGTAAGGAATTTATTGCATACCGTTAGATAAATTATGAAAGGTAAGACGCCCGCAATGTCTGAAGTATATATGAGTGAATTGGTGCTTCCAAATGATACAAATTTGGGTAATCTCCTTCATCCAATCCATTTGGGTGAGATTATCCAATTAAAGGCAAAACTCACCTGGGTTGGAAAGACCTCAATGGAAGTGAAGGTAGTTGTTTATGAAGAAAAACAAGAATATCTTGAGGTGGAAAAAAGACGGGAGAGAAGAATATCAAAATTAAAACAGAATCAAGTGATTTAAATTTAAGGAGGTATGATGCCTGAAAAAATAGGGATTGTAGGTTATGGGTCATACCTGCCCCGTTATCGTATAAAGGTTGAAGAGATTGCTAAACAATGGGGTAGGGACCCGGAGACAATAAAAAAAGGTCTTGCATTAAAAGAAAAGACTGTTCCAGGAATAGATGAAGATACTATTACAATTTCGGTTGCTGCTGCAAAGAATGCTCTGAAACGTGCTGAAATTGACCCAAAAAAGATCGGTGCGGTCTATGTTGGTTCAGAATCCCATCCCTATGCAGTTAAACCTTCTGCAACAGTCGTTGCTGAGGTTCTTGGAATTACACCTGAAGTTCATATTGCGAGTTTTGAATTCGCCTGTAAAGCAGGAACTGAGGCTATGTTTGTCTCATACAGTCTTGTAAAAGCCGGTCTGATGGAATATGCAATGGGTATTGGTGCTGATACTTCACAGGGTGCACCTGGTGATGCATTGGAATTTTCTGCTTCTGCTGGTGGATCAGCATTTATCTTTGGCAAAGAAAAGATCGTAGTTGAAGTTCTTGATACATATTCCTGGGCAACTGACACACCCGATTTCTGGAGGCGTGAGTATCAGTTCTATCCAAGGCATGGTGGTAGATTCACCGGCGACCCTGCATATTTCAAACATATCTACAACGCAGGTAAAGGGATATTAGAGAAGAGTGGTTACAAACCAGGTGATTTCAAATATGCTGTCTTTCATATGCCCAATGGAAAGTTTCCGATGACTATCGGCAAGCGTCTTGGATTTACTAAAGAACAGATTGAACCCGGCTGGATTGTGCCTTTGATGGGTAATACATATTCTGGGTCTTCACCAACAGGATTTTCAGCGATACTTGATGTTGCAAAACCAGGTGATTTAATATTGCTTGTATCATTCGGTTCTGGTGCTGGTAGTGATGCCTTTGTTTTTAAGGTTACTGATAGGATAAACGAAGTGCGCGACAAGGCAGAAAAGGTAAAGGATATGCTTGAGAATAATCGGATATATCTCACCTATGGCGAATATGCCAAACACAGGCATAAGATAATAATGGCAGAATGATTAAAATTCTAATTTCAAAATTCTAAATCCTAAATAATACCAAATGAAAGAAATCCAAAGTTCAAAACATTATGACCTTGAAGAACGTACTTTGAATTTTGCTCGTCGAGTGATAGAATTTGTAAATCGTCTTCCTAAGACCTTGCCCAATTTAGAGATAAGCAAACAATTAGTTAAATCGTCGGGTTCTGTTGGGGCAAACTATATTGAAGCCAATGAAGCGCTGAGTAAGAAAGACTTTGTGATGAGAATAAAAATTTGCCGAAAAGAAGCGAAAGAAAGCAGCTATTGGTTGAAACTTGCCAAAGTCGGTGATAAAAGAGATGAAAAGGAGCAGCAATACCTAATCCAGGAGGCGATGGAATTGACAAAGATATTTGGTTCTATTCTCGAGAAATCAAAATAGATTTGTATGTTTGAATTTTGGATTTGTTTAGGATTTAGATATTAGGATTTGGAATTTGTGGATAAAGGAGGTAAAAAATGCGTGAAGTATGTGTCATTGGTGTTGGTATGACAAAGTTTGGTGAATTATGGACAAAATCTTTAAGGGATATTTTTGTTGAAGCGGGAATTAAGGCAATTGATGATGCCGGGGTTGACCATATTGATGCAATGTATGTAGGCTCAATGACCCCGGGTCTATTCGTTGGACAGGAACATATCGGTGCCTTAATGGCCGATTATCTTGGGGTAGCACCAATCCCTGCTGTGCGTATTGAATCAGCCTGTGCATCAGGAGGTTTTGCGTTCAGACAGGCATTTTTGGATGTCGCATCAGGAATGAATGATATTGTTCTTGCTGGTGGTGTAGAAAAAATGACAGATGGTGCGGATGTGACTTATGCCCTTTCTACTGCTGCAGACCAGGAATATGAATGTTATCAGGGTATTACATTCCCTGGACTCTATGCAATGATTGCTAATGTCTATTTTGAAAGATATGGTGCCTCGCGTAAACATCTTGCTATGGTTGCAGTAAAGAATCATAAGAATGGTGCACTCAATCCTAATGCCCAGTTCCAGAGTGAGATTACAATAGATGATGTGTTAAATGCCACAATGGTTGCTGACCCTATCACAGTTATGGATAGTTCTCCAGTTTCTGATGGTGGAGCCTGTGTGATTGTTACTACTGTTGATATTGCGAAGAAACTAAACAAACCTATTATCAAGGTAATCGGGTCTGGAGCAGGAACAGATACAATTGCTCTGCACCAAAGGGATGATATTCTAAGTTTGAATGCAGTTCGCATCGCTGGTGAACGTGCATACAAAATGGCAGGGATAAAACCATCAGATGTCAACTTTGCTGAAGTCCACGATTGTTTCACGATTGCTGAATTATGTATTATTGAAGAACTTGGATTTGCACCACGGGGAAAAGCCGCAGAATTGACTGAAAAAGGGGAGACCTCATTAACTGGTAAGATTCCTATAAATACTTCTGGGGGATTAAAATCAAAAGGTCATCCAGTTGGTGCGACAGGCATTGCACAGATTGTAGAAGTTGTTGAGCAATTGCGGGGTAATGCGGGTAAACGCCAGGTGAAGAATGCCAAGATTGGTTTAACCCAGAATATGGGTGGTTCTGGTGCCTCATCTGTTGTTCATATATTTACGATATGAAGCAGGATCGTTACACTCGCAGTATCACTCCGTTCGCAGAAATTGTCAATACAAGCCGAAGGCGATACTGCAAGTCCCAAAGGGACGATACTGCAAATGCAATGATTCTGCGATTACTGCATTTTTATTGAAAGGAGTAATTATGCCCTCTCCAAGATATACAAGAGAAATGCCGCAAAGGTATCGGCTTGAAGCCAATAAATGCAAGAAGTGTGGAAAAATATTCTTTCCACCCAGGCTTATTTGTTCAAGTTGTAAATCACGGGAATTTGAAAAGATAAAATTGAATGATACAGGAAAGATTGTTACATATACTACGATTCGCGTTGCGCCTGAGCAATTCAATACACAGATTCCTTATAATGTAGCAATCATTGAATTGAACGATGGTGTTCGCCTGATGGCACAGGTTGTTGATTGTAAACCTGAAGATATGAAAATAGGGAAGTCTGTTAAAATGGTTTTCCGAAAGATTCAAGAAGAAGGTGCCGCAGGTATAATATGCTATGGATATAAGGCGGTGCTGGTTTAAGCACGAAGTCCGAAATCCGAAATTCGAAACAATGTTCAAAGAATTAAATTCCAAAAACAAAATGTTTGGATATTGGAATTTAGGATTTGTTTGGGGTTTGGTCATTGGAAATTGGAGTTTAACAGGTTATGTATAAAATAGAATCCAAGATTAATCCTAATAGCCCGGAATTCAAAGAAAACTACGAGGCAATGGAACAGGCGGTTAAGACCCTCCGCGAAAGACTTGAACTGGTAAGAAAAGGTGGGCCAGAATATATGCACAAAAAGCATAAGGAGCGCGGGAAACTATTTGTGAGAGATAGACTGAGATTGCTCCTTGACCCAGACACACCATTCTTAGAGTTGAATCCACTTGCGGCATGGGATATGTATGATAATGAACACCCTTCTGCTGCGATTATAACTGGAATTGGAGTTGTCAATGGTCGGGAAGTAATGATTGTTGCTCATGATGCTACAGTTAAAGGAGGGACATATATCCCTGAGACAATTAAAAAACACATACGCGCCCAGGAGATAGCGATTGATAACCATTTGCCCTGCATATATCTTGTTGATTCAGGTGGAATTTTTTTGCCATTGCAAGTAGGGACATTTCCTGATAGGTTTCATTTTGGGAGGATATTCTA
This sequence comes from bacterium, assembly GCA_036796695.1. GTDB lineage: Bacteria > Hydrothermota > Tepidihabitantia > SM23-42 > JAOAFX01 > JAOAFX01. The sequence continues at coordinate 38,643 of DAIRCK010000004.1, forward strand.
TAATCAGGCAATAATGTCCGCAATGAATATTCCCCAGATTTCTGTGGTGATGGGATTTTGCACTGCTGGTGGTGCATATCAGCCAGCAATGAGTGATGAGGTCGTCCATGTAAAAGGAGTGGGCACGATATATATTGGAGGTCCACCCCTTGTCAAGGCAGCAACTGGTGAAGTCGTTACCGAAGAAGAACTCGGTGGTGCTGATGTCCATTGCCGCATTTCAGGCGTGAGTGACCACTATGCAGTAAATGATGAACAGGCGATTGAAATTACACGAAATATAGTGGAGAATCTGGTGAGGCCACCTAAATATCCACTTGAACGGGTTGAACCCAAGGAACCTGCATATGACCCAAAGGAATTATACGGAATAATTCCCAAAGATTTACGCAAGCCATTTGATATGCGTGAGGTGATTGCAAGGATTGTGGATGGCAGCGAATTTCACGAGTTCAAAGAACTATATGGTCTAACCCTAATATGTGGTTTCGCCCGAATTATGGGTTATCCAGTTGGAATCCTTGCGAATAATGGTGTGCTCTTTTCAGAATCTTCCCAAAAAGGTGCACATTTTATTGAATTGTGTAGTGTGCGTAAGATTCCTTTGATATTCTTGCAGAATATAACCGGGTTCATTGTGGGTAAACGTTATGAACATCAGGGGATTGCCAAAGATGGTGCAAAACTCGTTCATGCAGTGGCAAATGCCCAGGTTCCTAAATTTACTGTTATCATTGGTGGTTCTTATGGTGCAGGAAATTATGGTATGTGTGGTCGGGCTTATGAACCAAGACTTTTGTTTATGTGGCCTACTGCAAAAATTTGTGTGATGGGTGGTGAACAGGCAGCAGATGTGCTTACGGATATAAAGGTCAAGGCATTGGAAAAAGAAGGTAAGAAATTGACTCCAGAGGAGGTCGAGGAGATTCGTAAACCCATACTTGCAAAGTATGAATATGAATCAAGTGCCTATTATTCAACAGCCCGATTATGGGATGATGGGATACTTGACCCGGTTGATACGAGAACTGTGCTTGGACTTGGAATTGCAATGTCTCTAAATGCCCCAATCCCTGACCATAAATTTGGGATTTTCCGAATGTAAGATTTATATTCAGTATGCATCAGCATAAATTCGTTTGCATCTGTTTTTCCGAAGAAAAGCGGAGGAAAAATGTCAAAGATAAGTTTTAAAGACATTGATAAAAAATTAAAAGAACCCTGGCAACCTCATGATGTAGCTTATGTGAATGAGACTGCTTTGAGGATTGCCAGGATTGATGGTGCCTATAAATGGCACACCCATCAGAATGAAGATGAATTCTTTTATGTGCTTAAAGGCAAGATATTTATTGATTTGGAAGACGAATCAGTGGAATTAAAGGAAGGCGAAGGTTATCTGGTTAAACGGGGCTCACGCCATCGCTCGCGTAGTGAAAAACCTGCATATGTTTTATTGGTAGAGCCGATAAAGACAAAGACCAGGGGCGAAGAATAATTCTCTCTTTAATGGTATTCTGAATTTTTTTCAGAATCTCATTCTTTTGTAGCATCCATCCTTTTTTCTCTGCCATTATGAGTCCGCCATACAGTGTGGCGGACGAAGAATTACGTCTTTAGGCGAATCTCCTGTAGGAGCGGATTCCATCCGCGACAAGGGTAGTTTTGCAGAATTATTTTTGATTGATATATGATGCACGATACAAGATACAGGTAGCAGTTAAGTTTTTCTTAATTTTTCACCTAACTGTCACCCTGAACTTATTTCAGGGTCTCAAAAAGTATTGATTTTATGAGATGCTGAAACAAGTTCAGCATGACAAAAAAGAACTGTAGTGGTCAAGCTTGTTTGACCCTTTTTAATGCCGAGTAACCTCAGCACTCCAGCGGTGATTTATTGGAATAGCGAAACTTGTCTCGCATAAAAAAATACGGAGTAGCGAAACTTGTTTCGCGCCTTGACGCACGGTCAATTGCACTTAAAAAACTTTAAAAAATCGGAAGTAATCATACAAATGTTAACTTTATAATAAATATGAAAGGGGGTCAAAATGGTGATTGGTTTAATTACAATCTTGTTTTGGTCTTTAAGTCCATCTTTCTCGTGTCCAAATTTTTATTTTGTTAAGGAAGCAAAGGCGGACTCCATCAGGATTTATCGGAGGGGCAAAGTTGAAAACATTTTACGAAAAAGTAAAAGGGTTACCCTGGGCAGATTAAATTGATTTTATAATTGTTTCCTTTTTAAATCTATCTCCGTCTTATAAGCAAAGGGGGTTCAAATGGATTTCTTTCTTATTCCAATAATAGCAATTCTTGGAGGTTTTTTGATTGCTATAATAGCGATAATTATGGGAGTTATTGAAAAGCAGAAATATTATGAAACGGTCAAAAAGATGATTGAATCCGGCAAGAGTGCTCAGGAGATTAAGGAATTGTTAGGTGAGCAAGACCAGGATAATACTCCAGTGAAATATTTATATCGGGGAATTATTCTTATCGGAGTGGCAGTAGGATTGGTATTATTTGCAGCTTTTGTGGAGACAAAAATTTTAACTGGCACAGGCTTACTGATAGGAGTAATTGGAATATCCTTCTTGGTAATTTATTTCCTGCAGAGAAAATCAAACGAAATATAGAAATCATCCTTGAAGACGGACATCGTTGATCTTGTAAAAAGATGTCAAAATGGTGATGAAAAAGCTATGTCTGAGATTATTACACTACATAAACAACTTGTTTTCACTATTGCCTATCGTTTACTTAATGATTACGATGAGAGTCTTGATATTTGCCAAGAGACCTTTATAAAGTTATTTCAGAATATAGATAAATTAAAAGAGCCTCTAAAATTAAAAACCTGGATTTGCAGTATAACAAGGAATCTGTGTTATGACCGACTAAGAAAAGAAAGGCATCTAAATAAAAATGCAGAGATAACAGAGATTGAACAACCAGAAGATTATACCAAAAGCATCAGGAAGAGAGCCATTATTCATAATGCACTTGAGAGGTTAAATCCCCGTGACCGTCTTTTGCTCACACTTTTTTACTATGAAGATTTTGATATTAAAGAGATTGCAGAAATAATGAAAATAACTCCCGAAAATGTGAAGATTTCTTTGAGTCGTGCAAGAATTAGATTAAGAGAAGAACTAAGGGGATATGAAGATGAACTCCTGTCCTAAAATAGATAAATTGATTGCCTATTGTTTAAATCTTTTAGAACCGTCTGAATATCGCTTAATTGAAGAACATCTCAAGGTCTGTTCACATTGTCAACAAAAAATTGAAGTAGAAAAAATTATAGAAAAAGAATTATCAACTCCGTTTGAACCCGGAGAAATAGAAAATATTGTTTTGCAGGAATATAAAATCTATAAAGAATTCAAGACCACTATGGGCATAAAGTATTTGCTTGGGAGATTATTGAATTCATTATTAGTTATTGCGATTACCGCCTGCTTTGGCATTTTGCTCAATATTTTTTGGGTTAAGATCTACCCGGATATAGAAAAAGGTATCCTTTTGAAATTCACTCCTGAAACAGCAAATTTATTTTCAATGATATTTCTTTTTGCGTGTTTACTTTTCGCCTTCCGCAAAAAGGTATTAAAATTTATATAAAAATGCGTAGTTTTGTATAATTTTTTTGATTCTATCCTCTTTATTATCAAAAATTAGAAAAACCAGATTTGTAAAATCTTGACACTGAGAAATATTTTATTATTATATAATTAATTATGAAAAAAATTAAAGGGCAAAAATAGCGAAGAAAAAGTCCTGGCAAGGGTTCTTTATCTACAAAAGAAACTTGCGAAGAAATTCACTGATATTCCTGAACACGATTTGCACCTGATAATTAGAAATCTTATTAAACCCAAATCCTGGCCCAGAAGATTTTTATTGAGAAGATTAAGAAAAGGCGTATATGTCCCCTTCGGAAAGATTTATGCAATTGTTGCTTCATTAGAGGATGTTTTATTGGCAAAGAAGCAGACCGTCCAAAAGACCGTGCCGTAATAAAGTTAATTGAGGAAACCATTAGAATCAAAAATGAGATTGAAAAGAAATAAAAAATAAAACTTACGAACCATTATCCAAAGATGGAAGTTTTGGGGGGACTTTAGTTATCTTAAAAAATGGAAAGATTTTGAATGAAACTGAAATAGGAAAGCCAGCAATTTTGATCTACGATGTTATGATTTAACAAAATAGATTATTATTCTCTATGAATGATTTACCTGCGCTGGTCGGAATTGTGCCCAGAAAAGAACTCTGTGATATACTTATCTTGACTTTTTTCATAAAGTATATATAATTAACGAAATTGTTAACTATCTATGCTTAATAAAAATATTGAAATATTAAACAAACTCGGACCGAGGTTGTATTTTTCCACATCAACCATTGCTGATGTTCTTGACTTGAAACCTGAGTCAGCAAAGGTTCTTGCGACGCGGTATACAAAATCTGGCTTTTTTATTCGTCTAAAAAAGGATTTCTATGTTTGCGCGAGCTTCTGGCAGCGATTCACAAGGGACGAGTTTTTAAAGATTTCAAATCTAATTCAGGTCCCTTCTTATATATCCTTTATGACCGCATTAAGCATTTACGAGATCACCACTCAAGTGCCAAGAAATTTTTATGAAAGTGCATCACTAAAACGGACAATTGCTTATGATATTAAGGGAACTGTATTCAAATATTATAAAATAAAAAGTGAGTTATATTTCGATTTTGTAAGAGAAAATGATATTTTTATTAGCACCAAGGAAAAGGCTTTTTTGGATACGGTCTATCTTTACTCCTTAGGCAGATATAGTATAGACCTGAATTCTCTTGATTTACGAAAATTAGATTTCCGGCGTGTGAAGAAGTTGATGAAGGTATATCCTGAAAAGACAAAAAATATTATCAAAAAGATATGCAAGATTTAATAAAGCAAGAACAGTTTGAGATAGAAATCTTAAATTTCCTTAATAGCAAAAAACTTTTACAAAAACTTATTTTTTGTGGCGGAACAATGCTCCGTCTTTGCTATGGGTTAAATCGTTTTTCTGTCGACCTTGACTTCTGGCTTATTAAGAAAGTTAATGTAAATAGTGTTTTTTTGTTATTGAAGAATTATATAGAGCAGTCATACAATGTTATTGATGCGCAAAATAAATTCTATACGATTCTATTTGAAATAAAATCCCAAAAATATCCACGCAGTCTAAAAATTGAAATTCGCAAAGAACCAAAAAAAGTAAAGATAGAAAAGGCAATCGCCTTCAGCAGATTCTCTGATATTCAGGTGCTGGTTAATGTTCCAACTCTGCAAGATGTGATGTTGGCAAAAATAAATGCATTTCTTGATAGGAAAGAAATAAGGGATGTATTTGATATTGAATTTCTGTTAAAACGAGGAATTCATTTACCTTCTAATAAGGAATTATTAAAAAAATTATTAAATAATATTGAAAAATTGACAAGGCGGGATTATTCAGTAAAACTCGGGTCAATTTTAGAGGATAAAGATAGAAGATACTACATCAATGAAAATTTCAAAATTCTACGAATGGCTATAGAGGAGATTTTGAGAAAGAGCTGATATTGACATATTGAATAATTACTGTATAATAATTTGCCTTAGCATTAAGAACTATATATAGTGAGACTAATATGAAATTATTAATAACGAAATATATTTTACCAATTGGTATCTTTCTTGGTTCGGTAATTTTAGGCATCGTCTGCCAGGTAATTTTACTTAACCTGCTAAAAAGGTTTACCCGAAAGACAAAATGGCGCGGAGATGAGATAGTCATTAATGCGTTACAGGGCTGGATTTTATTCTGGTTTATAGTTATTGGTTTTTATTTTGCATTACCGCAGATAATAACTGATGTCCAGTCATTATTGATTATCAACAGAATTATTCTGGTTGCTACTATTTTATCTGTCACCATAGTATTATCCAGAATTGCAGTAGGTTTTGTAGATCTATGGACCGAGAAGATAAAAGAGGCAATTCCGAAGACTACAATCCTTGTGAATATAACCCGTGTCTTTGTCTTGATAATCGGCATTTTGATAATCCTCCATTCTCTTGGTATATCTATCGCACCGATTCTTGCGGGATTGGGCATTGGTGGTCTGGCAGTTGCCCTGGCATTGCAGGATACACTTTCGAATCTATTTGCTGGACTGCAGATTATTGTTTCAAGACAGTTAAAACCTGGTGATTATGTGAAATTGAGCACGGGTGAAGATGGCTATGTGGTTGATATCACCTGGCGGAATACGACAATCAGAGAGTTTTCAAATAATTTGATTATCATACCCAATGCCAAACTTGCGCAAACAATTGTTAAGAATTATTATCTACCGGAAAAGGGATTAGCAGTTCTGATTCAAGTTGGAGTGAGTTATGAGAGTGATCTGGAAAAAGTTGAAAAGATTGTCATTGATGTAGCAAAAGAAGTGATGAGAGAGGTGCCAGGAGGTGTGCAGGATTTTGAGCCGGTCATCAGATACCACACCTTTGGAGAGTTTAGCATAAATTTTACGGTTATATTGCGCGCCGAAGAATTTGCCAATCAATTCTTGATTAAACACGAATTTATTAAAAGATTACATAGAAGATTCAAACAGGAGAACATAAGAATACCATATCCAGTTAGGACGGTTTACCTTGAAAATAAAAATAAATAAAATCTATGACACTGTAGTCGCCCAATTCATTGGGCTTAAAGATAATAAAAAATGATGAATAAGATAACTAAGATCTCTCTTTTATGTCTTTTAATAACCAGTTGTATCAGTGAGTCTGATGAAGCAATACTCCGTCGGGAATTTTTAATACCTGCTACTGTTAAAACAATTTATTATAGTGTTTACCCAGAAAAACCAGGGTTTTTCGGTCGTGAAGGTCTGAAGATTGATATAGCATTCCAATTTGATGAACAGAGTTTTCAAAAGTATTTTGATGCTGCAAAAAAGAGTGGAAATTGGCTTGAGTTACCTATTCCTGAAGATTTCTTGATGAAGATGCTTGGAATAAAATCAACTAAAGAGAGGATTATCAAATCATATGAAGCATCAGGTAAGGCTATACCAGAAGAAGGTTCAATTTATAATCCAACCTTAAGACAGTTGTATGAGAGTGCATTGAAGTCCCTTGAATTGCCAGAGACTAAAGGATTATTTCAATGCAGGACTGCAGGTGATGATATTATGCATAAAAAAAAGGAGATTAAACCTTCACTGGATAAGGATCTGATTGATTTCATGCTGGTAATAATCGATACAGAAAAAAAGCAGTTGATTATAAAAGTGAGAACAAAATATTAGAAGATATAAAAGGCTTATAGTAATGCGAAAAATAAAAAAATCTGCATTAAGTTCTCCTCTCCCTTGAAGGGAGAGGATTAAGGTGAGGGTGAATTAGATGAAGCACACCTTACCATCTCCCCGCCACAAAGATTGGTGGAGAAAGGGACTTGATATGTTCAAGGAGGTTTTTATGAAATGCTATCATAAAATCAAACTCCTGCAAGTAAAACCATCTTTTCTGATGGTCTATCTGAGTCTTATTTCCATGTTATTATTTGGAGATAATAAACTCAGTGCTGAACTTGAAGGTGGATTGGTATGGCAGAGCAGAAATCTTGTGCAAATTCCTAATACCTCTGAAGGCACAAGATTTTCACTCGTTGAACTTGTCGGAACCGGTCCATTGCCCTGGGCTCGTCTTTATCTCAACTGGAACATAACGAACTGGCACAAGGTTCATATCCTGCTTGCACCCCTATTTTATACAAAATCAGGGATACCAGATACCGATATAAATTTCTGCGGTGAGACATTTCAACAAGGGGTTTCCACAGATGCCACTTACAAGTTCAATTCCTGGCGTATTGGCTACAGTTACAAAATAGTCCAGCGGAATTGTTGTAATTGGTGGATAGGATTTACTGCAAAGATTCGTGATGCAAAGATAAGGCTTGAACAACAGGGAAGAGGGGCAGAGGAAATCGACCTCGGTTTTGTCCCTTTGTTACATATTGGATTAGAACAAAGAATTAGTGATAAATGGAGATTTATCTTTGACCTTGAAGGACTTGCTGGCGGACCAGGCAGGGCATTTGATGGTGCTTTGAAATTAAGGTATTATCCGAGTAGATTATGGGGATTATCCTTTGGATACCGAACAGTTGAAGGTGGGGCAGATGTGACATCGGTTTATAACTTTGCCTGGATACACTATGCCCTTGTTTCATTATCCGTGGGTATAAAATGAACATCTTTATCAAGCCAATAATATTCCTCGTTCTCTTTTCTATATTACACTTCGGTTATGATTTGACAAACTGGCGTTTTCTTACACCATTCTGCGGAATTGATGAATCTATCTTCCAGCATCTCAAAATGGTATTCTGGTCATATCTCTTTACCAGCATAATAGAATATCTTCTGATTAAAAAGAAAATAGAAAAGAATAGTAGTTTCTGGTATAGTAGATTTTTGTCCACAATTATTTTACCCTGGTATGTTTTTCTTATCTGGTATCTGGTGCCTGCGATATTTGGTAAGACTGGTTCATCAACTGTTGAGTTATTCTGGGCTCTTATTAGCTCTTACCTATCAGGTCTTTTTGCCGCGATAACAGAAAAACATAATGGAAAATCCGAATTTGATTCTGCTTCCAGAATTGTAATAATTGTTTTGCTTGTGGCTTCAGCATTTCTCTACATAAAATTTACCTATCAACTACCCTGGATAGATATGTTTGTAAATCCTGAATCATTCTAATGCTTGAGGGTTTTCTTATTCCATTTTTTACAATCGGGCTTGCTGAACTCGGGGACAAAACCCAGATTGCTGTTTTATGTCTATCAACCCAAACGAGACGACACCTTCTCCTGCTTACCGGTGTATTACTTGCGTTTATTATTACAGACGGCATTGCAGTCATCTTAGGAAATTATGCTACAAATATTATCCCTGAGAAATATATCAAGATTGCAGGTGGAATTATATTCGTTATCTTTGGTATTATTACACTCCTTAGACAGGAAGACGAAGAAACAAAATGTGAAATAAAAAATCCATTTTTGACCGGGTTTGGTGTAATTTTTGTTTCTGAACTTGGAGATAAGACCCAGATTGCTGCTGGTTTATTTGCTACAAAGTATCAACCATTGCTCGTTCTTACAGGTGTCGTCCTTGCCCTTGGCATTTTATCTTTGATGGCAGTCTATCTTGGAAAATTTATTATGGAAAAAGTCCCTCGCCGATTAATTTCATACATTGCCGGCGCTGTATTCATTATCATCGGTATAACTTATCTTCTTGTGAGCATATGAAAAATAATCCGATTAAGCGTATTCTGTTAATTAGTTATTTAATACTCATAAATACAACCTGTGTTTCACCTACTTTTGAATCACCTGCAGTCCATAAAGGTAATCAGAGCTGGATTGGTTTTGTTGGTGGTTATAGATGTTTTGATTATGGTATTCCTGATGAATATTCCTTTGAAAAAACAAGAGGAATAATATTAAGCGCTGGATTCAATTATGGCTTTACAGAAAACATAGGGTTTGCTTCTTCGATCCTATTTTATGAATTAGATGGATACTATGATGGTTTTGAATACCAAACCAAATCATTTCTTTCTTTATCACTTGGTTCTAAATTTGAATTGACCAGAAATACATCGCGTGACATATTTTCAATTTCAATTGGCCCTGCTTATCCTGAAATTGCTAAATTAAACATTATGTATGGCACAAAGCGTGTGCAGAATACAATGGTATCATTTGGAACCCATCTATCTTTTTATGCCCCTTATGATTTCTATATAAATATCGGCCCTGCAGATAGCTCGGGTTTTGTGCTATATCTCGGCTATCAGATTCCCTATTATAATAATCCATTAAATCTTGCGCTCAGTATCGGTCATCGGTTAAGATGATTTTATGGAAAGCTGATTTATTTCAATTTTTCCTTTGATAAGCATATCTGTTTAATCATTTTAGATTGTAGTAGTCAAGCTTGCTTGACCTTTTTAATGCCGAGCGAGCTCGGCTACTACATTCTTCTATAGGCAGTAGCGAGTAGAGAGTAGCAAGTAGCGAGAAAAAAAGATAACCTGATACTCGTCTCTATGTCCATTAGAAGAATATTCTGTATTTAGAATAATTGAGATTTTTCGAGGATATTGTTATGTAGGGACAGCCCTTGTGGCTGTCCGTCTTTTTCGGACAGGGATAAACCCTGTCCCTACATTGTTTTTTTAATTCGGACAGGGACAAGCCATGTCCTACTTTGCTCGCACCAAAAAGTGTTCTGAAACAACTTCTACTGCATTTATCTATTGCGAGTTCTCGTCCATTACCAATGGGCGGGACGAATCAAACTTTTTTTGGAGTAGCGAGACTTGTCTCACACTGATAAAGAATGATTTTTTTGTCGGATAAATCCGACCGCTACAGTTAAAATAAAACAGTGTATTATTATACGGATTCGCTGCCCGTATCGTAATACATCAACAGCCGTTCGTTTATAATCTAACCTTTTTAATAAGGTGAAAAAAATGCTTGACTATTTAAAAAGTTTAAATAGAATTAAAGAGCATTTATGCGAAAAAGATTATTACTGGGATACTAATGTCATTAGCGTGATTATAATCTGTTTTTTTAAATAGAATCCGGAGGTATGATGATTAAAAAAATTACAGTCATTCTTTCTGAGATATGCGATGCAATGGAGGGTTATTCTTGTGAGGCGAATTATTTCCTTGACCTTCAGACCGGCAAAGTTATATTCGTCTCTGAATATATGGATAACAAGGACGAGATGCTTGAGATGATTGAACAAGGTCCCGAACGCTATAAGGCAATCCCAATTATATCCTCATCAGAGTCATACCAGATTATGGAAGATTTTATTGAAACTGTAAAGGATGATGAAATTAGAGATGCGTTGTATGATGCCATAAACAGAAGAAACCCGTTTTTTCGTTTTAATGAAACCCTGTCTGAGTGTCCAGAAGAAAAATTACGCTGGTTTGATTTTAAAGAAAATGTGATTAGAAATCGGGCAAGGGAGTGGTTGAAAGAGATTGGAATTGAATTTATTGAAGAAGATAGGGAGCCCGAGTGGTTGGAAAAGGAGATTAAAAAGAAGCAAGAAGAGATTCATAAATCAATAGAGGTATTTACTGAGGGTAGTTCAAAGATTGGAGGTATCTTAGAAATTGGACTCTTTGGTTCAATCACCACAAAAAGAAAACTTGTAAGGGATATAGATTTTTATGTGATAATTGAAAATACCGATTGCATAAATTGCCTTGCAAAATTATACAGAAGGGTCATTGGTATATATCATCAGAGTCTTGATGTATTTGTATTCAAAAAGGATAAAGAATTTTTAGGTAATATTTGTTTCCGAAAGGAATGTCCGACCAGATCTATTGATTGTCAGGTTCCAGACTGCGGAAAGATAAAGTATATCCGCCGCTTTCATAAATTTGATATAACGATGAATGACATATTAAAATCAAGTCCAAAAATATTATGGCAGAAAAACATTTGAAGGGGTGATTTTGACTCCAAGCCATTTACCAGTGATTCAAGGAGGATGATAATAATTGCAAAAAATAGGTTGTAAAATGGCACAGAAACGCCGGCCAAGATCTACCTCCAGGTAATTAACTTTGCACTTGAATTTTTATAAAAATTATTTTAAAATAAATAAGATTAGATTGGCGATGGTGAGAAGGCTACTTTTAATCTTTAAATTCAAAGGATATTTATTATGAAACCAGGAACGATAAAGAGAATTCAGGCATATTATTTTTCAAATCCCGAATATTTTGACGAGATTCTAAGAGCACTAAAAGAATTTTTTGGAAAAGATGTGCCTTCAATTGAGAATGGAGAAATAAAATTTCAGAGCGAAGCAGAAAATAGCCTTTTTAATGAGTTTTTCATATATGATTTCAAATTGAGTAATGACAAAACTCCCCTTAAGAATTTTTATGAGCAGAATCCATTCAATTTAAAAGGTGATGAATTGCAAATCTATAAAGATTTGCAGGAAAATATTTATAGTTATTTTAAGGTCACCAAAAAAATACTGGGCACAGGTCTTGTTCTTGAAGATATTATGAACGGCAAAATTTATGAAGTAAAAGAATACTCGCTTACATTTCAAGTCTATGAAGGCGAATCATTTCCAACGCGCATTGGTAAAGTTGGAGACCATTATGAAATTGTTGGCGGCAATATTTATGTAATGCCACTTAAATTCAGTCCTGAACTTGAGATGTCTCTTAAAAAATCAAAAATAAAATGGAATCCTAAAATAATATGGAAAGATTATGTTAGGGTTAAAGGTCCAAGGCAGAGATTAGAAGAATACCCAACCCCTGCCCAGGCAGAGGAGGATTTAAATACCGTATTAAAAAAATATAGCCTTGATAAATTTGTTTCTACATCATTAATTAAAGATTGGATTTATAATGGACTTGGTGATTTATATGAACTTTTAACTCTCATATTAAGCCTATTGAATCCTGAGCATCCTGATTATCTTGATGCCCTTGAAGAAATTACGGAGAAATTAAGCACATTCCATAATTTATGTCCGCAAAAGAAACTTGGAAACAAGAGTCCGTATGATAGGATGAAAGAAGACCAGAAGAAGGGAGTGTTTCCTAATTTTGAACTTAAATTGAGAAAATTGGTTTTTTCCGAGATACATAAAAAGTATCGCGCGTTTATTGAGTGTATGAGTAAGAAGAAGAATTATAAAAAAAGTCTAAAGAAGATTAACGAAATCTTTAATTTTATGTTAGAAAACAAAATTACATATCCTGAACTTTATCGTTTTTATGCCAATAAAGGTGTTTGTCATCTTGCACTTGATAATTTTAATAAAGGAATCTTTTTTCTTGAAATTGCTACAAAACTAAATCCTCACTATAATTTTCCTCAAAGGCAAATTCAAAGAATCAAAGATATGGGATATTATTTTGAACCTTTTGTAGACGGATATATAGAAAGAGACCCGGGATACAAATACTATCAATTCATTATTCAATTTGGCATCGACTTTGCCCACAAGGTTGACGAAGTTATCATTTAATAAAAATGATTTTATAACGCACACAATAACACCACCCTCACTTACGAAGTTGTGGTGAAAACTCTATGAAATTTCAGAAGTTTCTGACTGCATTTTTTAAACCTTACCTCCACTTACGAAGTGGGCGGAACTTTGGAATAGCGAGACTTGTCTCGCGCCTTGGCGCAGACCAAGGTCTGCTACTCCAGAAATAGAGAGTAAATATTGATTAAACTTCATTTTTAAGTATAATTACTTATGAATAAAAAATACCTTGATTGGCAGATTTTACTGGGATTTGCTCTCATCTGTTTGAGTGTCTTTTTTTATGTTATCCATTATTTAATCTTCCGCGACCCCCATCATATATTTATATACCTTCTTGGCGACTTAGCCTTTGTTTTCGTGCAGGTGCTTCTTGTCACACTTGTTCTGGAAAGATTTCTGTATCTTCGCGAAAAACAGGTTTTGCTCCAGAAACTCAATATGGTCATCGGCGCTTTCTTCAGTGAGGTAGGTTATGAATTACTAAAAATTTACAATCAATATGATAACAATAGTGAAGAGATAACAAAATTTATTTCCCTTGAGGAGCAATGGGACAAAAAGAGACTCGTCAATTTCAGAAATATAATTCTGAATCACAAATTTTTGATTGATGCAAAAAAGATTGACCTGATCAATCTAAAAGATTTTCTGAAATCAAAGAGAGACTTTTTGCTAAGGGTTCTTGAAAATCCAAATATTCTTGAACACGAAACATTTACCAATCTTTTATGGGCAGTATTCCATCTGACCGAAGAGTTGTTATATCGTGAGAATTTAACCAATCTACCGGATTCTGATTATGAGCATCTATCAAATGACATAGTAAGAATATATAAAATTTTGTTTGAAGAATGGCTCAAATATGTTGAGCATCTGAGGAAGAGTTATCCTTATCTTTTCTCTCTCGTTTTAAGGACAAATCCGTTTAATCCTGAGGCATCAGTTATTGTAAAAAAATAAGGAGGAGGTAAAATATGAATATAGTAAAACTTATAATTTCTCTGGCAATCACACTCGGTGCAGGTTTTATTGGCTCTTTTGCCACGAGCCAATCAGTAAAAACCTGGTATCTTGAGATAAATCGTCCGCCGATAACGCCGCCTAACTGGATTTTTGCTCCGGTCTGGACCGCTCTATTCATATTGATAGGCATTTCATTCTATCTTATCTGGCAAAAGGGGATTGATTATCCAGGGGTAAAGGTCGCAATGGTAATCTTTATAATTCAACTTATTCTCAATGTCCTCTGGTCTTTCTCTTTTTTTGCACTCCGCTCACCAAAACTTGGCTTTGTAAATATCCTCATTCTCTGGGTAATGATTTTACTTACAATTATACGATTTATTAAAATCATTCCCGTTGCTGGTTATCTTATGATTCCCTATATCCTCTGGGTGAGTTTTGCAAGCATCCTTAATGGATGGATTATGGTTTTGAATAAATAGAGCACTTTAAGCAAATGTTTTATCGCCTTTTTGGAAAGACTGATATCAAAGTATCGCAACTCGGATTTGGCTGTATGCGATTTCCTTTGAAAGATGAAAATGATCCGAAGTCAATAGATAAACCCGTGGCAAAAAAGATGCTTTACTACGCAATTGATAATGGTTTAAATTATCTTGATACTGCCTATGGTTATCATTCAGGGATGAGTGAGGTATTTCTCGGTAATGTCCTTAAAGATGGTTATCGCAAAAAAGTCTTTCTTGCAACAAAACTGCCGATTTATTTGATAAAAGAGAAATCTGATACAACAAAATATTTTAATGAGCAATTACAGAGGTTGCAGACCGAATATATTGATATGTATCTACTCCATGGAATAAATAAGAATGCATGGAAGACTATCCAGGAGTGCGAGATTTTAAAATTCTTAGACGATGTAAAGAGTTCGGGAAAGATTCGTTTCTGTGGTTTTTCATTCCACGATGACATTGAACTCTTCAAGACAATCGTTGATGCATATCCCTGGACTATGTGTCTAATCCATCTCAATTATGTGGACACTCAAGCCCAGGCTGGTATTGAAGGTCTTGAGTATGCCCATAAAAAGGGTCTGGCTGTAATTATTATGGAACCATTACGTGGTGGTAAACTTGTCAAACGCGTTCCTCAAGAGGTTCTGAATATCATTGCCCAGAGTAGATTCAAGCAATCTCCGGTTGAATTTGCTTTTAGATTTCTTTATAATAGACCAGAGGCAACCTGTGTCCTGAGTGGTATGAGTTCTATGGACCAGGTAAAACAGAATATAGAATTTGCCTCAGAAAATCATATCAATACCCTTGATGAAAATGAACTGAAACTATATGAACGGGCGCGTGTAATATATAAATCGCGGACAAAAGTGAATTGCACTGATTGTGGTTATTGCCTGCCCTGTCCACAGGGAATTCCAATATCGTTTATTTTTGAATTATACAATGATGCTTATATGTATGACGCAATTGAAGAATCAAGGATGTTTTACAATAAATTTATTAAACCGGAAAAGCAGGCTGACAAATGCAGTGAGTGTGGTCAATGTGAAGAAAAGTGCCCGCAGAAGATAGAGATAGTTAAAGAATTAAAAACTGCCCACGAGAGATTAAAATGCTAAAAGGTCTTATTTGTAGTGGTCAAGATTGCTTGACCTTTTTAATGCCGAGCGAGCTCGGCTACTACATTCTTCTATAGGCAGTAGCGAGTAGAGAGTAGCAAGTAGCGAGAAAAAAAGATAACCTGATACTCGTCTCTATGTCCATTAGAAGAATATTCTGTATTTAGAATAATTGAGATTTTTCGAGGATATTGTTATGTAGGGACAGCCCTTGTGGCTGTCCGTCTTTTTCGGACAGGGATAAACCCTGTCCCTACATTGTTTTTTTAATTCGGACAGGGACAAGCCATGTCCTACTTTGCTCGCACCAAAAAGTGTTCTGAAACAACTTCTACTGCATTTATCTATTGCGAGTTCTCGTCCATTACCAATGGGCGGGACGAATCAAACTTTTTTTGGAGTAGCGAGACTTGTCTCGCGCAGATAAAGAATGATTTTTTTGTCGGATAAATCCGACTGCTACAGATAAATTAAATCTTTATATAAAAGATTCTTCGTCCGCCAAAAAGAGTGGCGGTTTCATAATGACAGAAAATTTCCCATTTTTCAAAATCCATCTTGAATTTTTCTCAAATCTGTTTATAATTAAAACTATGCCTGAACTTAAATTTGAGACCATCTTATACAAAAAACAAAATAATATCGGAAATGTCATTCTCAATCGGCCTGAGGTTCACAATGCATTCAATGACAAGATGATAGAAGAGTTGACCATCGTTTTTGATGAAATTGAAAAAGATGAGTCCCTCCGTGTGGTTATTCTTTCTGGCGAAGGAAAATCATTTTGTGCCGGTGCAGACTTAAACTGGATGCGACGGGTTAAAGATTATTCTTATGAAGAAAATCTGAGAGAATCACTCGCCCTTTCCGATATGTTATATAAGATATACACCTGTTCAAAACCGACCATTGCCAAAGTTCAGGGCTATGCAATCGGCGGTGGAACAGGACTTGTTGCAGTCTGTGACATTGCAATTGCATCAATGGATGCAAAATTCAGTTTTAGCGAAGTTAAACTGGGTTTAATTCCTGCCTGCATTTCTCCATATGTTGTAAAAAAGTGTGGTGAAGGAAGGTGTCGTGAATTCTTTTTGACAGGGGAGAGGATGTCCGCAGAAAAGGCTTTTAATGCCGGACTTGTAAATATCATCGTTCCACCTGACGCACTGGATTGCGCAGTAGATGGTCTTGTCAATCAGTTGCTCTCAAGTGGTCCTGAGGCAATTAAAAAGTGTAAAGAGTTGTTGAGGACTGTTCCATCAATGACGGTTGATGAATTCAAAAGATATACTGCTGAAGTAATTGCCCAGATGAGAATCTCTGATGAAGCACAGGAAGGTATGTCTGCATTTTTGGAAAAAAGAAAACCAAATTGGGCTGAGAAATAGTATGACTGATACTACAGAAAAAGCTAGTAAAGTTCAGGTGGAGATATTTAGGAATATGAGACCAGAACAAAGGTTAATCATAGGATTTGAGTTATCAAATACTGCCGTAGAATTGCTAAAGGCAGGGATAAAACTTTCCCATCCTGAATACTCAGAGACTGACATTGATATGGCACTCAAAAAATTAATTCTTCCTGAAGATTTATATAAAAAAGTTTATTTACGCAAGTGAATCCGACTGATGTCCTTTTTAAAGTTATAGATGTATTTGAAAAATATAAGATAGAATATATGATAGCCGGTTCTATTGCAAGTAATTTATATGGAGTACCAAGGACAACATTTGATGCAGATATTGTTATAAAAACCGATTTGGACGGGTTAAAAAAATTTATTGATGATATTAAAGATGATTTTTATGTAGATGTGGAATCCCCAAAGGAAGTTATTGAGAATCGGCGAATTTTCAATATAATCCATTATAAATCCGGATTTAAGATAGATATTGTGCCGATAAGAAAAAGAACTTTTAGTGAGGTGGAATTTGCCCGGCGGAGAGAAATAGAGTTTATGAATAGAAAAATCTGGTTCTCTTCTCCTGAAGATACTATTTTAACAAAACTTGAATGGGCAAAGATGGGCGAGTCAGAGAGACAATTTAATGATGCACTGGCAATAGTCCGGGTACAGATGGGCAAATTGGACTGGGATTATCTTCAAGAATGGGCAGAGAAATTAGAAGTTTCTCAATTGCTTCAAAAAATTCAACAAAAGATTAAGGAGGATAATGTTTAAGAAGATTTTGATTGCGAATCGTGGTGAGATTGCAATAAGGGTTGCAAAGGCATGTTATGAACTTGGCATAAAGGTTATCGGTATCTATTCTACAATTGATAAGGAATCCCTGCATTTGAAATATTGTGATGAGGCGGTTTTAATCGGTGATCCGCCACCACTTTCGAGTTATTTAAATATTAAAAAGATCATTGAGGTTGCAAAAGAGACTGGTGCAGATGCGATACATCCTGGTTATGGATTCCTTGCAGAGAATCCAGATTTTGCAAGAGCCTGTGAGGATAATGGCATAGTCTTTATAGGTCCTGATTCAAAGGCACTCGCACTTGTGGGTGATAAGGTTGCATCAAGGATAACTGCAAAAAAAATCAATGCTCCGGTCATCCCTGGAATGGAGATATGTAGTGGTGAAATAACAGATTTTCTGAAGGTGGCGAATGAGGTTGGATATCCGGTTATTGTCAAAGCCGCATTAGGTGGTGGTGGAAAAGGAATGCATATTGCAAGGGATGAAATAGAACTAAAAAATAATATTGAAACGAGCAGGCGTGAGGCAAAGAGTGCATTCGGTGATGAGTCAGTATATTTAGAAAAATATCTGGAAAAACCACGCCATATTGAATTCCAGGTTCTGCGTGATAAATATGGAAATGTTGTCCATCTCTGTGAAAGGGAATGTTCAATACAGCGCAGGCATCAGAAGATAATTGAAGAAACACCTTCACCAGCACTGACCCCTGATTTGCGCGAAAGAATGGGTGAGAGCGCAAAGAAGATAATC
This sequence comes from bacterium, assembly GCA_036796695.1. GTDB lineage: Bacteria > Hydrothermota > Tepidihabitantia > SM23-42 > JAOAFX01 > JAOAFX01. Next base: position 57,373 of record DAIRCK010000004.1, read on the forward strand.
ACTGCAGCAGGATATGTGAATGCAGGAACTGTAGAATTCTTGCTTGATAAAGATAAAAATTTCTATTTTCTTGAGGTCAATGCGCGGGTTCAGGTTGAACATCCTATAACTGAAATGGTCACAGGATATGATATTGTAAAGAGGCAGATTATGATTGCCGCTGGTGAGAAACTTGATATCCGACAGGAAGATGTTCATCAGCGCGGAAGTGCAATTGAATCAAGGATATATGCAGAAGACCCGGAGAATAATTTCTTCCCATCACCAGGTAAAATCTTATTTGTAAAAGAACCACTTGGACCAGGAATAAGGGTTGATTCAGGAATCTATTCAGGATGGAATGTGCCACCACATTACGACCCTATACTATCCAAATTGATTGTCTGGTCTGAAACACGCAAAGATGCTATTGCACGGATGGTTCAGGCACTAAAGGATTATATCATTCTTGGTATAAAGACAAATATACCTTTTTTAATTAGAATCATAGAAACACCACAATTTGTAAATGGTGAACTCAATACCCATTTCATTGATGAAAATCTTGAAGCCCTGTCTCCAAGACACGAAAAGATAGATGTAGCATTAATCACCGCAGCAATACACTCATACAATAAAAAAGCAACTCCCACAAAAGGCGAGATGCCAGGCCACACCCAATCCAACCCCTGGCTTGAGATTGGAAAATGGGAGATCTGTAGTTCATCATAAATGGAATTTGGAAGATTTGAGATAAAATATCATACTGACAATGATTTAAAACTTTCAGACCATCCAGGTTCAACTTTGAGGGGTGCATTCGGCAATGCCTTTAAGAGAATAGTCTGTCCATTTAAAAACAAGGAATGTAAGGAGTGCCTGCTTTTTAAAAAGTGTGTTTATACATATGTCTTTGAGACTCCGGTTCCTGAAGGTTCAAAGATTATGCGTAGATATGAATATGTGCCCCATCCATTCATCATTGAGCCGCCAATTGATAAAGAATTTAAAACAGAATTGAGTTTTAATTTTTTATTAATCGGAAAGGCAATAGAATATCTTCCATATTTTATTTATACATTTGAAGAAATGGGATTCAGGGGATTGGGTAAGGTAAGGTCAAAACTAAGTCTTTATTCAATAGTGCAGAAAAATAGGACTATTTATGATGGAAGGACAAAGACATTAAAGGATAATATCCATAAAGAGACCATAGCCTTTGTTCAACCGCGACAAAAGGTTGGGTGTATAAAATTAAAATTTTTAACGCCGACCAGAATTGTTTATAAAGGCGAAACCTTAAAAAATCCTGAATTTGAAAAGATTATACCGAATCTCTTAAGAAGGATATTCTTGCTTTCTCATTTTCATTGCAACAAAACCCTATCCATAGATTTCAAAGGTCTTCTTGAAAAGGCGCGCACAATTAAAACCAATCTTGAATTTTTTAAATTTCAGCGCTGGGGGAGATATTCATCCCGTCAGAAAAAAGAAATCCCAATGGAAGGTTTTATAGGTGAGGTAATCTATGAAGGTAATTTAAATCCATTCTACCCATACTTAAAAGCCGGTGAAATACTCCATATCGGCAAGGGCACTGCATTTGGGATGGGGAAGTATACATTAGAATTGGTTTCTTAAAGTAAACCCGCATACCAGATTTTCTCCTGATAAAATAACTAACTTTAAATAAAAATTTCATCTGTCACCACACTGTCACCGTTTTGTCATTATAATATTTTGTGAAAGGAGGCAAAATGAAAAAACTTATAATTCGTGTGTCTTTTTGTGCCTTATTAATCCTCTGCGCATCGTCCTTTTTGTATGCAATTGAGGAAAAAGAGCAGGGGGTTAATGAAAACGAATGGGAAGAGATAACCCAGCAAATCAAACGAATTTGCCCCAATTGTGGTGCTGTGATTAATGACCCTGATGCCCGATTTTGCCCTGAGTGTGGATATAAATTAAGAAGAATAGGCGAACAGGAAAAACCAAAAGAAACAGAAGAAAGTAAGGCAAAGGCATCTCTTTATTATGCTTGCTCCGGCTGTCTTCTTGCAATACTAATTGTTGGTGTCTACACTTTTGTATTATCTTGGTTATGAGATAACATTGATGAAGATTACATTATGATTATCGTAGGAGTACTGGTATTGATATATTTTTGCCTTGTTATCTCTGGATAAATGAATATAATCTTTAAATAGGGGTGCGGAATGGCAATCTTAGAGCTGGCATCCAATTCAAATGAGTTTAAAAATATTTTAGCCACAATAGAAAATCTACCATTTGGTGCGGAGCGGGATAATTTAATTAAGGATTATATTTCCAGATATTTGGATGAATTAAAATATAATCCAGAAAGTGAAAAAGAGTTAAAATATTTGGCATGGCTTTATTATCCAGGTTTCTTTCTCATAAAGAATGTTGAATTCGGTTTTAAAGAGGTATTCAAAACAAAGATTGATGTTAAGAAATACGAAAAATTTATTAAAATCATCCCAATGGAAGGAACTAAGATGGAACCACTCTTAACTTTTTACTATGTTCATCTTTCTGAAGCGCCTCCTGATTCGGAAATAATTGAAAAAATTAAAGATTATCATAAAAGTAACGGAAATCCAGCATATCTTTTCTGGCATCTATATGAAAAAGACATAGAATGTTTTGATAAGGAATGCACTTACTACCTGAGTACCCTTTCGTTATTTTATGGCCCTGAAAATGAAAATCAAAGGATAATGAAGGAATTATTCTTTTCTGAACCTGACATAATACTAACATATTATCCTTATTTAGTATCTTCTCTAACCGGTGACTCCTTAGATAAAGACTACTTAGAAGACAACCCCTATGATATGCTTTTCCAGATTAAAGGGTGGCTTGTCGCACGAAAGATAGAAAATAAAAATGTTTTTGAATGCCTAAACATTTTATTAAATCATTTCCTGATAGAGAAAGATTACCAGGCAATTATGGATACTTATCGCCTCTATCTTATTTTTGCACTAAATCTATTTGGTTTTAGCAATAAAACGATAAATGAAAAGTTATCTGAAATTCAAGACAGAGTTTGCGAAATCTTAGACCAGGTGACACAAATTGAAAGGGAGTTTTTTTTGATGGAACAGAGTGTTGTAAACATATTAGGCGGAGAAGACCCAAATTACGAAGTCTTATATAGGAAGATAAATGAGTATGTTAACGCTAAACACCAGAAAATAGTTCTTATGGGTGTATCCCAACTTTTAAGGGTCTCCAAGCATTTAAGAGAACATTTTTACCGCTGGTGTGATTTATTAAAAAGTAAAGGTGCGTATGAGTGGATATCTGAGATTATTGATACCCAGGAAGAGTTTATGGAAATTTTCCTTGAAACCAAGGATATAGACGATTTGGTATGGGATTACATTGATGGACCTCAACCTATAATTCCAATGACTCCAGAGGTTAAAATAATTTTGGCATCTGTAACCGGTGAATTAATTTGGTTAAACAATTCTACAAAATTAAAGCAAAATGATGTAAGGATACTTCGCGCAATTAGATATAGTGAAAAATCTGCAGATGAATTATGTTCAGAGCTTGGTCTTGGCAAATCCGCATTAAAAAAGGCAATCCAGCGACTAAGGGAAAGATTAAAATCATCACCCATTAACATTGAATTTGATAACAAAAAATATTTTTTAGTGTGTAATCCTGAGTGGGATGTTAAATTTGTAGATAAAGAATCAATTTCCGAGATATGAACATAAAATTGCAAAGAAAAATTAAAAGAAAACTTCTGAAAACGCAATATCGTGTTAGCATAGATTTGAAATATTTAAAGAATGATTTGCTAAATAGCCTTGTTGACTTATTGTGTGAGCCTGATACTTTTTTTGAAGATGATGGCGACGATTGTTTTTCGATATCTAAATATGAAATATTTTTACATAGTGTCTTTAAGTTAATTTGCTATATCGACGATTTGAATGAGATTGATATGGCATTAAAAGAACTTAAATTAAATCCCTCAATGTTTGGTATCTGCAAGTCTTGTGGAAAGCCTATAGAATATAGAAGGTTTAGAAGAAAACCCTGGTTACGTCTTTGTATTAGGTGTCAGAATATGCCAAGGAAATAAATGTCTGTTTACTTGCTGAAACTATTAGCACTTAATTTATTTATTTGACTATTTATTCTTTATATTCACTTTAAAATAGTTTTTGAAGTTTTCACAGAGTTATACACTTTGATTATATTTTCGTAATGAAATTTTTTATTATGATAAAAAACTTAGATATTACAAATTGTCACCCTGAATTTATTTCAGGGGCTAAAAGGTCAAAATATCTGTAATACAACATTAATTTTTAGGTGATAATTTATTGGAAAAGATATATTCTGTATTGACATTTAAAAATAGATATGTATAATTGTAAAATTAAATTGGAGAAAATGTATGAATAATAATGAAGAATTTTATACTATAGGCCTTGCTGCACTATTGCATGATATAGGAAAGTTTTGGCAAAGGGCAGGTGAATTGACTTTTTGGAAAATGTATAATTGAAAGAGAGGAGATGAGATGAAAGAAATAAAATTTGCCTTGGAAACAATTACTCCAATGTTTTTAGGTGGAGCAGATGGTAAGAGTGCAGAGCTAAGGCCGCCTTCAATTAAAGGTTTAATGCGTTTTTGGTGGCGGGTAGTTAATGCCGAACATAATATTGCAGAACTGCAGAAAAAAGAAAATAGAATCTTTGGTGGTGGTGGAGAACAGGCAAGTAAAAGTAGTTTTTCAATTAAAATTATTTATGACAATATTAAGCCATCTAACCAAAAATTTCCTAATCATCCTATTCAAGTTTCAGGAAAAAAGTTCTCTATAAACATTCTTGAATACCTTGCTTACGGAACTTATGATTATAGAAAGGGTCAAGGAAATGTATTTAATAGGGATTATCTTCCTTCTGATACAAAATTTGACATTTTTATTTATGTTAGAAAAGAAGATTTTATTAAGGATATTTTAATTTCTTTTTATTTTCTATCTGCCTTTGGTGGTCTTGGTTCGAGAACAAGAAATGGGTTTGGTGGATTTAATGTTTTAAATAGAGAAGCATTTAGTGAAATAGGGAAGGAATATGTTGAAAATATTTTGCCAACAGCAGAAATGTTAAGAAAACATATTAAGCCAAACAAGGTGCCAAATTATAGTGCATTATCGAGTGGAATAAAATTATTTAGATCTAAAGAACCTCTTAGTAAATGGGACGACGCACTTGCAGAAGTTGGAAAAATTTATAAGTCTTGTAGAGAAAGTTTGGAAGACCGTCATCAATATAATAAAAGACAATACATAGGAGCACCACTTGATCCACCAAAGGAGAATTTTAAATCAATCTTAGATAGACATTCAAAACCCTATTTTATAAGAATAATAAAAGAGGGAAAAGATAAATTTAACGCATATATTTTATATCTACCCTCAAAATATTGTGAAGGATTGAAAAAAGACAGGAAAGGAAAAGATATTAATTATAATGATGTTAACCGACAATTTGAATCTGTCTGTAATGAATTCAATGAATTATTAGCAGCCAAACTGGAGGTGGTTTTATGAGTAAACAAAAACTAAAAGCATTCTTTCACGACCCAATTGATAAACCATTTAATATAAAAAGCCATAAAGAAAAGGCAGTTGAATATTTTAATCTAACTGGAATTAATGAAGAATTATTTAGTGAAGATATTGAAAATAGCGACCATATCGCTGCAGCTGCGGATAGAATAAATTTCCCAAAAGATATTTCTATAAATTTTGATAAAAATGCTGAACTTACACACCCGCTTGGTAGTGGTAATATTAAAATTTCTGAATACGGGTATATTAACCCAGAATACAAAGAATTGGAGCGGGTGATAACAGAAGCAATTATAAAAATTAAAAACAATTCAAAGGACGAAAAAATATTTTTATTAAGTTTATGGCGAAATCTTCCTGATATATTTAAAGAATATGAATTAGAAAATTTTAAACTTGGTAATTTATGGAATTTTCTTCCTGCAGATACAAGAATCCCCGACCATTCAATATTAGACCACAACTGGCTTGTGTCTGCTCTTGCTGGTTCATTGCCAAATCCTGCTTTCCTGAAATTTTCAATTGGACCTGTGCAGAGTTTTATACTTTCGGCAAAAAGAACAGAAGATTATTGGGCAGGAAGTTATATTTTGTCCTACCTATCATCAAAGGCAATTGAAATTGTTATTGATGAAATTGGACCTGAACATATAGTTTTCCCTTATATTAAAGGACAACCATTAATTGATAAATTCCTAAAAGAAAAATATTCAATTGCCGTAGATTCAACCGACGGCATAAAAATTCCGTCCTTGCCAAATATAATCTTTGTAATATTACCTTATGAAAAGGCAAAGGATATTGCTATTAAAATGAAAGATAATGTTCAGAAATCATTTAAAGAATTAGCAGAAAAAATTAAATTTCAATTTAACCAATTTTTCAATGATGGTAAAGTTTCTGAGATATGGAGTGAACAGATAGATAACTTTATTGAAGTTTATTATACGATTTACAAATGGGCTAAAGATGTAGAAGACTTAAAAAAACAATACAAACAAATTTTCGGTGTCGCTCCTTCAATCACCGTAGGGCAATACCCAAACCTTGGCAACTTCTGGCAGTGTATGTATAAAATATCAGATTCTTCTTTTAATTCAAGAAAAAATTTGAGAAGTTTTAATCAGTTAAAATCAAAAGATGAGTTATCAAAATGTTCTCTTTGTGGGGAAAGAGAAGTTTTGCATTCTCAGGATATAGATAAAACAAGCAAACTTACTGAATTTTGGAGAAAAATAGGACAAAGTGAAAAAGGTCGTTATAAAATTGACATAAATGGCCGTGATAAACTATGTGCGGTATGTTTTACTAAAAGGATGGCAGGTGAATATTATTTTAAAGAAAATATTTTCGGTGAAAAAGCGGAGATAAATTATCCTTCAACTTCAACAATTGCGGCATTACCATTTAAGTTAAAGGTTGTTAAAAATTGGCATAAAACTTTCCCAATAGTTAAAAATTATAATGAATTACTGAAACTGTTGGGTGTTCCTAAAAATTTTAATTGGAATTTAATCAGGTATATATCTGTAAAAGTAATGTATGGTGAAAATTCTTTTAAACCCGAGAGTGATGAGTTTAGAGAATTTGCCGATTTTTTATCTTATGATGGACAATGGATATATGAGGAAAGTTTTACAAGTAATTTTTTAAGGGATTATGGAATTGATTCTAATTCAAAAAAAGAGATAATCAATGGTATTAAACAGGCAATTGCTAAAATATCTGACTTGGTTGATGATAAACCTTCAAAATATTTTGCAGTATTGGTAATGGATGGAGACAAAATGGGACAATGGCTAAGCGGAACCCATCCTGATTGGCCTTTATGGAGAGATGTTGTCCATTCTTCAGTAATAGATTCTCTTGATGAAACGATAAAAGAACAAAAGAGAAATTTGTCACCTGCACTTCACTCCTTTATAAGTAAATCCTTAAATTTTTTTTCTCTAAAACTCGTTAAAGATATAATAGAGTTTGATTTTCCTGGTAAACTCATTTATTCTGGTGGTGATGATGTCCTGGCTTTTTTGCCCGTTGATTATGTATTGGAGGCAGCTGAAAAAGTAAGATTTACTTTCTCGGGAAATTTAGATAAGAGTAGAGAAATAGACATTCATCATACAAATGGCTATATCTTGATTAAAGATAAAGATGGCAAAAAGATAATTTCTACTCTTGGGAATAAAGCAACAATGAGTGCAGGTATTGTTATTGCTCACAAAAATCATGATTTATCGGATGTATTAAGAAATGTAAGAAGCGCTGAAAAAGAAGCAAAAGATATTTATGATCGGGATGCATTTGTAATTAAAATATTAAAACATTCGGGAAGTATTACAGAATATGGCTCAAAATGGAGATACAATGATTTCAGAGTAATAGAGAATATTAATTTTATATTAAAAAATGTTGCAAAAGAAGAGAATAAAGAAGGATTATCTATGTCCTTTTTCCAATCAATATTTGATGATCTTAAGAAACTTTCCTTTGAAGACATATCTTTAATAAAATCAATTCTAAGGCTTAAATTGAAAAGACATATTCATTTAAGACAATCGCAGAACGAAACTTATGAACAATTAAAAGAGAGAAAGAAACAGCTCGTAGAAAAAATTGGCACACTATTTAATAGTCTTATTACAAATTCGAAAAAAATAGATGATTTTAATAACTTATTATTAGTTTTGAGATTTTTGGTAACGGGAGGCAAAAGATGATTATAAATATAAATCCTGTAGATGTATTATTTTTCAGGGACTCAAGACCATTTGGAAGAGGAAGTGAACATTTTACTAAGTCAATATTTCCACCTTCGCCCCAGACTTTATATGGGGCATTGCGAACAAAAGTTTTGGAAGATTTAGGGTGTGATTACGAACAATATAAAAATGGCAATTTTGTTTTTAGTAATACTGATTCAGTTAATAGAATAGGGATTGAAAAAATTAAAGAGGAGGTTGGAACTGTAAGTAAACCTGGTTCTTTTACATTAAAAGGGCCTTTTTTGTTTTGTAAAAATAATACAATATACTTAAAATTGCCTGCGGATATAAAAAGAGTATCTGAAAAATTTATGGTGTTGCAACCATTTAACTGGAGCGATTTTAATGTGCAGACTGACCTTGAACTATTAAATAAATTTCCACATATAAATATTGACGAGCCTATTAAAGATGAAGAAGGATTTATTTCTCTGAAAGAATTCACAAAATACTTGCTTTGTGAAGAAATTAGTGAAGTAAAAAACCAAAAAGATATTTTCAATTTTGAGATGCGAACAGGCATTGGCGTTGATTCTGAAGTTAATATAACAAAGGAAGGATTATTATATACAATGGGGTTTGTAAGATTGAATAAGAATTGGTCCTTATGTGCTAAGATAGAAAACCTTTCTGCACTTGCAGAATCTGGGTTTATTAAATTTGGCGGGGCAAATAGGATATGTGAATATAGTAAATTATCCGAAGACCCATTCAAGTTTTATTATGCAGAGATAGATAAAATAAAAAGTCTTATCAAAGAAAATAAAAAATTCAAAATCGTATTACTAACTCCAGCATTATTTGATAAAGGCTGGATTCCAGGTGGTTTTGAAATGCAAAAAGGTAATGTAAGAATCAAATTAATCTCTGCTACGATTGGAAGACCAGATAATATCTCTGGTTGGGATTTGGCAAAAAAGAAGGCAAAACCATTGAGAAGATTAGTTCCTGCTGGAAGTGTGTATTATTTTGAACTTTTAGAAGGGGGTGTAGACGAACTCTTTAAAGAAATGAATTTTGTTAATTTTTCTGATGAAAATCAGAATTTCGGGTTTGGAACAATTTTAGTAGGAGGTATTAAAAATGTTTAAAGAAAGTGCAATCGGGATTTTTATTGTAGAAAGCCCTGTTCATTGTGGTGTTGGACAGGAAATAGGGATAGTTGACCAACCCTTACAGCGAGAACGACATACCAACTATCCGTGCATCCATGGTTCAGAAATTAAAGGTGTATTCAGACAGTATTACAATGGAAATAATGTTGAGGAAATTTTTGGACCCGAGAAAAGTGGTGAAGAAGGTGGTGACTTTGCTTCGGCAGTGTCTTTTGGTGATGCGAGAGTTTTATTTTTCCCAGTTAAATCACTTAAAGGAACCTATGTTTGGATAACTTCAAAAGATGTTTTGGATAAATTTAGTAGGACCTTAAAAATGGCAAATATTAATAATAATATTTGTGTGCCCGCGATTACTCCACCTAACGATGATAATATTATTGTTTACGACACTTCAATTGTTGTAGATAGTAAAGTAATATTGGAAGACTATATGTTTACTCCGCAAAATGGAACTAACAATGCGTTTGATTCAATTATCGATAACATAGTTCCAGGGTCTATCTCCGGTTACGAATATCTAAATGAATCACTAAAGAAAAAAATATGTGTTGTCTCGGATGATATATTTAGGGAATTTACCGAGATATCAACTGAGGTCATTACGAGAATAGAAATTGATGATGAAACAGGAGTAGTAAAATCAGGTGCATTATGGACAGAAGAATATCTACCAACTGATACGATACTTTACTTCCCTGTTTTCGCTGTGGACTCAAGAAAATCAAAAAATGGACTAAAAGCACAAGAAGTATTGGCTGCGGTTAAAACATTAAATACCTACCTTCAGATCGGCGGAAATGAAACAGTTGGTAAGGGGTTTGTTAGAATAAACTGGGTAGGGTAAAGGAGATGGGAAATGTCTCTAAAAACAATTGAACAAGAAAGAGCAAATTATGCCTATGCTAAAATAGAAGAAGTAAACAAGTGGCAAGAAAACAAGAAAAAATCAGAATATCGTTCCTATGTTAGAGGATTTGCATCAATGATTTTACAAAATGGTCTTGGACAGGCATTAGCATTTCTGAGATCAAAAGGCAAACAGGACTGGAATGATCCCCACAATATACTTTATAAGCATATCGATGAATGGTTAAATAAAGGAAGCAACAAATCGGATATTCTTGAGAGAATAAGAAGTGAAGGTAGTGATAAATATCGCTTATATACAAAAGAAACCCTTGCTTTATTAGTATGGCTGAGAAAATTTGCTGAAGCAGAATTACCGGAAAAGGAATAAAATTGAGGTGTGAATTATGAATATACCTTTGCCAAATATATTGGAGCAGATAATCAATAGAAATTTTAACAATATAAGTAATCTAAATCTTTCGCTAACAAAGTATGTTAATGGTTGGAAAGAGAACTGGGAATTTGAAAGTAAGGGTAAAGGGGAATACATAGAAAAAGCAATCAAATCTAACTACGACAAGATTACCTATACCAAATTCTTAGCGCGATGGGAAATTTTATTACATTCTATAAATAGCATTCAAATAAAAGGCAAGGTTTTATGGCGTCTTGTTGTAGGACTTGGTTCTGGTAGTGTCCTTGAGACTTCTATGACCTTACATCATATCTTTGGTGTTCCTTTCATTCCAGGAACTGCTTTAAAAGGCGTAGTAAGTTCCTATTATATTGAAAGAAATCGTGAAAATCTAACAAAAGGTATGGAAGTTGCAAATTCTCAAAGAAAACGAGAAAACAAAAGGGAATATAAAACTCTTGAAGAATATGCAATGAATGAAGATGCCAATTACATAGAACTATTCGGTAATGAAAATCAAAAAGGTAAACTAACATTTTTGGATGCCTATCCGACAACATTTCCCAACTTAGAAATAGATATAATGAATCCGCACTTTGGGGATTATTATGATGGTAAGACTCCCCCTGCGGACTGGTTATCACCGAAGCCGATAAAATTTCTAACCGTGGCAAAAGACACCGAATTTATTTTTGCTTTTAAGACGGATAAGAGTAATTTAATACCAGAGGTTAAAACTCTTATAAAAGAATCTCTTCAAGATTTTGGCATTGGTGCTAAAACCTCTGTTGGCTATGGATATTTTAAGAATATGCAAGATACTATAATAACATCGGAAAATCAATCAATACCTATTAAAAAACAGAACACTGAAACTATAAAACAGGAATTACCAGGTTACCTAAAGAGTGAAACAGAATTAAAAGATGAATTTCTAAGATCAGACGGAACGATAAAGTCAGAAGAAGAATATAAAAGTTTCATAGAGTCATCTGGCAGAGTATATAACAAAGAAAGAAAACAGCAATATGAAAAAGCGAGAAAATGGTATGAGAAAAACAAGGTTGCAAAATGAGATACATAAGATTTATTGGTGGATTAGTAATTTATGGGTCAAAAATACCAATTGATGGGTGAATATAGATATTAAACTTTAAAGAGAGGAGGCAAAAATGGCAGATTTTAACGAAAGAATAGTTATTGACCCGGAAATAATGCTGGGTAAGGCAGTGATAAAAGGAACACGAATTCCAGTTTATCTTATTCTTGACCTTCTGGCTGCCGGACGCAGTTTTTCTCAAATAATTGATGACTACCCGGAATTGACTGAAGAAGATATTAAAGCCGCGATAGAATACGCTTCCTATGTGACGAAATACGAAGAGGTGAAGATTGTTGGAGATTAAATTTTTAGCCGATGAAAATATAAGTCCAAAAATTGTGCAGTTTTTGATTTCGTTAGATTTTGATGCAAAACGGATTACAGAATATAGAAAGGGTCTCAAAGATAAAGAAGTTATTGAAATTGCCCTTAAAGAGAAGAGGGTAATTCAAACTTTTGACCTTGACTTTGGCGAAGTATTTTACCGGTCGGTAAGAGGGAAATGCGGGGTATGGGTTTTACGAATAAAACCACAAACAGTAGAAAGTGCTGAAAGTCTCATAAGCAAATTTATAAAAAGTGAGACTTTTAAAAAGTTAGACCATAACCGCACTTTGGTTATATTAGGCAAAACAAAAATCCGTGTGAGATATGCCGAGTAAGAAAGCGAAAGCGAGAGTTAAAATGGTGTTGGTATGAAAATCGCTTTTATTGCTACAGTAGGTATCGGAACAGGTCCTGAATCGGATATCACAAAACCGCTGATTGAATCAATTAGGGAAGCCAATCCTGAATTTTTATTGTTATTCGCAACGGATCAGAGTTTGGGAAATGCAGAGCAAATAATTAAGGTAATGGGCAGATATTAAAGTGGATTAAACTATGGGTGTCTGGCATCTTTCAGGTTTGGGTCTTAATCCTGGAGCGATTACAGTTCCGTTGTCATATATATATCTTTGTTTAAAGCAGGCATCCTGCGGTGATGAAAGGGCAAAAGAATTTTTTAGGACTTCAGGTGAATTGGGTGAGAAATTACCAGGTAAACCTGAAGCTATAATTATATTCACTTCTAAATCTGTAATTAAAGGTGAAACACAAGGGGATATAATTGACAATTGGTTTCAGACAAAAAAAGGGAGAAATGCGCAGGAAACTATAAAATCTTATCTCCAAAAATTATTGGAAGAACTTAAATTAGAAAGATTCTATGGAGATACCTGGTTAAAATATTTCTATTTATTTGAGGTTGACCATCAAGACTTTGATGATTGTTTCAAAAAAATAGCGATAACTCTGAATGCCTTAAGGGACAAAGAGATATGGATAAATATGATTGGTGGAACAAATCAGATAAACGCGGCTTTGCTTTCAAGTTCTGGTTTTACTTCTACCGCCAGTGTTTACTATTACCTCTTTCAGACAAATATAAAACTTTTGCATCCCGAGATAGAAAAACCCGATTTTAAAAATTTAAAAATAGCGGTTCCACCACCTGCATGGCACTGGTTACCATACTTCTCTCTGGATATGAGTTCACTCTATACTAAAATCAAAGAACTTTTTGAGTGTAAGGAAATAATAAATATTGGTGAGATTAAAAAATTATTAACAGATTTGAATTTTCCTACCCAATTTTTATCTAAACTCAGAGGAAGTTTTATACAAATTGATAACGAGAAAGTTAAAAAAGGTCCTATGCTTGAATACTGGGGAAAAATCTGGCAGGATTTAAAAACCGAATTTAATGAGATAAACAATTTCTCCAAATGGAAAAAGTGGACAGAAGAAAGAAATATTCTAACTGACGTTTCTCCGATTTAATAAATATGAAAAAGATAATCATTGACCTTGGCACATTTTATAAAGAAACAGCTAAAATTGCTAATCTACCTGAATATATCAAAAAGGTTGAAGAACTTGCTGGTGAAGGGAATGAAATCGTTTTAACTGGAAGGGCTCCGGTCTGGTTATATCTAAAAATCGCCCACGCCTTACATGGAAAGGCAAAAAAACTTATCTATTCTTCGCCTGTAACTGGTGAGATAGTAATTTTTGACCATAGCCCAGATTAAAAGCAAGGTGGTGATAAACTCTTCTTTTTCAGTGTCTTCGGTGTCTTTTTCAGTGTTTCTGTATTTCAGTTAAAGGTAAATTTTTCCCAAAAATGTTCCCTCTCCCCTTGTGGGAGAGGGAAAGGGTGAGGGGAGATGAATTAAACTTCATCAAATCACCCTCACCTTTATCCCCTCCCATCAAGTGAGGGGATATTGGAAGTAAATTTGGGAAAAACTTAATTGTTACTCAGTGTCTTCAGTGCTTTGTTTCAGTGCCCTGGTCTTTGACAACTTAAATTTTTTCGCAAGGTTAACATCCTCTGTTTCTGTGCTTTAGTCTTCATTTCCGTTTCTTCAGTGTCTCGGAGGTCTCTATGGCTACCTTATATCTCACCGAACAGGGAGCAAGATTATTGCGCACCCATTCCCGTTTGATTGTAGAAAAAGATAATAAACCTTTACTTCAAGTGCCGATAATAAAGATAAATAATATCGTTATCTTTGGCCGAGTTATGGTTACGGTTCCGGTTATTGAACTTGTGCTAAACGAAGGTATTCCCTGTGCATTTTTATCTGTAAATGGAAGGTTGAAAGGAACTCTGGAACCGATAAAGTCAAAAAACATCTTATTACGCATCCGGCAATATGAACGAGCAAAGGATGAGCAATTTAGAGTTTATCTCTCACGGTTATTTGTTTATGGTAAAATTAGAAATCAGAGGCGTTTAATCCAGCGATTTGCTCATAACCATCCTGAGCTCAATTTTGAAGCAGAGTTAAGTGAACTTGATATAATGCTAAAGCATTTGCAAATAAAAAATAATATTTCGGGGATAATGGGGATTGAAGGTCAGGCTACTGCAGTCTATTTCCGTGCCTATTCAAAACTCTTTAAAGGTGAATTAACTTTTGACCAGCGGAGTCGTCGTCCTCCACGGAATCCTGTAAATGCCCTTTTGAGTTTAGGCTATACCCTTTTAACAAACGAATACCTCTCGTTAATCACTGCCTCTGGTTTTGACCCTTATTTAGGTTTCTATCACGGTATAAGTTATGGTAGACCTTCATTAGCTCTTGATATGGTAGAAGAACTCCGTCATCCCGTAATTGATATGCTTGCTCTGGAACTTGTTAGTAGACAGATGCTTAAAGAGAATGATTTTGTTGGTGATGGGTCTTCAGGGTTCTTTTTAAGTGCTGAAGGTAAAAAAACATTCTTTACCCAGTATGAAAAACGGATGAATTCGGAATTTATGCATCCAAAGACTAATGAGCGAACAACTATCAGAAAGGTTATGCGTGCTCAGGTTTATAGTTTAATGAAAGCAGTGGAAGAAAATGAAATATATGAGCCATTTTTGATAGGGTAGGACGAAATGTTTATAACAATCTCTTACGATATTCGTGATGACCGTAGAAGAAATCGGGTATTTAATATTCTCAAAGACTATGGAACCAATGTGCAATTTAGTGTGTTTGAATGTAACCTTACTCAAGAGCAATTTAGCCGTTTGCAACAGAGAATAAGGTCCGTAATCAAAATGGATGAAGATAGTGTTCGTTTTTATCTACTCTGTGATACCTGTAAGGATAAAGTCATCATAGTTGGACAAGGAATGCTTACTGAAGATGAAGAAGTTTATGTGGTATAATCTGGGTTAAGTGTTAATACTGCAAAAAGGAGGAGTTAAACTCAGATGGAGTAGTATAAGAAACTAATGAAATACGATAACTTTTTGGCAAAATTTAATAATTGGTATCATCGGGAATGGGTGTGCATCCCTGAAATTTTTGCCCTTGACACAAAAAGGGTAAATAAGTATAATAATTTCAAGAGAAAAAGAGTGTGCGGTCTGAAACTGTTCCTTGATGAATAAAGGATTGCGACACAGGTCTCTTGGGTCGCCCCTTTATTCTCAAATTCTGTGTCTGAAACTGTTCCTTGATGAATAAAGGATTGCGACGAAGGCCAGGGCGAGAGATATGCCCATGGCCGCCGGCAGGGGTCTGAAACTGTTCCTTGATGAATAAAGGATTGCGACAATACATCTAAATGTCCTTGCTTAAAAAGTGGTTCTGGGTCTGAAACTGTTCCTTGATGAATAAAGGATTGCGACTCTGGTTCTATCTCCTGGAATAACGGATTATCTATTATTTCTAGTCTGAAACTGTTCCTTGATGAATAAAGGATTGCGACTTCCAAAAATTACAGCAAAATCTCTAACAACTGCATTATCTTGTCTGAAACTGTTCCTTGATGAATAAAGGATTGCGACCATTTTTTTCTATTATTTCTAATTTTCCTTCTTTTATAACGTCTGAAACTGTTCCTTGATGAATAAAGGATTGCGACAAAAATCTTTTACCTGGTAGTGGAGTAAATGATTTTCCAATAAGGTCTGAAACTGTTCCTTGATGAATAAAGGATTGCGACCAGTTCCGCTTGTCCGCCTTCCGCTTTCCGCATTTGTAAATTCAAAATACCGAATGAAAGGAGTGAATTATGAGAAACATAAGAGAATACGATGTATTCAAGTTAGCACATAAGCTGGTTTTAAAAATCTATAAACTAACTAGAGGTTTTCCTAAAGAGGAGACATTCAATCTTACTTCTCAGATACGGCGATCGGCTTACTCAGTTCCGATGAATTTAGTAGAAGGTGGCGCAAGAAAAAGCCCTAAGGAATTTGCTCATTACATTGATATTGCAGTTGGTTCCTGCGAAGAAGTGAGGTACCAACTTCTGCTTTCAAAGGATCTTGGTTATATTTCTCTGCTTGAATACGGGGAATTGGACAGGCAGTATGAAGATGTAAAAATGATGCTTACAAAACTGGCAATAAAAGTAAAATAGCGGTTAGCGGTTGGCGGTAGGCGGATAGCGGCGATGCCTTGATGAATAAAGGATTGCGACGGGAGAGAATGGCGTTCCAAAATCGGAACGGGGGCGTTCCAAGTCTGAAACCGCTCCTTGATGAATAAAGGATTGCGACCCAAACGCACCCTGATTGTGTTTGCAACTTTGATAACCCACAAGTCTGAAACTGTTCCTTGATGAATAAAGGATTGCGACTTTGAAGTTCTAATAGGAATCAATACAAAAGGCCTCAATTTTTTGTCTGAAACTGTTCCTTGATGAATAAAGGATTGCGACCAAGAAAGTCTGGGATCTTTTTCTGTAATCCTTTCTCAATGTCTGAAACTGTTCCTTGATGAATAAAGGATTGCGACTCTCCCGCAGATTAGAATATTCCAACCTGCGGAAGATAGCCTAGTCTGAAACTGTTCCTTGATGAATAAAGGATTGCGACCAGTTCCGCTTGTCCGCCTTCCGCTTTCCGCATTTGTAAATTCAAAATACCGAATGAAAGGAGTGAATTATGAGAAACATAAGAGAATACGATGTATTCAAGTTAGCACATAAGCTGGTTTTAAAAATCTATAAACTAACTAGAGGTTTTCCTAAAGAGGAGACATTCAATCTTACTTCTCAGATACGGCGATCGGCTTACTCAGTTCCGATGAATTTAGTAGAAGGTGGCGCAAGAAAAAGCCCTAAGGAATTTGCTCATTACATTGATATTGCAGTTGGTTCCTGCGAAGAAGTGAGGTACCAACTTCTGCTTTCAAAGGATCTTGGTTATATTTCTCTGCTTGAATACGGGGAATTGGACAGGCAGTATGAAGATGTAAAAATGATGCTTACAAAACTGGCAATAAAAGTAAAATAGCGGTTAGCGGTTGGCGGTAGGCGGATAGCGGCGATGCCTTGATGAATAAAGGATTGCGAGGGCGACCCTTGGTCCCCACATCCGTTTGAATCCGCTTCATTATCCGTATGCATCCGCATGTTGCGAAGCAACTTTTATCACTGGGATTTAATTTGGGTTTAGAAAAATTGAAATTTTTGGGAAATAATATATTAGATTGAAACCTATATCGCTGGGATTTAAATATGGTGCTATAATTGGAGTAAGCCAGATGATTCTGATTATGGAGTTTTAAGGCATAGGGTAGAGGGTATAGTTCATTTTAAAAAGGGGGTAAAATGGAAGAACTGGAAAGGTTTAAAAAGTGTCTTGAGGAGGCAATAGAGATGGCATATGAGGAAGAGAAAATGGTTGTTGAAGGTTCGGCTGTTATCTATGAAGCGGATGTGAATGGCAATTATATTCCTGGAACTAAAGTTTTTTGGGAAAAGGAATTTTCAGGATGTGGTTATGCGTGGTTAGAACCATCAGTAGAAACAGCGAGACTATTCCGGAGAATCTTGAAAAAAGAGGATGATTGTTATCGTAATTATATCGGTCATTATCTAATTGAAATGAAAAAAAATTGCAGACTCTGGGAAATTTATATAGATGACAGGACATATAGTAACGGGCACATCCTCAAACTAAAAACCTTCTATTCCAAAATAGCAGAGCACTTATCTTTATCCGGATATAGAATTTATTCTAAATCAATGTTAGATTAGTCACTGTATAATACTTTTAATGATGACCTTTGGTCGCCAAATCCCTAAGATTTTGTTATTATCGCGGTTAAGAAACCACTCGTACGATTTTGATATTATCGCTGGAAACTACTCTTATCGCGGTTCGGAAACCGCTCCTACAATTTGTCATTGTCGTGTTGGGAAACTTTTCTAAAACAATTTTTAAAAAAGTTAGCATTGGAGCAGTTGAGAGTGATTCTCTATTTAAGATTTTAAATAAAATTCATAGTAATTCTGTATGCATAATCACCTAACATTCACCATTTCAAATAACTTTAATAATTATTCAATTAAATAATTAAACAATTAAACAATTATTTAATTGTTTAATTGTTTAATTGACATTTGTGAAATTTTGTGTATAATTTGATATGAGGAAGAAGATGCCGGAGACGGATTATCGTGCCTCAAGGCTATGTCGGGTTTTGGGTAATCCAACTGCGTATCAGATTGTTAAATCTTTAATTGGAAAGAAAAAGACACCGAGTGAGATTGCAGATGAACTGGGAATTTCTACTCCACTGGTTTCAGCTACACTCAGAATTTTACGAAATGTTGATGTTGTTAGATATGATACTAAACGGAAAGAGAAGGTTTACTGGATAAAGGATGATATAATCTTAGAAATCTGCGATATGCTTGAAAAATTTGTGACGAGGATACGGCAAAAGGCATATTAGGATATAAAGATAAATCTTGATTTTTCCTCATATAAGTATATAATCAAACTATGAAGTATAGATTCAACTACAAAAACAAAATCTATGAGGTGGACATTACAGAGAAGGACAATTCTTTTTTTATAAACATAAATGGTGAAAGGAATTATCAAATAAATGAATATATATCCCATTCCAATCATACCTCACTTATCTTAAATGGCGAGTTGAAGAATGTCTACATTGCGAAGGACAATGATAAGACCTATGTTTCAATTGATGGTGAATATTATTTATTAGAACCGGTACAGGTTGAAAAGAAGAAAGAGGCAGTGGCTGTTGGAGATAAGTCAAATTTCGTTGCTTCACCGATGCCAGGACTTCTGGTTAAAATCCCAGTGAAGATTGGTGATAAGGTTACTTCAGGAACCACCCTTGCCATTGTTGAGGCGATGAAGATGCAAAATGAACTGCGGGCACCGATTGATGGAGTTGTAAGCAAAATAAATTTCAAAGAGGGTGACCAGGTTGATGCCTTTGTGCCGATTGTAGAACTACAAACATAGCAATGGGTTCAAAAATAAAGATTGATAAAACATCTTTAGTTTCTCTTTTAAATGGTTACAAAAGGGCAAATGAACTTATATATGAAGAGCGAAAGAAAAGGCTCGCTAAATTAACCCCTGAGCAGTCATTGCGTGAATATATTCAATTGTGTGAACTGGCAGATGAGATGTTCGAACAGATAGAATCAGAAGAAATTTTGAAAAAGAGGTTAGAGATTCTTCTTAAAAGAAGGATGTTATTTAATAAACAGAATTGAATAGACAATTAGAAGCAATTAAAGAAATTCACCTATTTTTTACAAAGGAAAAGATACCTTATGTCTTAATCGGAGGTATTGCCCTTCAATACTGGGGTGAGCCAAGATTTACCCGAGATATTGATGTAACCATTCTTGTTTATCCAGGAGCGGAGAGAGAAGTTATAAAAAAAATTTTATCCAATTTTTCCCCACGTATTAAAGATGCGTTTCGTTTTGCCCTTAAAAATAGAATATGCCTGGTTAGAAGCAGAAATGGGTATGAGATAGATATCTCCCTTGGTATTCCCGGCTACGAAGAGATGGTTATAAAAAGGGGAGTAGAATGTAAAATAGGCAGGATTTCGGTCAGGATATGTTCAGCCGAAGACCTCATTATTTATAAAGTCATTGCGGGAAGACCACAGGACATAACTGATATTGAAAGTATAATTCTGCGTCAAGGGAAGAGTCTTAATACAAGATATATTCGTAAGTGGTTGAGAAATTTTTCCAGTATTCTTGGGATGCCAGAGATGATTGAACAGTTTGAAAATCTTTGGAAAAAAAGAAGGAGGTGATTTATGAAGATTGAAGTCCCTATTTCAAAAGCAAATAGATTGATAAACTCTGGTAATGTAATACTTGTGACATCAAGTTTTAAAGATAAATCAAGTATTATCACTATTGCCTGGCATATGCCAGTTTCTATAAAACCACCAGCACTTACCATTGCAGTTGGTAAAGAAAGATTTTCCGCAGAGCTAATAAAAGGTTCGGGAGAGTTTATTGTAAATATTCCAAACTGGGATTTATTGGAGCAGATGCTATATTGTGGGATACATTCAGGCAGGGATGTAGATAAATTTAAAGAGACAAAACTTACTCCAGAAAAGGCAGTAAAACTTTTAAAAACACCAAAGATTAAAGAGTGTATCGGTTCAATTGAATGCACAGTAATTAATGCAATCGAGATCGGCGACCATATTTTATTTTCTGGAGAAGTTCTCTATGCAGAGGCAGAAGAAGGTCTGTTCAAGGATGGGGTATGGGACACAGAAAAGGCAGGGCTCATATATCATTTGGGTGGAAATTGTTTTATGAAATCATCACCTTTCACAAAGGTTTAGGTTTTATTTTCGTTTAGATAAATCTGGACGCTACATTTGTCTAAAATGGATTTCTCAAAAATTGAATTAAACGAAGAGTTTAAGAGGGCACTGGAATTGATGGAGGGAACGAGTAAAAATGTCTTTATCACAGGTAAGGCAGGGACTGGAAAATCAACCCTCTTAGAATACTTTCGCAATATAACTAAAAAAAATATCGTGGTTTTGGCACCGACAGGTGTAGCAGCATTAAATGTTCACGGTGAGACGATACATTCCTTTTTTGGTTTTAAGCCTGATGTCACAATAGATAAAATTGAGAAAGTGCCATCCAGGGATACAAAGATTTACAAGGAACTTGATACTATTGTGATTGACGAGATATCAATGGTGCGGGCAGATTTGCTGGATTGTGTAGATAAGTTCTTAAGATTAAATGGGAAAAAATCCAATGAGCCATTCGGTGGAATTCAGATGATATTTATCGGTGATTTATACCAGCTTCCACCGGTTGTCACATCAAAAGAGAAAAAGATATTTACCGAGCATTATGAAAGTCCATATTTTTTTGATTCCAATGTATTTAAAGATATCTCTTTAGAATTTGTAGAACTTGAAAAGGTCTATCGGCAGAAGGATGCAAAATTTATTGAGTTGCTCAATCAGATTAGAAATAATACAATAACTGAAGAAAATCTAAATCTTTTAAATTCACGGGTTGGGGCAGAACTATCGCATACAGATGATGATTTTGTTGTTTATCTGACAACCTTGAATGAGATAGCTTATAGTATAAATAACGAATACCTAAATAAACTGCCAGGTAAACTTTATAAGTGGATTGCTGAAATTCGGGGTGAGTTTGATAGAAATTCACTGCCTGCTGATTATGAATTGAATATTAAACAGGGTGCCCAGGTGATGATGTTAAATAATGACTCCCAGGGTAGATGGGTTAATGGTTCTTTAGGCAGGGTATTGAAAGTTCGTTATAGCAGAAAAGAAGAGAGTGTTGTAATTGATGTACAATTTCAAGAAGGAAATAAGGAATATGTTAAACCTTTTACCTGGGAACTTTTTCACTTTAGATATAACGAAGAAACAAAGAAGATTGAAACCGAAACCGTGGGAAGTTTTACACAGTATCCACTAAAACTTGCCTGGGCAGTGACTATCCATAAGAGCCAGGGTAAGACATTTGATAAGGTGATTATTGATGTAGGAAGGGGCACATTTGCTGGTGGCCAGGTCTATGTTGCATTGAGCAGATGCACTTCTTTTGAGGGAATAAGTCTAAAAAAGCCGCTTAGAAAAGGTCATATCTTTACTGACTATAGAATTGTAAAATTTCTTACCAGATTTCAGTATAAACTTGCAGAAAAAGAGATGTCTGTTGATGAGAAAATAAAGATTATTAATCAGGCGTTAAAAGAAAATAAGAGACTTGAGATAATTTATTTAAAACCAAATGACGAAAAAAGCCGGCGGGTGATAAGACCGATAGAGGTGGGAGAGCATATTTTTCAAGGCAAGCCATTCTTAGGGGTCAGGGCGTATTGTGAAAAAAGGAATGAAGAACGAGTATTTAGGATTGATAGAATACTACAGATGAAAATAGTTGGTTGAAGAGCAAAATGTATTTCACCTTATGAAAAAAATATTACTCACCGGGCTCCCCGGGGTTGGCAAGACGACCATTATTAAAAAATTTGTTCAGAATTATAAAGGCGGCTGTGCTGGTTTTTATACCGAAGAGATAAAGGAAAATAATGTAAGGATGGGTTTTAAATTAATAACACTGGATGGAAGAAGTTGCATAATGGCACACAAAAGTATAAAAAGTCCGTTTCAGGTTGGTAAATACGGAGTGAATCTTGAGTGTATAGAAGAACTCGGGGTTAGTGCAATAAAAAAAGCAATCGCAGGGAAAAAAATTGTAGTAATAGATGAAATTGGAAAGATGGAATTATTTTCACAAAAATTTAAAGATGCTGTAATTGAGGCATTTGATTCAGAATGTCCTGTGCTGGCAACGATTCTATATATGTCAAATCCATTTTGTGATAAGATAAAAGCGCGTAATAATATCACAATTTTTGAAATAACAATCTCAAATCGTAATACAATAATAAAACTTTTACTTGAGAAATTCACTTAGTAATATTAACTATTTTTTCATTTCTTCATAATCAATTATTAATCGTTCATATTCAGAGTTCATTAATTGTGATGAAATTAAAAAATCTGCAGTTGCACGATTACAGGCAACCGGTATATTCCATACAACAGATAAACGAAGAAGTGCTTTTACATCCACATCATGAGGTAGTGGTTCCATTGGGTCCCATAAAAAAATTAAGAAATCTATTTCACCATCGGCAATTTTGGCTCCAATCTGCTGATCGCCACCAAGTGGACCGCTTTTGAATAGTTTTACATCAAGCCCAGTTTCTTTTTTTATCATCGTGCCAGTTGTTCCTGTTGCGAACAAATTATGTTGTTTAAGACTTTCTTTATTATATTTTACCCATTCAAGTAAATCTTGTTTTTTATTGTCGTGAGCAATTAAAGCAATATTTTTCTTTGGCTTCATTTTTACTTTTTTATAATTCATAATTTGCTCCTTTCGAATGAATTTTATTCATTATAAGTGTGAAATCAAGTATTTTAATAAAGCTTATGTTAAGATTATTCACCGAATTGTCTGATAAATAAAACAACTACAACAATTAATTGTAGGGCAGTGGTTTCTTTAAGAATCGATGGTTCTTACAGAGCCGAAGGTTAGCTTTGCATAAAGACTATGTTTATCAAAAAAATATTTGTTGAATAAATTTTGCTACTACATTTTTGATTTTTAAAATATGGTGAAAATTCAGTTATCCAGCAACTTGACTTTTAAAAAAATTCTATTATTATTGTAATTGTGAATAAGGTTAATAAAAATAATAAGGAAAGAATTTTTAATAATTGGAATAGGAAATTCGAAGTTCAGAATTTTGGGGTGGAATGCCTATAGGTTACATATAAATTTAGTTATTCAGGCATTTTTTAAAAAAGGGGGTTTTATGTTAACTTTACTTTTTTTGCTTAGTATCACCGTAGATTCAAAGATTGACTCTGTAGTAATCTACAGTGATAGGGTAATGGTATCAAGGATTGCAAATATCTATCTGGATAAATCTGGAGATTTAATCTTTGAAGATTTACCAGGCAGTCTTGATGACCAATCCATAAGAATAAAGTCAAGCGGGCTTGTAGTTGGCGAGGTTCAAATTCAAAAAGGTTATACTGCGCAACCCCATCCAAGAGTGAAAGAACTTGATGATAAAATAAAATCACTTGAACAGAAAGACCGCACGCTCTCTGATGAAATTTTAGTAATAAGAGAAAAAGAAAAATTCCTTCAAACGATTTCTGTTGGTGCACCGGATGTTATTTCTAAGGAGGTTTATACTGGAAAGATTTCTCCATCTGCCTGGGAACAGGGATTGAAGTTTATGGTGGATGGTCTGCTCAATGCCAAGACACGTATTGCACAGATTGAAAGGGAACGTAAAGAATTAGCAACTGAAATTGATACATTAAGAAAAAAATTGAATGATACAAAGGCAATGATGGAAAATAGAAAGACAATTAAATTTGATGTTCATCCAGAAAAGATTGGTAATTATAAAATAGAATTGAATTATATCCTTTATGGGGGGACCTGGAGGACTTACTATGAATTAAGGGCAAATCCTTCAAACGGAAAGATTGGCATCACATATTTTGGAAAGATAAGTCAACGCACCGGTGAAGACTGGGAAGATGTGAAGATTGTCTTGAGCACTGGTAAACCTGCACTTGGTGGCATAGCACCGACACCAGAACCCTGGTATATTTACTCGTATGAATATGAAAAGGAGGCAATGGTGCCTCAAACTGCACGTTCTGCATTAGCACTGGAAGTTGTTGCTGAACAGCCTGAGATTACACCGGCACCACCATCAGCACCTCCAGTTCAAACCGGTATCTCAGTCTGGTACCCATTGCCCAAGAGATATTCAATTAAGAGTGGTGAACCTGAGAAAAAAGTTCAGATCTATGAGACAGGGTTCAATGCGGATTTTGAATATCTTATCATTCCGAGGTTATCAGAACTCGCCTACTCAACTGGTAAATTCCAGAATAAGTCAGATTATCTATTTCTTGCTGGTGAGGCAGGGACCTATGTGGGCGATGATTTTACTGGAAAGATAAGTTTTCCCAATCTTGCACCTGAAGAATCAACAACTGTGTCATTTGGTGTGGATGAGATGATCAAGGTTCAAAGAGAACTCAAAAAATCAAAGGTCACAAAAGGTGGTTTGTTTAAAAAAATAAAAAAACATGAAATCGTTTATGAAAATTCAATTAAGAATTTTCGCAACAAGGATGTCACCTGCACAATCATTGACCAGGTGCCGGTTTCACAGGAGCCAGATATTAAAGTTGGAGACATAAAGTTTGAACCAAAGCCAAGCGAAGAAGACAAAGACCGCGGGATATATTACTGGAAGGTAACAATCAAACCTGGAGAGACATTCAAAATCAAAACTTTCTTCTCAGTTGAAGCACCAGCAGATTCAAATGTAGAAGAGATGCTCTATTAAAAAAAGGTGGTGTTATGTCAGAATTGGAGATTTTTCCAAAGACCGATACGGTTATAGTCTATCCTGACAGGATTCAGATGGTAAAGGTCTGTGAAATCAACATCAGTGAGAGCACAGATATTATCATTCCGAATTTGCCGGGTTCCTTGGACGATGAAGCAGCGCCACCGGTTGAAACAGGAATCGCTGTAAGGTATCCTTTACCCGGGAAATATGACATAAAGAGTGGTGAACAACCTAAAAAGGTGAAAATCTGCGATGTGCTACTTGATTCAGATTTTGAATATTTCGTCATACCAAGAATCACAGAACTTGCATATTTGAATGGTGAGGCAAAGAATACAACTGATTATCTGTTCTTAAGTGGTGAAGCTAATACCTATGTTGGAGATGATTTGACCGGCAAGGTATATATGGATACAATCGCACCGGGCGAAAAAATGGTATTTTCATTTGGTGTTGATGAACACTTAAAGGTTGAAAGAAAACAGAAAAAGGCACATATAGAAAAGGGTGGACTTGTAAAGAAAAATCTGAAATACGAATTTGTCTATGAAAATCTTATTAAAAATTATCATAAAAAGGCGGTCAAATACAAACTTATTGACCAGATACCTGTTCCGCAATCTCCAGAGCTGAAGATTCAAGACATTAAATTTGAACCAGAACCATCAGAACAGGAAAAAGATTCAGGTATTTATTACTGGAAAGGTGAAATTAGACCTGAAAAAGAAATCAAAATCAGTATTTCTTTTGTCGTAGAATCACCTGAAGGTGTGAGAATTGAAGGTTTGATGTAGTTTATAATAATAGCAGATTTATTTAACAAAATAATTGACTTTTGACATAAGATAATTAAAATTGTTTAAGCAAGAAAAATTTATAAACTGAAAAGGAGGAATATGATAAAAGAATGTTTAATTTTAATGTTAGTGGTGTCTATAATGTTTTCGTATGCGCAGTGGAATAAATCATTGGTTGGGACTGCGCCAAATGTGTTGAATCTAATCCGTGTTGGAGATGGTAGAAATGATGGTGTGCAGAGGGTATACGCGATCTGTGAAGACGCACGGGTTTATGAATGGACTTACACAGGGAGTGGCTGGTCAAGAACTACTGTGGGAATTTTGCCCGGTACAGGCTGGTGCCTTGGTATTGATATAGGTAAAGGCAGGAATGATGGCCTTAACCGTGTTTATGCTACACAGATTGATGGGAATATATACGAATTTTTTTATAATGGAACCCAATGGGTGAGGACAGCACTTGGTAATCCAAATTCAACCATTTATGGTGTTTGTGTGGGACCGGGGAGGAATGATGGAATTAACAGGGTTTATGCAAGTGGCGATGGAGTTCCTCCAGTAGAATACAGCTGGACAGGTTCATTCTGGAGAAAGGATACAGTTCAAAATGCAAATTTACAACAATGGCTGCCGTATGTTGGACCAGGAAGGAGTGATGGTATCAATCGTTTATATTTACCCAATTCTATGGGTTCCACAAGGACAGTTGCAGAATATACCTGGACAGGTTCAGGATTTGTTAGGTCAGACCTTCCAGCAGTCGGTGGAAATCCCTTATGTATTTCCATTGCTCCAGGAAGAAATGATGGTATAAACCGTCTTTATGTAAGTTCAAGGGCAAAGGTCTATGAATTTACCTATCAATCAGGAACCTGGCAGTATGTTGATATAATTCCTAATTATGGTGTTGAAGCAAGATATAATTTGACTGTTGGAAAGACCAAAGTAGATGGTAAAAACCGTGTTTATGTTACCTGTTCAGGGACCCAGTTCCTTGAGATTTCCTGGAGCGGTTCAGCCTGGACAGATACGGTCATTGATGCAGTTTCTGCAGCAACCTGTGGTGTTGCAATAGGCAGGGGCAGAAATGATGATACAGTCCGGGTATATGGTTGTAATCGCAATGGCGAAGTCTGGGAATTTACTCATACTCAACCGTATGTAGGCATTGAAGAAAATACCGAAAATCAATTAATACCAGCAGATAAACTCTTTAACCAAATTCCCAATCCTTTTATCACCGAAACAAAGATTTCATATAACCTGATTGAACAGGCAGATGTAGTGATTTCGATTTTTGATATAACCGGAAAAGAGATAATAAAATTGGTTGATGAAAAACAGAGTCCTGGTAACTATGAAATCATCTGGGATGGTAAGGATAATAACAACAGGAAAATTCCACCTGGTGTCTATCTAATAATTTTCCACGCCGGTGATATGTTATCAGCAAAGAAGTTAGTATTTTGTAAATAAATCTTGGAAGGGATATGAAATTGAAAAAGATTCTTCTGACCGGTGCTGCGGGTTTTATAGGATACAAGACTGCAGAATTACTCTTAGAAAATGGTTTTACTGTTTATGGTATTGATAATCTCAATGATTATTATGATGTGCGATTAAAGGAATGGCGCCTGGAACAATTGAAAAAATATGATAATTTCAATTTTATAAAAATTGACATTGAAAATTACGCAGCACTAAAAAGACTGTTTTCAAAGGTAAAAAATTTTAAAGCGGTAATAAATCTTGCTGCCCGTGCCGGTGTTCGTTATAGTATGAAAAATCCTAAGGTCTATATGACAACGAATGTGCTTGGAACATTGAATCTATTAGAGTTGATGAAGGAGTATGATATTAAAAAAATGATCCTTGCTTCAACTTCTTCACTCTACGCAGGCCAGAAAATGCCTTTCAAAGAAGAATTACCTGTTAATACACCAATATCACCTTATGCAGCATCAAAAAAGGCAGCTGAATCGATTGCCTATACTTATCACTATCTCTATAATATCGATGTAATGATACTGCGGTATTTTACAGTCTACGGACCAGCAGGCAGACCAGATATGAGTGTCTTCAGATTTATAAAATGGATTGATGAAGGAAAAGAGTTGATCCTATATGGTGATGGTTCTCAAAGCCGGGATTTTACATATGTAGATGATATTGCAGATGGAACGATAAAGGCACTCGATATTAAGGGGTTTGAAATAATTAATTTAGGCAACAGCACACCTCATAGTTTAAATGAATTGATTACATTGATTGAAAAAAGATTGGGCAAAAAAGCAGAGGTTATTAAGCGACCATTTGCCAGCACAGATTTGAAGGCAACCTGGGCAGATATAAAAAAGGCAAGGCTCTTAATGGGTTGGAAACCATTGATTGGCTTTGAAGAAGGGATAGAAAGGACGATAAACTGGTATGAACAAAATGTTCAGTGGCTAAAAAATATTGAAATAGATATATCAAAATAATTATTGACAAAAAGTATTTTTTAATTATAATTTATAATAATAGAAAAAGTTAAACAAGGGAAATAGTTGGCCCCCTATTATTCCTTGAAAGGAGGTTATTACGGGAGGATTTTATGGAAGTGATTAATGGGGCAGTGTGCCATATAGCAGAAGTGAGGGATACTTGCAGCAGGGAAGAGGATAGAGAATCTGTATTGAAGAGGCTTTTTGATATTGTCTTAAGCGGAGTCGGGTTAGTTCTATCTTCCTGGTTATGGGGATTGATCTGGATTGGAATATGGTGTGAGGATGGTCCACCATGTTGTATAAAGCAATTCAGAATCGGTAAGAATGGTAGACTATTCAAGGTGATAAAATTCCGATCAATGCGCAAGACTACGCTCAATGAAAAGATTAATATTCAGGCATCAGAAGATGACCCGAGGATTACATTTATGGGTAGGATTTTACGCAAAACTGCTTTAGACGAGTTGCCTCAGTTGATAAATATTTTCCTTGGTGATATGAGTTTTGTCGGTCCGAGGGCACTTCTGCCTGCTGAGATAGAACAGAATGATTCTTATCTTCATATCTGGGAGATCCCCGGGTATGAACAAAGGATAAAGATAAAGCCTGGTTTAACTGGTATTGCCCAGATCTTTGCCCCACGCGATCTACCCAGGCGGCACAAGTTTAAATATGATTTGCTATATGCCCGTAAGAAGAATTTTCTCCTGGATTTGAAGTTGATAACCATTTCTTTTTTGATAACCTTTAAAGGAACCTGGGAAAGAAAGCGGAATAAATTGCGTTTTTTAAAGAGTGCAAAATGGGGCTTGACAGAATAGAAATTTTAGGTATAATTTATAATAGGATTGAAGATAATAATGAGTGGAGTTATTTTTATAACTAAGGAGGTGTTATGGTTATAGTTTACCTTATTATTATTTCACAATTATGTCGCACATCTGGATATATAGATATTCCAACTGTTCCCCAGTATGATATAAAAGGGATGTGGGGAATAACCACTCAGTTTTCCTTTCCTATGTACTCTGATGACCCTAATCCTAATGATAGTATATTCGTTGACCCAAAGGACTTCTCAATGGCATTCAAATATGGTTTTGGCAGGGGTGAGTTTGCTATATCTATGTTTACACCGACGACCTGGGTAGCAAGTGTAAGTTATCTATTAAAAGAGGCAAAAGAAAGCGGAACTGCCTGGTTCTGTGGTGTGGATGATATTTCATATGCAAAACATATCTCAACTGTGGGCGCTGGTGGAAGTGATGGAACAATTGAGGAGATAAGTTATCACAAATATATGAATGGCAGACCCTGGGAATTATTTTCAGGTTATATCGCAATGCAGAAATATTTTGGCAGGGTGGCAAATTTTGTATTAGGACTTGGCAGAGGCAGGTTTGTTGGTTATGGATGGCGCAGTCA
This sequence comes from bacterium, assembly GCA_036796695.1. GTDB lineage: Bacteria > Hydrothermota > Tepidihabitantia > SM23-42 > JAOAFX01 > JAOAFX01. The sequence continues at coordinate 87,703 of DAIRCK010000004.1, forward strand.
TATCTTCAATACTGATTTTCTTGTGCTGGGCAATGATTACAAAACCAAAGACCACTCCTGGTGGGCATTGGGCTTGTTTATGGGTGGTTCTTTAAAATTCCCGTTTGGACTTGAGGCATCTGTTGAAATGGATGGCAGGGATGCGAATGTTGGATTGAAGTATCACTTTCCAGTTGTTACTGCAACACTTGCCCTTTGTAAGGTTGAATACTTAGGGAATTTCAGGCCCTGGTCACCACGCTGGACATTTGGCCTTGAGGGTAATAACAAGACTGCAGTATCAGCGCCTAAGGTTGGTTCAATTGAGTGTGTAATACAAGACCAGACAAGCAAACAATTGCTTCAAAATTGTATAGTTGATATAAAAGAAATAAACAAGCGATATCGTGCACCTGCTGGAACATTTAATTTGAGTTTGCCTGCAGGAAACTATACTATAACGGTAATAACCCCGAATTATGTCGACTATATGGCGAAGGTTAGCGTGAAACCCGGTGTTAAGAGTAAATTGGTATTTAATTTAAAGAAGACAGAAGAGGCAATACAACGAGAGATTGCGGCAATGGAAAGAGAGAAGAGTATAAAGACTTATCTATCGCAAGGCAAGATATACTTCTCTGAAGGTAATCTTAAAGAAGCAAAGAAGGCGTTTGAGATGGTCCTTTCACTTGACCCCGATAACAATGAAGCAAAAGATTACCTGGCAAATATTGAAACCCGCAGGACCGAATTGATTACTGCGTATCTAACCGAAGCAAGGAATAGAGAAAAGGCAAATGACATTACCAAGGCGATTGAATTTTATCAGAAAGTTCTTGACCTTGACCCACAAAACACTGAATCAACTGAAGCAATTGCCCGTTTAAAGACTAAGGTTGCTCAAGAAAAGAAACCACCAGCGACGACCAAACCAAAGGAACCCACCAAGAAAGCTACAGCTGAAGAGATAGAGACACTTTATAAGAAAGGTGTAAGTCTATTTTCCGCAAATAATTTTGATGAGGCATTGAAGGTATTTAATCAGGTTCTTGCCCTTGATCCCAATCATAAAGGTGCAAAGGATTATAAAAAGAGAACCGAAGCAAGACTGAAAGTTTTGAAGGGTGGCGAATAAAGAAGAATTTAAGGGATCCATTTTGGTTAGGGTGCCTGCCATTATAGGCAGGCACTTTTGTTAATAATTGACATTTTTAAATTTTTGCATAAAATCATAATAAGCCTTATGGAGATTTTATATCTTTTAATTCGAGTCGAAAGGAGAATCAATGGCATGGGCAGGTAAGAATCATCTTGATAATCTTGAAGAAATCTTGATGAATTTGCAGTGGTTAATTCAACCTGATACTGTTATCACTGAATTACCTTTTGATCTTGAATTCTTAAGAAGACCGGATGTAGAAATATTTGCTGAATGGTGTCCAAAGGCAGTGAGCAAACAGGAACTTGAAGAAGGACGATATACAATCAATAAATATCTTGTAAAGTTCTTTATTGACAAAACATATCCCCAGTTATCTGAAGTCGGTAAAAAAGAAAAAATTGATAGGATAATTCAAGACATACATAAATTTCTTAAAAAACCGAATTATGAACCCATATATCTAAATAATGAAAATATCGAAAAGATCCTTGAAGAAACAAATAATAAACCAGGTGAAACCCATATTGATAAAACCAAAAGAAGAATAAAAGTAGCAGTTTCGCTACGTTGGCTCCAGCATAAGAACCTTTATAACAGGCTGAGTGAAGCAACAAGACATTATATCCGCCGCATAGGAGATCTTTATGGCCAATTAAATCAGAACCAGTATATTGATACTACCCAATTGCATAATTATTCAGTCCCTCGGGAAGACCTATCAGTTCTGATCGATGATTACGAAACAAAAATTGAATTGACACTCTTGACCGCAGACCAGGAGATTAAAAAAGCAAAACAGCGCATTGGAGGTATAAATTATAATGGACTGGGTGTGGTTAGAGAACCATTGAACAGAATTAAAAAATTCATTGAAAAAAGAGATAATTCTGACTATGATGAAGTGGAGCGATTTAAGGATTCTATTTTTATAACAATAATATTGAACTATATCAAGGACCCCTATATTCAGAAAACCCCTGATGCGAAAAGTGTTATAAATCTGGTTGTTCCGATTTATATAAAATTTAAAAATCTTGATGTATAGATTTACATAATTATTGACAATTTATAAATTTTAGATAAAATAGAAATTTAATGAAGACCGGTTTATTGATACTTGAAGATGGAACAGTGGTTCAAGGCAGAGGTCTTGGACCGGATAAAGTTGTTTATGGTGAATTGGTTTTTAATACTGCAATGACCGGATATGAAGAGGCTTTTACAGACCCTTCATACGCAGGGCAGATTCTGTTAATGACCTATCCTTTGATTGGAAATTATGGATTTGATTTTAAACATCAGGAATCAAATTCTCCAAAGATTTGCGGGCTCGCAATAAAAGAGCCCGCTTTTTTTTCAACTAATAAAAGGAAAATAGAAGATTATCTTGAAAAGAATAATTTGCCCTGTATCTGGGATATAGATACACGCAGGTTAACCCTGAAACTTAGATATTATGGAACAATGAAGGCTATGCTTTCAGTTTACAGAAAAAATATCAATATTGAAATGTTATTGAAAAAAATAAAGAATAAACCACATCCACATTCAGAAAATCTCGTTGGAGAAGTTTCCTGTAAAAAACCGATATTTCATAAGGGTGAAAACAAAAATAGAATCGTTCTTATTGATTGCGGAGTCAAAAAGAGTATTTTAAAATCCCTTTTAAAATACGCTTCGGTTATTCAGGTTCCTTATAACACTGATTCGGAAACAATTAAAAAATTAAAACCAGATGGAATAGTGATTTCAAATGGTCCTGGAAATCCTGCACATCCAGAAATAATAAATTCTACAGTCCGTACGCTGAAAAATTTAATAAAATATGGTTATCCTTTATTTGGAATTTGTCTGGGACATCAGATACTGGGAATTGCACTCGGGTTAAGCACATACAAATTAAAATTTGGACATCGCGGATATAATCACCCTGTTCAATTTCTAAAGAACAACAAGATTTATATCACATCTCAGAATCACGGATATGCAATAGAAAAGCAACAAAGAAATAAAGATATAATATTTGACTGGGTAAATTTGAATGATGGAACTGTGGAAGGTATGCATCATAAATCACGACCCATATTTTCAGTTCAATTCCATCCTGAGGCTTCTCCAGGTCCTTATGATACATCATTTCTTTTTGAGCAATTTTTCAAAATAGTAAATGCCAGCAAGAAAGGATATTAAAAAGGTTTTAATCATTGGTTCTGGTCCGATCATCATCGGACAGGCTGCAGAATTTGACTTTTCTGGTTCACAGGCAAGCCGATCTTTGAGGGAAGAAGGGTATGAAACTGTAATCGTCAATTCCAATCCAGCAACAATACAGACTGATTTTGAAACTGCAGACATTGTTTATATAGAACCATTAAGACCTGAGGTTCTAACAAAAATCATTGAAAGGGAAAGACCGCAGGGTCTCCTTCCAGGTTTTGGTGGACAAACTGGATTGAATCTTTCTTATGAACTCGCTCGTCAGGGCATACTTGAAAAATTTAAAGTGGAATTACTTGGTTCAAATCTCCAGACGATTGAAATGGCGGAAAATCGGGATTATTTCCGTGCGTTAATGAACAGAATTGGTGAACCAATTCCGCGCAGTTTTGCCGTGCATAATTTTGACGAGGCACGCAGTGTTTTAAAAAATATGAATTTTCCTGTTCTGATCAGACCCGCTTACACACTTGGAGGAACTGGAAGCAGTGTTGTTTACGATGGTGACCAATTTTACGATGCTGTTATGACCGGTTTAATCCGTTCGCCGATTAAACAGGTTTTAATTGAAGAGAGTGTATTGGGCTGGAAAGAATATGAATATGAAGTTATGCGCGATCATAACGATAATTGTATCATCATCTGCAGTATGGAAAATATTGACCCAATGGGTATACATACAGGAGAAAGTATGGTCGTTGCACCTGCGCAGACTCTTACTGATAAACAGCATCAATTATTGCGCAGTGCTGCATTAAAGATCATCCGCGCATTGAAGATTGCAGGCGGATGTAATATTCAATTTGCTGTAAACCCAGAAAAGTGGGAATACCGGGTCATTGAAGTCAATCCCAGGGTTTCACGTTCATCTGCCCTGGCATCAAAAGCCACAGGTTATCCAATTGCCCGTGTTAGTGCTAAAATAGCAGTTGGATTCAACCTTGATGAAATTCCCAATGCTATTACTAAAAAGACAATGGCGGGGTTTGAACCAGCACTTGATTATGTTGTAGTAAAAATTCCGCGCTGGCCATTTGACAAATTTCCTACTGTTGACCGAAGGATTGGAACGCAGATGAAATCTACCGGTGAGACAATGGCAATAGGTTCTACGATTGAAGAGGCATTTATGAAAGCAATTCGTTCTCTTGAGATAGACAAAATTGGTCTTGAACCGGATAACTGGAAAGAATATGAATTGATAAAAGAAATCCAGGAACCAACAGATAGATTCATTTTTGCTGTTGCTGAGGCGCTGCGCAGGGGATATACTAAGAAGAAAATTTCAGAACTGAGCCATGTAGATGAATTTTTTATATCAAAGATTGAAAATATTGTAAAAATGGAAAAAATGATAAAAAAACTGGGATTATCCGTTCAAGTAATAAAACAGGCAAAGAAAATGGGATTCAGCGATATGTATATAAGCAAGATCTCTGGTATCCCAGTTGATGAAATAACAGCCAGGCGATTAGAAAACAATATTACACCTGCATTCAATATTGTGGATACCTGTGCGGGTGAATTTGAAGCCTATACTCCTTATTATTATTCTACATACTGGGGTGAATCTGATAATAAAAAAATCAGACGGAAAAACAAAAAAAATGTTTTGATCGTTGGTTCTGGTCCCATAAGGATTGGACAGGGTATAGAGTTTGATTATGCCTGTGTCCATTCAGCAATTGCCTTGAAAGAATTGGGTTATGAAGCAATGATCATAAATAATAATCCTGAGACTGTATCCACTGATTTTGATATTTCAACCCGTCTTTATTTTGAACCATTAAAACTGGAAGATGTCCTAAATGTTATTTTCAAAGAAGACCCTTTTGGTATTATTTTACAGTTCGGCGGGCAAACATCTGTGAATCTTGCGATGCCATTATTTAAGGCGATAAAAAAATATGGCTTAAAAACAAAGATACTTGGGACAAGTCCCATTGATATGCATCTTGCTGAAGACCGTAAAAATTTTTCAAAAATACTCCAGGAACTCAATATTCTTCAATCCCCATTTGCCACAGGTTTTAGTTTTGATGAAGTAAAAGATATTGCAAGGAAAATTGGTTATCCGGTTCTTGTCCGTCCAAGTTATGTCCTGGGGGGCAGGGCAATGGAAATAATCTATGAGGAGCAGGAACTTGAAAGATATGTGAGACTGGCAACAAAGGTTTCGCCTGAACATCCGATTCTTGTTGATAAATATATTGCAAATGCTACAGAGGTTGATGTTGATGCATTGTGTGATGGCAGTGATGTATTTATCGCAGGAATAATGGAACATATAGAGCAGGCAGGTGTTCATTCAGGGGATTCGTATTGTGTGATTCCACCGAGGAGTTTATCTAAAAAGACTATAGATGAAATCAAAAGAGTTGTTTGTGATATCGCAATTGCACTCAAAACGATAGGTATGATAAATATACAATTAGCAATTCAAAATGGCACTGTTTATGTTCTCGAGGCAAATCCGAGGGCATCACGGACTGTGCCGTATGTATCAAAGACAATAGGTATTCCGCTTGCAAAGATGGCAACAAAGATAATGCTGGGTTATACAATTAAAGAACTTAAACTTCCTCGCGAAGTAAAATTAGATTTTATATCAGTCAAAGGTCCGGTATTTCCGTTTCTTAAACTTCCAGGGGTTGACCCGATACTCGGTCCAGAAATGAAGTCAACCGGAGAGGTGATGGCTGTTGATAGAACATTCGGTGGTGCATATTACAAGGCAATCCTTGCGGATAATAAATTTGCAAGTTCAGGAACCGTATATATAACCGTGCGTGATGAAGATAAAAAAGAGATAATCAACATCGCCCGTGAGTTAAAAAGTTTGGGTTTCAAAATTGTCGCAACAAGGGGAACTGCCCAGTCCTTGCGTGAAAATAATATAGAGGTTGAGACAGTTTACAGAATAAGCGAACATAAATCACCCAATGCACTTGATATGATGAGGCAGGGGAAGATAGATTTGATTATCAATACACCGACGATGAGTTATAGCGCAAAAAGGGATGGATATACAATGCGCCGCCTTGCCGTGGAGTTAAATATTCCTTTTATTACTGCCTTAAATTCTGCCTATGCTGAGATTGAAGCAATAAAATTTGCCCGTAAAGAGATACTCCAGATAAAACCGCTCAATGAGTTTAAAAAATAAATTTTAACTAATTTCTTTTTATTTTTCCTCTTTTCAGTGATGCATAAACTCCGAAAACACAAAATCCTGTGAAGATATGAAAGGCGATTTTTAGCGCATTTATAAATAATGGATAAACTTCAGGGGTGATTTTAATCCTGCCGATGATGATTGAAAAAATGAGCATAACAATACCCATACTTGACATCTGTCCGAGCAATCTCATCGTTGCCAGGGTGCTTGACGCTATGCCATAATTTTCTTTTTCAACCGAACTCATCACAGCATTGGTATTGGGAGATGAAAATAGACCAAACCCCAGTCCAATTATGATTAAATAGATTGTGATAAAATCAACAGAGACTGAACTGTTTATAAAAGATAAAAAGAATAATCCGAAACCAGTCAAACCCATTCCAATTGATGCTATTATCCGGGGCTGGATGCGGTCTGATAATCTTCCAGCAAGAGGGGAGAGGATTGCCATTGTTACAGGCTGGGCAATCAAAATGATACCTGTTTGTTGTGGTAGATATCCCTTTATATATTGCAAATATAGACTCAATAAAAAAGAGACCGCACTCGTTGCGCTATAATTTACCAGCGCGGCGAGGTTGGAAAATAGAAATACAGGATTTGCTTTAAAGAGATTGATATTTATTAATGGTTGCATTGCACTCATTTCATATTTAATGAAAATAAAAAAGAATATTATTCCAATCAATAATAATACAAAACCAAAAATCTGTGGTAATAGTGAAAAACCATACATTAGAAGAAATAACATAGGACTATAGAATAAAGTGCCAAGGTAGTCAAAATTTTTTAATGTAATTTTCTCTTTCTCAAGGCTTAAAAAGAAGATGATCAAAAAAAACATCAGGAATCCTAAAAAGAAATTTAAATAGAATATGCTCCGCCAGCCAAGGTTCTGGGTCAAAATTCCACCCAGGATTGGACCAAGGGAAAGCCCGAGATAAACCCCGGCAACATTTACGCCCAGAACACGACCCCTTTGCTGGATTGGAAAACTACCGGTAAGTATCGCAACTGCTGTTCCAAATATCATTGCACCGCCGATTCCCTGGAACACACGACATATAATAAAAAATAAAAAATCCTGCGTTATGCTACACAAGAAAGAAAAAATCCCGAAGATGATAATACCATAAAAAAATACTTTCTGTTTGCCTATTATATCTGCTATCCTGCCGATGGGCACAAGGCACATTGCTGCAGCAAGTAGATAGGATGTAGGAACCCAGCTAAGCAAGAGGGCATTAATATTAAATTCATTACCGATTGCAGGAAGGGCAACATTTAAGGAAGAACCCATAAAAGGTGTGAGGAATGAACCTATTGTCGTTACAAACAATATTATATTTCTTTTTTGTGTATCTATTGGTGTATCATCCCTTGAGGTGTTCATATCCTGAAGGAGAAATTTTCTTTAATTTTCTATTTAATAAAATAAAAATCCCTTTTCCTTTTGTAATCCTTCCAATCCGAAATATTTTCACTTCTGGAATATTTTTAATTTCTTTTCCCGTAATCAAGAGTTCAAAGTCCTCGCCTGCTGATAGGATAAATTCCACCGGCGATAACCCCTTCAATTTGCATAACAGTTCAACCTCAGGATGAATCGGTATATTATCAATAATCACCTTGACTTTGCTTTCGGTACCAAGGTGGAATGCATCGGTTGATAATCCATCAGATGTGTCTATACATCCATTAGCAAATTTTCTTATCTTTAATACCTCATATATCCTCGGCTCGGGATAAAGATGCCTTTTTATTGACTGCGGAAACAAATTCTTTTTATACCCTTCTGAAAGGACAATTCTACCGGTTTCCGCAAGTCCGAGATAACCAGTAGTATAAAGATAATCACCAGGTTTTGCTCCTGACCTCAATAATGGTTTCTTCGTTTTTCCAATGACAGTGATAGTAAGACCCCAGAATGGACTTTCTATTATATCACCACCAGAAATATCACATTGAAATTTCTCACTGACTCTGGAAAAGCCTCTGTATAAATCCTTTATATCAGAACTCTTTACCTTAGAAGGAAGATATAGGCTGATAAGGGCACAGATAGGCTTTGCTGACATCGCGGCAAGGTCAGAAAGGCTTGCACACATCACCCTGTAACCAAGAGCAAATTTTGAAAAATATTTGAATTCAAAATGGACACCTTCAACAAAGGAATCAGTAGAAATTACAGTGCCATTTTTTAAAACCATAGCATCATCACCAATACCAATAGAAATATCACGGTTTTTTTTATGAAATCTTTTACGGATATATTCAATCAATGCCAGTTCACCCATATATTTATGAAAAACTCCAAAGTTCAAAATATATAGAACGGGTAAATGCTGGCTGCCACATTATAAGCATTTTTTAAAAATTAATATTTGTTTGGAATTTAGAAATTAAATCGTCATACATGGAATTCTACTATGTCGCCATCATGCAAAATATAGTTTTTTTCAACACGTTGCCCATTGAAACCCTTATCATTCCACAATCTTGTAAACTTCAAATTCTGTTTAAAGTCTTTATGGATATGTTCAGCCGCCTCAATTACAGTTGAACCAGTTTTTAAAACTATTGGTTCTTTTTTTACCGGTGGCTGACCAATCTTTTTTGTATATACTCTTATTATATCAAGATTTTCAAAAATCAAGTGCTTAAGAGTTTCTATGTTTAAAGCAGTCACAGTTGAGATTTTCAGTGTATTGAATTTATTCTGATAAAATTCAAGGAAGACTTCACTGTTTTCTTCTGCTTTATTTACATCACTCTTGTTCAACAGCACGATTGTTTTCTTTGCATCAGTCCTCTCTTTCTCAATATAGATATTTCGTGATTCAAGTTCTTTTTTTATTATTTCCATTTGCTCCAGAAGATCATCGCTTGAGGCATCAAGCAATATCAGAAGCACATCAGCAAAACGGAATGCAGCATATAGCCAGGCAGGCGCCTGTTCTGCAACTGGTGGAGTATCTACGATCTGAATCTTTATATCTTCATATTCCATCATTCCAACCTGAAATGTCGTTGTTGTAAATGGATAGGGTGCTACTTCAACATTGGTCCGGGTGAGGAGATTTAAGAGGGAAGACTTTCCTGAATTGGGCAGACCAGCCAGTAAAACCTGACCCGCACCCTGTCTTTCAACCTGATACCAGGCAGTTGAACCCGTAGATTTTTTGCTTTTTTCCATCATTTCTTTGGTTTTAGAAATCTTTGCCTTGAGTTCGCCCTGAAGTTTCTCTGTTCCTTTATGTTTTGGTATAATGGCGAGTAATTCCTGGAGATAAAACAGTTTTTCCTGCAGGGTCTTTGCCTCCCGGTACTTCTTTTCTACCTCAAAATACTGTGGTGGTAAATTCGCTGGCATACAGAATTTTATCTAAATTTTGGAATTCGTCAATGGCTCATTTATTTCTCTTGACTTTCCAGTAGTTTTGGGTATAATCTTTTATGAAGAGGACATATCAACCAAGCAGAAGAAAAAGAAAAAAGACCCATGGTTTCAGGGCACGGATGAAAACGAGAACCGGCAAAAAAGTTTTAAGCCGAAGAAGAAAAAAGGGTCGGAAACGTCTGGTTGTTTAAAAACTGCTTTGTCTAAAACAAAGGGTCGATTTGGTATTGATAAAAAAGACATAATCTGTAATAGAAGTGAAATAAAAGAATTATTTTCGAACGGGAAGAGATTAAAGTTTAATGATTTAGTTATAATATATAAACCCGACATATGTTCTAAGGTTAGTTTCTTTGCCTCCGGGAAGCTTAAAGGCGCGGTGAAACGGAACCGGGTGAAAAGAATTTTAAGGGAGGCATATCGGATGAATAAGGAGATATTTATGGGGTTTAAGATCATTTTCTATGCAAAGGGTTTGCTTGATGCCACAGATATTTTGAATGCCTTCCAGGTATTTAAAAAGGAGTGTGTTGATGGAAGGAAATAACTCTGGCATCAGGCGGTCTTTTATAGTTAAATGTTGTATTCTTTTAATTAAATTTTATCAAAATACACTTGGTCTCCTATTGCCAGATACCTGTAGATTCACTCCTACCTGTTCAAATTACACAATCGAAGCCCTTATTAGATTTGGATTTTTCAAAGGAATTCTTTTGAGCATTTATAGAATTTTGCGCTGTAATCCATTCTGCAATGGCGGTTATGACCCAGTAGTATTGCCCAAAAAGGAAGGAAAATATGGATAATGATCAAAAAAGAACGATTACCGCATTCCTTTTAATTATAGTAATCCTTTTAATCTGGAGTTTTATTGCAAAACCGACAGGTCAGAAAGTTGAAGACAGAAAAAAAGAAGAAAAATTAATTGATACAGTGAGGACGATCCCTCCGATTAAAAACGAAACATTTTCTATTAAGGATACGATTGTAATAGACCGTGATAATTATCGTATTATCTTCTCTTCAGCAGGTGCCGGGATCAAAAGTTTTTATTTAAAAAAGTATGATGCCGAAATTGTTAAAGAAGGCGGATTGCTGTTTTCAACAAAGATATCTGATTCACTTGTTAATTTCACACATTTTATTGATAATGATTCGGTTGTATTTTCCACAATTATAAACAATAAACCATTTTCCAAAGTTTTTTATTTTAATGAAAAATATGGATTTACTTTAAAAATAGATTATCCCGATACTCTAAATCAGGTACTGAGTCTAAAATCGGGTTTGAATATAACAGAAAAAAAGAATCAGGGAGATGACCTACGTCATTTCAATGTATATGTCAAGGGTAAAAAATTCTCAAATATTACGAAAGAAATTAAGGATAGATTTGTTTTCCAGGATGATTGGGAATGGATTGCTTTAAGAACAAAGTATTTTGCTGTGATAATCAATAATGTCAAAAATATGGGGAATCCAGAGTTCTATAAACTCTCAAATTTGAAAAATAATAAAGCAGTCGATATCGCTTATTTCGGTTGCGCAATGTCTGGAAATACCTCTCGATTTGGGCTTGAAATGTTCGCAAATTCTCCATTTGTAATTTCTGTTTTAGTATTACCAATTAGATTCAGTGAACTGGCAGGATATAAAAAAGGTTATGAACATATAGCAGGTGGCGGTATCTGGGGACCTATTGAAAAGGTGATTATTTTTATTCTCAATTTATTTTATTCCTTTTTGAAAAATTATGGATTTGCCATAATGATTTTTGCACTTTTGTTTAAAATAATATTCTTTCCTCTATCTCGGCAGATGTTGATTTCTCAGCAGCAGATGCAGCTTCTTCAACCTGAGTTAAAAAAGATTCAGGAGAAATATAAAAATGATCCTCAGGCTCTAAATAGAGAAATGATGCATCTTTATAAGGTATATAAGGTGAACCCTTTTTCAGGATGTCTTCCGCTTTTGATTCAATTCCCGATATTCATAGCCCTTTATCAGGTTCTTTCGACGGCGATTGAATTTCGTCGCGCACCTTTTATTCTCTGGATTACGGACCTTTCGTTGAAAGACCCTTATTATGTTCTGCCCATTGCAATGGGTGTATTGATGCTTATTCAATCCTTGATGACAACGATTGACCCGAGACAAAAATTTATGGTTATTATGATGCCGTTAATTATGGTCTTTTTCTTTTTAAATTTTCCGTCAGGATTGCAGTTATACTGGTTTACCTATAATATTCTTTCAATCTTAGAAAATTTATTAATAAAGAAAAAAGTTTTTCGTTAATTTTTTAATATACCATCGGATTATCCGGTGGTTCTTAAATTAAAAGAAAGAGGAGGCACAATGAAAATGATAGAGGCTACAGGAAAAGACCTGAATGATGCGCTCGCTCAGGGAATAAAAACATTAGGGGTTACCCTGGATGAGGTAACCTATGAAGTTCTTTCTCAAAATGAAACAGAAACCAAGGTCAGAATCATAATAAAAGAGCCTCGTCAGTATCTCCAGACCCTTACAAATTATGTATTAACCAGTATGGGATTTAAAGTAGGTATCTCTGTGAACAAGGATGAACAGGGTTACACAGTAAACATAAAGACAAAACAGAGTGATGCACTTCTTATTGGCAAAAACGGCGAACATTTATGGGCTTTGCAATACTTAATCTCAAGGCTTGCAAAAAGGTTTTATTCCAACATAAAATTGCTAATAGATGTAAACGGCTATCGTCAGCGTCGAACCAATTTTTTAAGAAAAAAAGCTGAGGCAATAGCGCGTATTGTCCTTCAGACTGGCCGGGAAATGGCACTTGATCCGATGACACCCCGGGAGGAAAAAATAGTTGCCGGCAAAATAAATGAATTAAAGGGTGTAAAACTTTATACGATTGGACGAGGTAGTAACAGAACAGTTATAATAGCACCGGCAGGAGAAAATCGAGAAGAAAAAAGAGAGTAAAAATGTGAATGATACAATTGTTGCGTGTGCCACACCGGTTGGTTATTCAAGTATTGCAGTAATTCGGGTTAGTGGCGAGAATGCGATTGACCTTGTAAAAAAAATTTTTGTTTCAAGCCAGGATATTTCTGTTTTTCTTAATGGACACATATATTATGGTAGAGTCATAGAACCTGCCACACAAGAAATTATTGACTATGTGCTGATCAGTGTATTTTTTGCACCCAATTCCTATACTGGTGAAAATGTAGTGGAGATATCCTGCCATGGTAATCCTCTTATTGTTGACAGAATAATAAAAATTTTAATAAATCTTGGTGCAAGACTTGCTCTTCCCGGGGAATTTACAAAGAGGGCGTTTCTCAACAATAAAATGGATTTAATGCAGGCTGAGGCTGTACTTGATACGATCTATGCACAGTGTGATGTTATAAGAAAAGCAGCTATCTACCAACTCGAAGGAAGATTATCGAATTTTCTGATGGAGATGAAAGAAAAGATTATTGGATTTTTAATAAAAATAGAGGCGAGCATAGATTTTCCGGATGAAGAAGATGCGGTAATTGATTTGAGTGGAATAAAAAATGAAATTGATGAAATAAAAAATCAAATTGCAGAGCTATTAAAAAATGCTGAGCAGGGAATAAAAATGAAACAGGGTTATTCGGTTGTTATCGCCGGAAAGCCGAATGTTGGTAAATCAACCCTTTTTAATAGGCTTCTGGGTTATGACCGTGCCATAGTCTATGAAACACCCGGGACGACCAGGGATTTCATTGAAGAAAAATTAGAAATAGAAGGGATTTTGATAAAACTTATAGATACTGCCGGGATATTTCATAATGGAACCGGTCCAGATGGCATTGCGAGCAAAAGGAGCGAAGAAATTTTAAAAAACGCTGATCTGATACTCCTTGTTTTTGATGGCTCTGAGGCAATGAATGAACAGGATACAATGCTTTTTAATCTCACAAAAGATTTAAACAAAATTTTTATAATAAACAAAATTGATTTGAACCTGAAATTAAAAGAGAGCGAAATATTACCCGACGCAATAAAAATTTCAGCAAAAAATGGAGAAAACATTGATCTGTTAAAGAAAGTTATTAGAGAACGTTTGTTTTCTAATTCTATGGAAGAAGATACACTGGTTCTAAGACAGCGCCAGATTGATGGTATTAGAAATCTATATCAGGCCCTTGATAATATTAAAGGAAATTATAGCCCTGAAACAATCGCATTTGAAATCCATTCTGCCCTTGATATTATCGGTGAACTTACAGGCAGGGTTTTGCGTGAGGATATCGTGAATAAGATATTTGAAGAATTCTGTATAGGTAAGTGATTATTTTTTTATAATCGTAACACCGGATTCCAGGCATATTTGCCAGAGACTATCCTGTTCAATGCCATTTAATTTTTCTATTTCAAGAACAAATATTTCGTAGATCTGTTTTTTTGTTCTGAGTTCATTAAAAATATCTTTATAATAAATCGGGGCATCTATAAATTCTATTGATTCTTTATACCCTACTTTCGATTTAAATGGTAATAGTTTTTTATCAATTTCAGGAAATATATTTGAAACAAGAAATAAGATTTGTTTTTCCCCTTTAATTAAATTAACATCCTTTTTTATTATTATTCTTTTATTTAACCCAGTAATTTTATTTATTTTTGTATCCCTGAGGGTTTGATTTTCTGTTAACATAATATCCCCGGAGATATTGAATAATATATTCGGTGGTGCGGATGTAATGATATAATCAATCTTGTAAGATTCACAAAGGCTATCTACCTTCTGGCTTATCAAAGAAGGAATTTTTGAATGATAAATGATTGTGTCGTAACTTAAAAAAATATTTACGAAGATTATTGTCCCCAAAAGATAAGTTCGCACTTTTTTAAATTTATAAATGAAAGACGCAGAAAATAATGCTAAAAAAGGTATCAATGGATAGGCAAGTCGAAGATAAGGATAATAAAAACCCAGGATTATAAAGAATGTCAGAATTGTTGCTAAGACAAAATAATCATTTTTTTCTTTGATTCGATAAAAGAGTGCGGATATGAATATCAAGGGAGCAAAGCGGAGCAGATAATACAAAAATTTTAAGTGATTGATTCCTAATAGTTTACCATGTCGAATAAAAATTCCTTTTGTCGAAATAATTTTTATAAAAACTATAAAATACGGAAGGAGCAACAGGATGGGAATGATTATTGTAAATAAATAGAAATAAATGCTTCTTTTCTTTGCAATTGTAAAACTGATTATTAAATATATCAAAAAAAGGATCAAACCTGTATATTTGGTGTAACAGGCAAGCAGGGTAAATATGCTGCACAATAGAAAATTAAATTTATTTTCGTTTTCCAGTGTCCGATAGAAAAAATAAAGGGCGGTAAAAAAGAAAAAAAGAAAGGTAGCATCACTTAACCCTGATTTAGAGAAAAAAAGAAAATACTCGGTTGAAATGAAAAGAAGGGTACTTATTAAGGCAACCATATCGTTATATATGCTGGAGTAAAAGAGAAAAATGACATAAATGGTTAAACAGGAAAAGATAATTGAGATCAATGGCAAAACCCATTCTTTATAACCGAATAATTTAAAAAACAGTGCGATAAGAATCTGAAATAGGGGAGGGGTTTGAAAATTGAATGGTTTACCCTCTGCTCCCATACTTGAAAACCATTTCGCCTGCAATGCAAATACCCCTTCATCCCAATCAATGAGGGAAAGGTTTCTGAGATTTATTATATTAACTACAAAAATTATTAAAATTATGAAATAGATTAGATAATTTTTTTTCACTATCTTTATGAGTTATTTATTATTATACTAATACTTTTGTGTTTTTAAAATTTCTTTAGCAACCCCAACCATTGTTTCTATATTTCTATTCTTCACGCCAGAATAGAATTCTACCACAATTAGGACAGGTGACAATTTCGTTGCTTCTAACCAGCATTTCCGTAGGCAATTGCTGAAAACAACCAAAACAAAAACCATTTTTGACTTCAGCGATTGCAAGGTCGTAGCGTTTTTTTATCCGTTCATAAGTATCTGCATATTCTTTGGGAATTTCTTTTAACAGGGCTGCCCTCTCCCTTTTTAAACTTAGAAGCCCAACTTCTTCATCAATTTTAAATCCGATTTTTTTATCTGCCTCTTTATCAGCAATTAAATTGTCCAAATCAAAAAGTCTTTTAAGGATTCGCATTATATCTATTTCTTTATCCATATTTACCTCTTTTTAACAATTTTTTTCTCTATTTCATTTATTAATGAAATGAACTCGTCCGGGGTCTGGGGTTTGCTTATCAAATTGTTTTTTGTCAACTCACGAGAAATTTGAACAATTTTTCCAAGGGTTATGAGATATTGATTACCAGGGTCCTGGGGTGGAGCAATGATCAAAAAGAATAAAGAAACCGGCTTTTTATCAATCGCATTGAAATTTATTGGTTTTGTTGTTCTGCCCACTGCAATCTCTAATTTGCTTACAGCGAGCGAACGACAATGAGGAATAGCGATGCCCTTTCCAATGCCTGTTGACCCCAATTCTTCTCTTTTTAATAAAGTTGAATAAATCAATTCAGCATCGGTCTTGCTTTTGATCATATATACAAGATCCTTTAGCACTTCCTCTTTTTTTGTCGATTTTAGTTCCAGATTTATTCTGTCTCTGGAAAGCAAACTTGCAAGATTCATTTAACCTCCTTATGGTTGATCATCAAGAACTAAGCACCGGGTTCCAAATTTTTTCATCACATCCTTTCCGGACAGGAACACCCGATTAATTCCATACCGGTCTTTATGGTCTCGGCAGTCTTTTTAATCAAAAATAATCTTGCCATTGTTAATGACTCATCATCACTTACAACACGATATTTTTGATAAAAATGGTGAAAAATTCTTGCCAGCCCGATTAAATAATAAGTTATCATAAACGGCTCAAAATTTTTCACCGCATCTTCAACTGTCTCTTCCCACTTTAATATATATTTTATCAGGTCTAATTCTTCTTTTTCTTTTATCAAATCCAATGCCACTTCATCCTTTAGAATAAAACCTTTTTCACAGGCAAATTTTATTATACTCATTATCCGTGCATATGCATATTGAACATAGTAAACCGGATTTTCTTCAGAAACATTTTTTGCCAGATCAAGATCAAAATCAAGGTGTTGGGAACTGGAACGCATAAGGAAGAAAAACCTGCTTACATCAACAGGAACCTCATTTAATAAATCCTCAAGCGTGATGAATGTTCCAGCCCTTTTGGACATCGGAATATATTTACCATCCCTTTTTAACTTCACTTCTTGCACAATAATAATTTTAAGGATATTTTCTTTATAGTCAAGTGCCTTCAATCCTGCGTAAAGACTGCTGATTTGTCCAAGATGGTCGGGTCCGAGTATGGTAATTAAAAACTGATAGTTTCTTTCAATCTTGTTTAGATGGTAGGCAATATCAGGAAGGAGGTATGTGAACCTGTTGTCCTTTGTGATTATGACGCGGTCGCGTGTATCATTAAAATCAGTTGTCTTAAGATAAGTTGCCCCATCCTGTTCAAATAACAGACCTTTCTCTTTGAATACTTTTAAAACCTTTTCCACATATCCTCTGTTTCTAATTTCAGATTCACGGATCCAGTTTTTAAAATGCACCCTGAAGTTATTAAGCATTGATTGATGCTGCGAAAAGAAATATTGAAGTGCCTCTTTCTTTATTCTTTCTATATCAGTAATGCCTGTATTGAGAAAATAACGGGCTAATGGTATAAGATATTCACCGTGATAACCATCTTCAGGAATAGAAAATTCTTTCCCTGCGATTTGATTCATTCTCTGCCTTATGCTTTCAGCAAGGAGTTCAATCTGTTTCCCACAATCATTTATATAATATTCAGAATCAGCATTATAACCCGCATAATTCAGTATTCTTACAAGTGAATCACCGAATGCAGCCGCCCGTCCATTTACGATATTTATAGGTCCTGTAGGATTGACACTAACAAATTCCACATTTACTCTTAAACCATTACCGATATTACATCTTTCGGGCTTTTTAAATTTTTCTTTTATGTAAGAAGGATTCAATACAAAGTTTATAAAACCCGGTGGATATATAATCGTTTCACTCACAATCGGAGAATTTATTTTCTTTGCTATATCCTCTGCAATCTTTAACGGCGAGGTGGATTTTTTCCCGGCAATCCGCAGGGCAAGATTTGTCGAATAATCGCCTTTTTTATCTGCGGGAACATAATCAACAATTATTGTTTCTTCAGGGTAAAATTGTTTAAGAATTTCTTTTATCTCGTTGCGCACCATTTTTTAAAAATTTACCCTGGGGGCATCTCCCCATAACCGTTCAAGACCATAAAACTCTCTTGCCTCCTTTGAAAAGATATGAACGATTACATCTATATAATCAAGAAGAATCCAACCCCCTCCTTCAATGCCTTCAATATGCTCAGGTTCCTCAACTTCGCTTAAATATTCAGCGATTGTCTTATTATGGATATCTGATAGACCCGTAGCAATGACAAAAAAATCAGTGATCGGTGAAATATCCCTCAAATCAAATATGATTATATCTTCGCCTTTTTTGTCACTTATAATCCGGGCAAGTTCTTTTGCCAGCCCAAGTGGTTGTTTATCAGAATCTTTTTTCAACATCGGGAAATAATTTTTTATAGTCTTCACCTATGATTATAGTAACATCAATATATAGTGCAGGATCAACATCTTTGCCGATATTCTTGCAGCCAATTCTTCGTGCAAAATATTTTCCGTTTGTCATATTGGTATCAGCCCTTTCAACGACCACGGTCTCTAAATAATTTTTATCCGCATCACCAATTTTTACGACATTAAACCCTTTCTCTCTTAATATATCACTTACTTTAATTGCCAGACGATTAACTCCACAACCATTGAGAACTTCAACCCTGAGATTGCTATTCTTTTTATATACCTCTTCAGGGTCTTCTCGTGTGCGCATATAAATGACTGAGGCACCGAACATAAATATTAAAATTATCAAGATTATCAAACCAACCCTGCCTGAATTCATATCTTTATTTTCCTTTTTATCCCATCCTTAATCCAGACAAATGGTCCGATAATGGTGTTATCTTTAATCTCGGTTTTCCCTTCAATTATGGTAAAGGGCCTGATCTGGACGAAATTTCCAATCTTAACAGTCAAATCAATATTCGTTGTTGCAGGTTCTTCAATATATACTCCTCTGAGCATCAATTCCTCAAACCATTTTCTTTTGATTATTTCTCTAACCCTTGCAAGATCTGCTTTGTTATTGATACCCAGTATTTCATCCTGATTGTCGATTTGGAACCCGATAACTTTTTTTCTCTTTTTTATAAGATAATGCACAATATCAGTTAAATAAAACTCATTTTGCTTATTATATGTTTTTAAACTAAAAAGGGCATCATTTATAAGTTTTCGAGAACCAAAATAGATACCGGTATTTATTTCATTAATCTTCAACTCTTTTTCATTAGCATCAAGATGCTCAACTATCTTGATAAACTTACCATTTTTATCCCTTACAATCCTACCATATCCAGCAGGATTGTCAATTTTGCATGTCAGCACAGAGAGATCTCCATTTTTGTTAAAATGGTTTCTTATCATTGCAGAAATAGTTCCATTTCTCAAAAGAGGGACATCTCCGTAGAGTATCAAGATATTCGGCTTAGTTGCAAAAACGATTCCCTTTTTTGTTGCATCACCGGTGCCAAGAGGGATTTCCTGAACAGCATATTTAACTCTGTTGCCCAGAACTTTTTTTACTTCGTTTTTATTTTTACCGGTAACAACAATTACCTCTTCACAATTCAAACCAAAAGCGATATCAACAACATACTGGATCATAGGTTTACCCAAAATTCTATATAATATTTTAGGTGTTCGGCTATACATTCTTTTACTTATGCCTGCAGCAAGGATAATAGTAGAAAAAGAGTGCGGATCGTTTTTCAATGCCACGCCTAAATATATTCAAAATCTTAATGTTGTCAAGATATAATAGGGTTGATTTTAGAAGATTTTTTTATATAATATCACCAATGTCCTATCTTCTTCAGCAATTGATAAATGGATTGCAATTGGGTTTTGTTTATGCCCTTATTGCATTGGGCTATACAATGGTCTATGGCATTGTCCGTTTAATCAACTTTGCCCATGGCGATGTCTTTATGGTGGGAGCCTATTTTGGATTTTATGCCCTGGCATTATACCATTTGCCTTTTCCACTTGCGCTTTTATTTGCAATGGCAGGATGTGCAATACTTGGGATCACCATAGAAAGACTTGCGTATCGTCCCTTGCGGAATGCACCCCGCATCTCTGCACTCATTACTGCAATGGGGGTATCGCTATTTTTGGAATATTTTTCAAGTTTAAAGTTTGTATTCGGTCCTAATTATCTTGCCTATCCAAGGCCTTTTGAGGTGTGCACATATCAAATTGGTTCAGTGTGTGTTTCTAATATCCAGATACTTGTGTTCGGCGTGGCGATTATATTATTAATTCTTTTGCAATTTATTGTTCAAAAAACAAAAGTTGGAATGGCGATGAGGGCGGTATCCTATGATAAGGATACCGCAAAACTAATGGGAATCAATGTGGATTTTATTATTTCTTTCACATTTGGTATTGGCTCTGCACTGGCTGGTGCTGGTGGAGTTCTTTATGGAATTGCCTATCCCCAGATACACCCATTTATGGGTATTATGCCGGGTTTGAAAGCATTTGTTGCTGCTGTTCTTGGAGGAATTGGTTCAATCCCTGGAGCAATGATTGGTGCATTGATTATGGGAGTGGTAGAGACGATGTGTTCAGCCTATATTTCTTCAACGATGCGCGATGCCTTTGCGTTTTCAATCCTGATAATCGTTTTACTGGTCAAACCAACAGGGATATTGGGAAAGAGAGAGACTGAGAAGGTATGACGAACAAATTTCTGATTAATAAATCAAAAATGCAAAAAATTTCAGATAAAAAACTGATTTCTTTTGTAATTATCATTACAATTTTTATTTTAACGACAGCTTTGATATCTTCTGGTTTTTTAAACCCCTACTGGATTCAGATAATCCAGTTTGCATTAATAATTACAATCTCAGCGCTCGGTCTAAATCTTATTTATGGCTATACAGGTCAATTTTCTTTAGGCCATGCTGCATTCTATGGTATCGGTGCGTATTGTTCAGCACTCATAACGAAGACCTTTCATAACTGGGGATTTTTCGCTTTTATAATCGGACTTATGGCAGCAATCATCCTTGTAGGAATAATCGCCCTTTTGATTGGTTTACCCATACTCCGTCTGAAATCAGATTATCTCGGCATTGCAACACTGGGATTCGGAATCATTGTGAAGGTTCTATTTGACAATGCCGATGCAGTCATCCCGTGCCTTGGTGGTTCACGGGGTATGCTTGGCATACCGAGGTTTACTGTTTTTCCTCTGACCTATCTATTTTTTGTAATTGCCATTATCGTTATTAGAAATTTTGTTTTTTCGGATATCGGCAGGTCATGTATCTCAATCCGAGAGGATGATATTGCAGCGGACTGCGTCGGTGTCAATACTACAAAATATAAGACTATAGGATTCGTTTTTGGTTCAATTTTTGCGGGTGTTGCTGGTGTCCTTTATGCCCATTTATATGCTTTTTTACATCCATCAAATTTTGACTTCTTAAAATCTATTGATGTCCTATTGATAGTTGTCCTGGGCGGGCTGGGAAGTATTTCCGGCACAATTATTGCGGCTATTGCCTGGACCTTCTTACTTGAAGGGCTGAGGGTTGTCCTTCCTTCTCAGATTCTTGATTGGAGGCTTGTGATCTACCCCCTTGTTTTGATAATCATAATGTTGATAAAACCAATGGGTATTGGAAGCGGAATGGAATTTGGATTTCTTAAACCAGAAGATAATGGAATTTCTAAAAAGGATGTGAATCAGGTATGAACCAGGGTCCATTATTGAGTATCAAAGGTTTGACCAGGTATTTTGGTGGATTAAAGGCAGTTTCAGAACTCGATATTGAGGTGAATAAAAAAGAATTGGTAGGTCTTATCGGTCCTAATGGTGCAGGCAAAACCACGGTATTTAATCTAATAACCGGCATCTACACCCCTGATTCAGGAAATATCATATTCAAAGGTAGAAGAATTAATGGTTTAAAACCTTATGAAATTGTTAATCTCGGTATTACGCGGACATTTCAAAATATCAGATTATTTAACAATCTCACGGTGATAGATAATGTCAAAATTGCCTGTCATAAGGATGTGGAATATGGATTATTATCAGCAATATTCAGAAATAAAAAGTTTAGAGAACAGGAAAATATCATTGAAGAGAAGGCTTATGAAATCCTGTCGATATTTAACCTAAAGACCAGGGCAAGAGAACTGGCAAAAAATTTGCCTTATGGTGAGCAGCGAAAACTGGAGATAGTTCGTGCTCTTGCCACAAATCCGGAATTGCTCTTGCTTGATGAACCTGCAGCAGGTATGAATCCGCAAGAGACCATAAAATTAATGGAGTTGATACAATTTATTCGTGAACGATTTAATTTGACAATACTTCTGATTGAACATCAAATGAAGGTAGTGATGTCAATATGTGAAAGGGTGACGGTTATGGATTTTGGTGAGAAGATTGCTGAGGGTCATCCTAAGGATATTCAAAACGATCCAAAGGTCATAGAGGCATATCTCGGAAAGGGATAGAAATGGAAAGGATAAATCCTATTCTTGAGGTGAAAGGATTGAGTGTTAGTTATGGTGGGATAAGGGCATTAGATAATATATCATTTAAGGTCTGTTCAGCTGAGATCGTTGCATTAATCGGTGCGAATGGAGCAGGGAAGAGCACGACATTACGCACTATTTCCGGACTTGTGAAACCTGAAACCGGAGATATTTATTTTTTAGGTAAAAATATCGCTGGACTCCCTGCACACAAAATCGCAAAACTCGGTATTGGAAATGTTCCTGAAGGCAGAAAACCCTTTGCCAATCTGTCAGTTTATGAAAATTTAAGGCTCGGTGCCTATCTTATAAATGACCACAGGACGATAAATAACACTCTAAATAGAATATTTAACTCATTTCCCCGGTTAAAAGAAAGACTATCCCAGTCCGCAGGCACATTGTCAGGTGGTGAATTGCAGATGCTCGCAATGGCAAGGGCATTGATGGCAAAGCCAAAACTCCTGATGCTCGATGAACCTTCAATGGGTTTATCTCCAATACTGGTCAATGAAATTTTTTCCATTATAAGAGAGATAAATAGCCAGGGCACAAGCATTCTACTCGTGGAACAGAATGCACATAAGGCATTATCAATAGCCAATTATGCCTATGTTCTTGAGACCGGCAGGATTACCCTTGAAGGAGAAGGGAAAGACCTCCATGAAAATCCCCAGGTTCGTGCTTCATACCTTGGTGCTTAAGATTAAGATTTTCAAATTCTTCACCCCCCACTTCGTAAGTGGGGGTGGAAACCCTATGTAATTTATCACTTTTTGACCTTGTTTTTTATTTTTTGAATACCTTGCAGTCTTTATTTTTGCTGTTAAAGAACAGATAATATTATTGAACACAAAAAATAGAATGACTAAAATAAAAAAAATCAAAATAATCGCATAGTTGACTTTTTGGCTATTCTGGATATAATATCATATCTTGTTAAGCCCTTTATTAGACCTATTCATAACTTATAACTTTATTAAAGGGCAAAAAATATACTATTCATTATTTAGATAAATCAGTAATGGGCTTTGTTATCCATTACGTAAAATAGAGTTTTTTTAAGATAAAGGAGGTTTGATGAGAAGGGTTATTATAATGGGTGCGGCAGGCAGAGATTTTCATAATTTTAATACTTTTTTCAAAAATAACCGGGATTACAAAGTTATCTGTTTTACCGCTACCCAGATACCGAATATTGAAGGACGAAAATATCCAGCTGAACTTGCTGGACCATATTATTCAACAGGAATACCTATTTACCCAGAAAAGGATTTGACAAAATTGATAAAAAAATTTGATATTGATGTAGTCGTTTTTTCATATTCAGATATTTCACACAATTATGTTATGCATAAGGCATCAGAAGCATTGGCTGTAGGTGCTGATTTCTGGCTCCTCGGTCCAAAATCATCAATCTTAAAATCTGTCAGAAAGGTTATTTCAATCTGTGCAGTGAGGACCGGTGCTGGCAAAAGTCAGACCACACGAAGGGTTTGCGATATATTAAATAAATATAAGGTAAAATTTTCTGTTGTTCGACATCCAATGCCTTATGGTGATTTGATTAAACAGGAAATACAGCGGTTTTCAAAACTTGAAGATCTTGATAGATATAATTGCACGATTGAAGAAAGGGAAGAATACGAACCGCATATAAAAAGGGGTAACACGGTTTTCGCTGGTGTTGATTATCAAAAAATATTGAAAGCAGCAGAAAAGATTTCTGATGTAATTGTCTGGGATGGAGGAAATAATGATTTGCCATTTTATAAACCCGACCTCCATATCGTGGTCGTTGACCCCTTGAGACTGGGCAATGAATCTTCATATCATCCAGGAGAGACGAATTTAAGGATGGCAGACATTGTGATAATTAACAAAGTGGATTCAGCAACGAGAGAAAGTATTGAAAAAATGAAGAAAAATATAAAAAAGTTAAACAAAAATGCTAAAATAATTGAAGCATATTCTCCAATAACAGTTGAAAACCCATCCTTAATAAAAAAGAAAAGGGTCCTGGTAATTGAAGATGGACCAACCATAACCCATGGCGAAATGAGTTATGGCGCTGGTTTTATTGCGGCAAAACAATACGGTGCAAAAGAGATCATTGATCCAAGGAGATATGCAGTTGGTTCAATAAAAAAGGCATATGAAAAATATCCACATATTGGTAATTTAATCCCGGCACTTGGTTATTCAAAATTACAGATGGAAGAATTAAATAAGAGTATAAACAGGGCAGATGCAGACGTAGTTATCATCGGCACGCCTGTTGATTTACGCAAATTTTTAAGGATAAACAAGCCTGCTGTTAAAGTCAGTTATGAATTAAAAGAAAAACAGGGAAATGTCCTTGAACAAATGATAAAAGATTTGTTAAATAAGTGAAAGGAGTAGAATGAAAAAATTGGTTTATAATTTTGGTGGTAAGAAGGCTGATGGTTCAGCCAGGGATAAAAATTTACTCGGTGGCAAGGGTGCGAACCTTGCTGAGATGACAAATCTCGGGATAAGGGTTCCACCTGGATTTACAATTACTACGGAGGTTTGCAACTATTATTACAAAAACAGAAAAACACTCCCAAAGACATTGAAAAAAGAAGTTGGTAATGCAATGAAAAGGATAGAGGGAATTATGGGCAGGAGGTTTGGAGATCCGGATAATCCACTCCTTATATCTGTCCGTTCAGGGGCAAGAGCATCAATGCCAGGAATGATGGAGACTGTTTTAAACATTGGCCTGACTGAGAAGACCATTCCCGGATTGATAAAACAGAGCGGCGGGAATGAAAGATTTGCTTATGATTCCTATCGAAGATTGATAATGATGTATTCTGATGTTGTTATGGAAAAGGCAGCCGGGATAGAACCAAAAGACGAAAACTCAGGTATTAGAAGACAACTTGAAGAGATAATGGATGAGATGAAACAAAAAAAGGGATATAAGAGTGATATTGAACTCACGGCTGATGATTTAAAAGAACTCTGCAGATTATTTAAGGAAAGAATCAAGACAGTCTTAGGAAAAGAATTTCCTGATGACCATAATGAACAACTCTGGGGTGGAATTAAGGCGGTATTTGCTTCCTGGAATGGAAAGAGGGCAGTTGCTTATAGGAGGATAGAAGGCATACCTGATGACTGGGGAACTGCGTGTAATGTCCAGGCAATGGTATTTGGAAATATGGGCGAGGATTCAGCGACCGGGGTTGGATTTACAAGAAATCCAGGAAATGGTGAAAATCAATTTTATGGTGAATATCTTATAAATGCCCAGGGTGAAGATGTTGTTGCTGGTATCAGAACCCCTGCACCCGTGAACGAATATTCAAAAAGTGAGCATAATAAGGAACTGGTCTCACTTGAAAAAGCGATGCCTGCTGTGTATAAAGAACTTTATGATTATCAGAAAAAACTTGAACGTCATTATCGCGATATGCTTGATATCGAATTTACGATTGAAAGGGGAATTCTTTATATGCTCCAGTGCCGTGTGGGCAAAAGAAATGGACCTGCGGCAGTAAGAATTGCAATGGATATGCTAAAGGAAAAATTGATTAATAAAGAAGAGACAGTGATGAGGGTTACACCTTCTCAACTTGATGAACTACTTCATCCAATGGTTGATCCCAAGGCTGAAATGAATACCAAACCCATTGCCAGAGGTTTACCAGCAGGACCTGGTGGTGCAACTGGTCAGATAGTATTCAATTCAAAGGATGCGGTTGAATGGACAAACCAAGGAAAAAAAGTAATTCTGGTCAGAGAAGAAACTAATCCCGAAGACGTTGATGGTATGCGTGCAGCCCAGGCAATCCTCACTGCCCGTGGTGGTATGACTTCACATGCAGCACTCGTTGCCCGGGGCTGGGGTAAATGCTGTATTGTTGGTTGTGGTGCCCTGCAGATTGACTATGAAGAAAAAGTTTTAAGGGTTGATGGTAAAGTATTTAAAGAAGGTGATTGGCTCACACTCAATGGAACAAAAGGTTATGTATATGAAGGACAGTTGCCAATGCTTGCATCAGCAGAGGAGAATGTATTACTCCAGGAGTTTTTAAAGGTCTGCGACTCAGTTAAAAGGCTTGGTATAAGGGCAAATGCAGATACCCCAGGAGATGCTGAAAGGGCAAGGAGATTTGGTGCAAAGGGAATAGGGCTTATGCGCACTGAGCATATGTTTTATGGAAAAGGTTCTGATGAACCCCTATTCTTATTGCGTAAAATGATTGTTTCAAAGACTGAGGAAGAACGGAGAAAGGCACTTGATGAATTATTTCCATTTGTGAAAAAAGATATAAAAGGTGTGCTTGAAGCAATGGATGGTTATCCAGTTGTAATCAGACTCCTTGACCCACCACTCCATGAGTTTGTGCCAAATGAACCTGAAAAAAGAGAAAAACTTGCTAAAGAATTGAATATCACGCTTGATGAATTGAATGAAAGGGCAGATAGTCTCCATGAATCAAACCCTATGATGGGACACCGTGGAGTAAGGCTTGGTATCACTTATCCAGAGGTTAGCGAAATGCAGGTTCGGGCAATATTTGAAGCAGCAGCAGAGTTGATAAAAGAAGGTAAGAATCCATATCCTGAGATAATGGTGCCGGTGGTTTGTGAGGTTAATGAACTCAAAGATCAGGTTGTTATTGTTGAACGTGTTTACAAAGAAGTTCTACAGAAATTTGGATTGAAAAAGATAAAATATATGTATGGGACGATGATTGAGATACCGCGTGCCTGCTTTGTTGCTGATGAGATTGCCCAGGTTGTCCAATTCTTCTCTTATGGAACGAATGACCTAACGCAGATGGGGTTTGGATTTTCAAGGGATGATATTGGCGGATTTTTACCCGACTATTTAAAGAAAAAGATTCTGCCTGGTGACCCATTCCAGTCGGTCGATGTAAAAGGAATTGGTGAATTAATAAAAATAGGGATCGAACGAGGTAGAAAAACAAGGCCTGACTTAGAAGTAGGGATATGTGGTGAGCATGGTGGAGAACCAAACTCAATATATTTCTGTCATAAGGTTGGTATGGATTATGTCTCCTGCTCGCCATTCAGGGTTCCAGTTGCACGTCTTGCTGCTGCCCAGGCAAATGTGATGTTCAAGAGTAAAAAAGAGAAAAAGTCTAAAAAAAAATAAATTTGTAGGCCGGAGTTTTAAAAACCCAATACCTCGTTTACGAGCAAGACAGTAATATTCGTCTGCCAGGGTCTGAATTGAATAATTGATATTACACGGCAAATTCTGCCCTTTACATTGCAATCTATACACATACCTGTATTGACACAGGGGGTCTTTGCACTCACCCTCTTTGCATTCATAACCGCTGCAATCTCCTTGCTTCGTTTTATACCATCATGTATGGAGGGAACGATTTTATTATACCCTGCAATGATATAAACATTATCAGGTCCATAAATCATTGCCGCAATGCGATTCCCTATTCCATCAATATTTATTATATCGCCATTCTTGGTGATTGCATTTGCACTCGTTAGATAATAATCTGCAAGCATCTCTCTCTTCCGGACTTCCTTATCTGTTTCTTCAGTCAATCCTTTTTGCCAGTGGTGAATAACTCTATTACCACGTTGTTCTAAACGTTCTATAATTCCAATCTCTCTTATTGACATTGAACCACCAATCCCAATACTTGCCTCTGGTGGTATTGATTTTAATAGGTATTCATTTAGATTTTCTATGGTTTGAAAATACTCTGCATTAAAATCCCTTTTTCTAAGGGCGTCAACAACCCTTAATAAAATTTTTTCCTGCTGCCACTTTCTCACCTCATCCATAGGCTATTATACACAATTAGATGTAAATGTCAATCACAACCTTACCGAGTCATCTCCACCTTTACCAAACGCTCTATTGTAGCGGTCGGATTTATCCGACAATAAAAATAAAATTTTGTGCGATGAATCGCACCGCTACATTTTTTAGAAAACGAGACTAATGTCTCTACTCCAAATTTTTTTCTCGCTACTCGCTACCAAGAGAAGAAGGCAATTAGAGACAATTGAGGGCAAAAATCCCCTTACTCTCCCTTTTGTAAAGAGAAAAACAAGGAGACTGAGAAAAGGGATAAAGGCGTGAAAGGTTCAGAACAGCAATCAGTTGACATCGATTGAAAATTGGATATAATTCCCAATGGAACTTTCAGTCAATATTGACCATATTGCCACAATTCGTGAAGCAAGAAAAGAAAAATTTCCTGACCCAATTTTTGCCGCTGTAGAGGCAGAACTGGGTGGCGCAGATGGTATCACGGTCCATTTAAGGGGTGATAGAAGACATATAAAAGAAAGAGACTTGAGACTGCTCAGGGAGATAATCAAGACCGAACTCAATCTTGAGATGGCAGTAACCGAAGAAATGCTTCAGATTGCCTGTTCAATAAAACCTGACCGGATAACATTGGTCCCTGAATCACCAGGTGAAGTGACAACACAAGGTGGATTGAATTTGATAAACTTTAAAGGTGATTTGACTGGATTTATCAAAAGATTAAAGGCTGATGGTATCAGAGTTGGTGTATTTATTGACCCTGATATTACCCAGATCAACGAGGCATTAAAGATTGGTGCAGAATATATTGAGATAAATACAAATGAGTATTCAAAAAATCCCCAGGATAAAAATGAAATCGAGAGAATAAGTGGAGTGGCAAAAAAGGCAAAGGGATCAGGGCTTTCAGTCCATGCAGGGCATGGGATTGATTATAAGAATATAGTTAAGTTGCTTGAAATAAAAGAGATTACAGGTTATTCAATCGGTTTTGCAATCGTTGCCCGTGCAGTTTTTGTTGGATTGCGCCAGGCAACAGAAGAAATGGTAAAAATAATCAAAGGAGTAAAATGAGATATATAGGATTGAGAATGGCAATTGTTATAATCCTGATAATTGTTGGATTATATACACTCTATCCAAGTGTAAGACTATATACTGCAAAGGAACTCTCAAAGGAAGAAGAGAATAGTCTTTTGAAAAGGGCGATACATCTTGGTCTTGACCTTAAAGGCGGAATGCATCTTGTTCTTGAAGTTGATACAACTGGATTGAAAGAAAAACCAGCAGACCTTCGTGACAGGGCACTGGAGATTGTGAAGAATCGTATTGATGAATTCGGTGTATATGAACCAACTATAGAAAAACAAGGTGGTTCAAGGATACTTGTCCAGTTACCAGGGGTGGATAGGGAAAGGGCATTGAATATAATTCGCAAGGTTGCACACCTTGAATTCAAACTCGTGAGCGATAAGACTCAGGATGTGATCAAAAACATTGATAAATACCTTTCAAAAGGTGACACAATGGGATTTCAAGAACCCTTCAGTTCATATCTTTTTGGAGTTGAGGGCGATTTAGGCTTTGATATCCGTGACGAAGATTCATTAAATGCATTGATTGCCCAAGCACAGGAGGTTATACCACAGGACCTTAAGTTCTATTTTGGTCCAAAAGAAATCTACCAGGGAAAAGAAGTAAAGAGATTGTATCTCCTTAAAAAAGAGCCTGAGTTGAGTGGGGAAACCATTCGCGACGCCGAGCATAGACCATATCAAGGGTCTGATTTACAATACACTGGAGCCTGGATGGTGGATATTGAATTTAAAAGAGAAGCGGCAAGGTTATTTGCATCGGTCACAGGGAAAAATATTGGAAAGAGGCTCGCGATAGTCCTTGACGATGTTGTTCAGTCTGCTCCCTACATAAGAGAGCGGATTCCCCAGGGAAAAGCTGTAATAACCGGAAATTTTAAGGCAGAAGAAGCAAGGGATTTAGCGATTGTCCTGAGGGCAGGTGCACTACCAGCACCATTAAAGATTATTGAAGAACGTTCAGTAGGGCCATCGCTTGGTAAAGATTCAATTACCAGGGGCATAAGGGCTTCACTCATTGGTTCTCTTTTTGTCATTATCTTTATGCTTGTTTACTATTCACTTACAGGTCTGGTTGCTAATTTTGCCCTTGTTTTAAATGTCCTATTGCTCATAGGTGCTCTTTCTGCATTCGGTGGAACCCTTACAATGCCTGGTATCGCTGGTATTGCCTTAACCATTGCAATGTCAGTCGATGCGAATATTCTTATATTTGAGCGGATTAGGGAAGAACTTCGCATTGGAAAGACTGTCAGGACTGCGATTGACCAAGGGTTCAGCCGTGCCTGGCTTGCAATATTTGATTCCAATGTAACAACGATCATCACGGGAATTGTGCTTTATATCTTTGGTACTGGTCCAATAAGAGGGTTTGCACTTACCCTAATATTAGGTCTGATTGCAAACCTAATTTGTGCGGTCTTTGTAACAAAGACCATACTTGATTATTTTACATACAGGTTTGAAGTTACAAAATTGAGGATATAACTATGGAACTGATAAAAAACCCAAACCTACCATTTATGTCCTGGAGAAGATATGGTTATATCTTCTCAGGTGTGCTTGTTTTAATTGCACTTTTATTATTGACTGTAAAGGGTCCAAAACTTGGGGTTGATTTTGCTGGCGGTGCACTTGTATGGGTAAAATTTGAAAAGCATCTTGAAATAAGCGATATCCGTGCTTCACTTGCAGAGATAGGACAGGAACAGGCATCAATACAAAAACTCGCCGGAACAAATGAATTCGTTATTCGTTCGGTCACCAAGGTTGACCCGGATAAATTTGCCAATGAAGTTATCGCCCAATTAAAAAAGGATTTTTCTGATAATCCCCTTGACTTAAGGGCAAAAGAGACAGTAGAACCGAAGATAAGTGCTGAACTTACGAGGAATACAATCATCGGTGTTTTAGTAGCAATGCTCCTGATGGGTATATATATCTGGTACCGATTTGATTTTCGTTTTGGCACGGCTTCAGTAATTTCAATATTCCACGATGTCCTGATTACAATAGGCGCATTAATCCTTACCAACAGGGAATTTACAATTGTTGTAGTCGGTGCACTTCTTACTATCGTTGGTTATTCAATCAATGATACCATTGTCATCTCAGATCGGGTGCGTGAAAACAGGAAAAAATTGCGTGGAATCCCATTCGTTGATTTGATAAATACAAGTATAAATGAAACATTTTCCAGGACCATTCTAACTGGTTCATTCGTCATTGTTACACTTTTCTGTTTGTTATTCTTAGGAGGACCTGTGATTGCTGACTTCGCATTTACTTTGATTGTAGGATTAATATTTGGAACATATTCTTCTACATTCGTTGTCTGTGCCCTTGTTACTGACTGGGAAGAAAAATTTCCCCAGAAAAGAAAATAGATTATTCTGAAATAGAGCCTCAGGATTGCATCAAATTGCTGATGCATTTAATTAGATTTATATGATTAGAATTTTAAAAGCTGGATTTATTACAGGTTTAGGCACGGGTTATATTCCAATCGCACCAGCCACATTTTCCTGTTTAATAAGTATTTTGCTCTGGTTTTTTTTGATTGATTTGCCATTGATCTACTGGGCAGTTTTTGTAAATCTATTTATCTGGGGTCTAATAATAAGTCAGGAATTTGTAAAAGAATGGGGTAAGGATCCGCGCAGGATTGTTGTTGATGAATACGCAACATTCCTTCTACCATTATATTTTATTCCCAAAAAGATATTACCCCTTTCGATTGCATTTGTTCTGTTCCGGGTCTTGGATGTAATAAAACCACCACCATTAAGACAGTTAGAAAAACTCCCTGGTGCTTGGGGTATTATGTTGGATGACCTCGGAGCCGGTCTTTATACAACCATTATTGTCTTAATCCTTCAAAAATTGATGAATCCTTGATAATTATTTTTTAAACTTTTTTAAAATTTTCAAAACCTCTTCTATCTCTTCTTCTGTGTTATAAAAATGGGGTGAAAATCTCAGACAATTGTTGCGCAGTGATATAATGATTTGATTTTTAATGAGAAATTCGTATATCTGTCTCGGATTTTCTGGTTTTATTGTGATAATACCTGACTGTGGCTCTTTATCTGTTGTAATCACCGGAATCTTTAATCTTTTGAATCCTTCTCTTAACTTGTTCTTTAATTTCAATATATTTTTTTCAACATTTTTCATTCCAAATTCAAGGAGAATTTTTACATTTTCTGTGAGCCCGCTTATTCCTATGACATTCCTTGTTCCCATTTCAAACATCCTTGCATCATCGAAGAGGGGGGGAGAGACTTCAAAATTTTCAAAACTCTTCCAATCAACACCAAGCCAGCCAGTATGCAATCTCTTCAATATTTTAAAATTTTTCTTATTTACATACAAAAACCCGGTTCCACCCGGTCCAAATAACCATTTGCCACCGCCTGTGGCAAGAAAATCCACCTGTATCTTTTTTGTATCAAACTCAATCGCACCAATTGATTGTATTCCATCAACAATAAGGTATATTCCTCTATCTCTCAAAAACCCAGATAAGGGCAATAAATCAACCATCTCACCGGTAAAAAACTGGGTATGATCAAGAACTATAGCGCGTGTTTTTCGGCTTAAGTTTTTACCCACAACTCTAACCGGATCTTTTCCGCAAAAATTTATGAATTTTTTGGTAATTTTAGGCAGATTATATTGAACAACATAGCGGACTGCTGGAAATGTTTCATTCATAACAATAATTTCATCTCCTTCTTTTAAAGGAAGATTTATCAATGAAATGTAAATACCCTCTGATGTATTGTGAGTAAAAGCGATCTCTTCAGGTTCAGCATTTATAAGTTGGGCGAATATTCCTCTACTATACTTTAATTTCTCAAAATATGTTTTGAAATCAAATTCTGCCTGTTTTTGATAAACCTTTATACATTTTTCTATGGCTTTTTTTGCATTTATACTCATAGGACCGGTGCTGGCATGGTTTAAATATATTTTGCTCTTTGTCACCTCAAATAAATTTCTGTAATTATCTATCTTATCTTTGTAATGTTGCAAAGACTTCATTGGGAATCTCTCTTAAAAAAGGTGATGTTCTTGTATAAAAAGAATTGCCCTGATAATTCCTTCGTTTGTCAGCAGTTGTGATATATAATTTCTTCTTTGCCCTTGTGATACCGACATATAATAGCCTCCTTTCTTCTTCATATCTTCCTTCTTCACGAGCCTTATAATGTGGTATTATACCATCTTCAACACCCGTTATAAAAACTATCCCAAACTCCAAACCCTTGGCATTATGAAGGGTCATCAAAGATACATTTTCATTTGACCAGTCATCAATATCACTCTTTAAAGAAACACCTTCTAAATAGTCCTGGATTGTGGCTGATGGATTGTTTTTGACAAAATCATTTATAGACAGTAGCAATTCCTCTACATTTTTACGCCGATTTATCTCTTCTTCAGTCTCTTTCCTTCGTAAATGTTCAAGATAACCAGATTCATAAGCGATACGCAATGCGAGGTCATAAAGATTCAATTTCTTACTCATCTCCATAAATTTTTCTAACATCTTGATAAATTTTTTAACACTCTCCACACTCTTTTTATTTAAATTATTTATCTGACTGATTCTTTTCAGACTTTCGAAAAATGTCAGATTATTTTCTTTTTGAAAACTAACTATCTTATCAATCGAATCCTTTCCAATATTCCTTGCCGGTAAATTTATTATTCTCTTCAAACTTACCGAATCACTGGGATTATTAATTACGCGCAGATAAGCGAGCAAGTTCTTAATTTCTGCCCGTTCATAGAATTTCAGTGCACCAATGACTTCATAAGGTATTTTGTATTGAGCAAAACATTCTTCAAAGATTCTTGATTGATAATTTAAACGATAAAAGACTGCAATTTCATTGAACTCCACTCCTTGATAATGTTCTTCAAGGATTTTCCGGGCAATGAATTCAGCTTCCTGTTTATCATCTTCAGCATCAAAATATTCTATCGGGTCACCTATTTCATTTTCACACCATAAAACCTTTTTTTTGCGCTGGGTATTATTTTTAACAATTTCAGATGCAGCCTTTAATATAATCTTCGTTGAACGATAATTTTGTTCAAGTTTTATAACCGTGGTTTCAGGATAATCATTTTCAAAATCAAGAATATTTCTTATCTCAGCACCACGCCAGGAATAGATTGACTGGTCATCGTCTCCAACCACACAAAGATTTCTATATTTTGACGCAAGTAGTTTTGTTAATACATACTGGGCACGATTTGTATCCTGATATTCATCAACCATTATATATTTAAATTTTTCCTGATATCTCTCAAGGACTTCAGGAAAACTTTTAAATAAATCAACAGTTTTCAATATCAGGTCGTCAAAATCAAGCGCATTATTTTGTCTAAGTCTTTGATTGTAAATCTTATATATTATCTTTATTGTATTACTAAAAATATTTGAAGAAACATAATATTCATCCGGTGAAATCAAATTCTCTTTTGCTCGATTTATACAATGTAATACAAAATCAGGCTTTAATTCCCGGGTATCGAGATTCAGTTCACTAATACATTCTTTGATTAAAGCCAGCTGGTCAGATTCGTCATAGATAACGAAATTCTGTGGAATGCTTATTTTTTCTGATTCTTTTCTCAATATCCTTGCACAGGTAGAATGGTATGTTCTTATCCAGACCTCCGGATTTTCATCATTTAAAAGATAACAAACCCTTTGTCTCATTTCATCTGCTGCCTTATTAGTGAATGTCACAGCAAGTATATTTTCTGGTCTTATACCCATTGAGATTAGATAGGCGATGCGATAGGTGATCACCCTTGTTTTTCCACTTCCGGCACCGGCAAGGATCAGTATTGGTCCGTTTATTATTTGAACTGCCTTCCACTGTTCATTATTCAATTCTTTTTCAAAGTCAATTGCAGTGTTAAACATATTATCTCAAACCAGTAATACTCATAAATATTAGACTCACCAGACCAAGGATAATTAACTCTAAATATATTCTTTTAAGATTTCCTGTCTTATATCCAGGCCAGAGTCTGTCCTTTATCTCCATAAATATGATGGCAATAATCAGATAACCAATCCCTGAACCCAGAGCAAACATCATCCCGGGTATAATTTTTAATTTAAGGTTGATGGTTAAAAAGACCAGGCCATAGACCGCATAGTTTGTATAAAAAAATTCAGGATATTTATCAAATAGAAACGATAATTCAGGAGAAAAACGGCTCAATAAAGTCTTTGTGTAATAAATAATAAGATAGGTTATTATTAGAATCAATAAAATCTGGAGATGATTGAGCTTTAGTGGAACCAGAATATAATTATTAACTATTAAACAAACCATAGGGCATATTACCATTATTATCAAAAGGATAAAACATATTGAGAGTGTTTCTTTAATATTCGTTTTATAAAGAATGAGCGGGCATATACCGAGAATATAATATAAGACTATATTTTTACCCAATATAGCATCAATAAAAATGTTTAGCAGATTATCATTCATTTTTCTTTTTTAACAGATTATAAAGAGAAACTACAATCCCTGTGGTTATAAGTGCTCCAGCAGGTGTATTGAAAAATAGAATAATCGTTGTCTCAGAATCTGGGTTCAATAAACTTTTATTTAACAGCATCCCTTTACCAAGAATTTCACGAACCGCGCCAGCAATAAAAAGAATAAAGATGCCTGGTAAATAAGCTTTTGCTACAGATAATCTCTTTTTTATTCCTGAATATTTATTTTCAAAACTTTTGAAAACAAAACTGTTTATTGCAACTAATGGCAAGAATATCCCGATATTGGTGTATAATGCATAAAAATTATGGGAAAGAAACAAACCGAGGACTGATACAATTGTTGCATTTATTATAATACAGATTATTGTGCTCTCTGGTTCTTTAATATTAACAGTGATCAGACTGCATATAAGAACTGAAAAGAAAATGGTTATCAGGACTATCATTCCTATTCCCAGACCATTTAGCGCTGAATCGGTCAGGGCAATGAATGGAATCACACCCAGAATAATCAGCAATTCGTTTTCTTTGTATTTAAGATTCATTTTAAGTATTCTTTGAATCGTTCAATATCTTTCTGGATACTCTTAATCAATGCCTCTGATGATATTGTAGCACCAGTTATTGCATCAGGAATACCGGTCTTGAATTTATCAAGGAATTCCTGATCTCTAATTTTTTCACCAATACCTTCTGTTTCCCTGGAATAAATAATAATAATCTTTTCAATATTACCTGTCTTATTCATTCCGGCAAGATATTTTATGGTATCAAGGTAACCGAATGTCTCACCATAAAAAACTATTCCAATTGTATCAGTTTTTGAGATAGCATACCAGAGTGTATCCTTTATTAATTC
This sequence comes from bacterium, assembly GCA_036796695.1. Classification (GTDB taxonomy): domain Bacteria; phylum Hydrothermota; class Tepidihabitantia; order SM23-42; family JAOAFX01; genus JAOAFX01. The sequence goes on from DAIRCK010000004.1 coordinate 124,722, forward strand.
TACAAATCTATTAACTTCAGCGAATATTTCTTTTTTTCTGTCTTTTGTTCCATTTCTTTCAAGAAAAGCTGTATACATTTCTAATCCTTTTTTCACACCTGCACAAACAGCCCGCGACGAAATTGTTGCGCCAGATATTGCATCTATCGTACCGTTATCTTTTTTTAGTGAAATCTGTGATACATTTTTGCCAATGAATTGTTTTAAGAAAGAATTTTCTCTAACCTTTGAACCCAATCCTTCTGTCTCTTTAAAACCCTCTGCTTTGCCACCGATCTTTATCCCTGTTATTTTGCCAAGGGTATCAACCCCGGCAATTATGGGGATTATACCGGCATAACCCCTTGTCCAGGTTCTAAATACAATTCCTTTAAAAATTTTTGAAGAATCATATCCCTGCCATAATGTTTCAGGGATAACAGTAATAAATTCAGTTCCATCAATTACCTTTTTTAATATCTCGATGTTATTATTACTCACCTGTGCAACCAATGGTTTTGATAATCCATTTAATATTGTGAGTATCAGGATGCTGAATATCAAAGCAATAAAGACAGGAATTATCGGTCTTATAATTTTTAACATTCTATCCTCCTTTTTATGTTCAATTTATCTATCAATGGAGTCAAAAGATTCATTAAAAGTATTGATGGTGTTACGCCTTCGGGATAGACTGAGAAACGCCGTAACAACACAGTCAATAGACCACAACCTATGCCAAATATCCATCTTCCATTTTTTGTTATAGGTGTTGTGACCCAATCTGTAGCAATAAAAAATATTGTTAGAAGAACACCACCTGAAAATAACTGGAATAATGGATTGATACCGCCTGGAATGATCAGGTTTAATATAAGATAACTGAATAAATATCCAATAACAATTCTAAAATCAATGATTCTCAAAAAAAGCAAAAAGATTCCACCTATGAGCAATAATATTTTACAGGTCTCACCGATTGCGCCTCCAACCTGACCAGATAACAATATCTTTAAATATTCAGGTGAACTAAATCTTCCAATGATTAAGTTGGCATCTCCATAATAACCAGGATTTTTTAATATTGTTAATGGTGTAGCCTGGGTTATCATATCAATTCCAGAAAGTGTCCTGTATACAGGTGTCTGATATGAAGTAGTCATTATCAATGGAAAGGTAAGTGTGAGAAATGCCCTTCCAGCAAGTGCGGGATTTAAAAAATTGAATCCAATCCCACCAAAGATTTGTTTGACAATAATTATGGCAAAGGCAGAACCAGTAATTGGAATCCATAAAGGAACCATAGGAGGAAGTGACATTCCAAGTAATAGCCCGGTCAGTACTGCTGAACCATTTAGAATTGCTATTTCCCTATTTTTTAAATATTCATAAACCATTTCAGAAATTGTAGATGAAAAAATACTAAAAACGACAACAAGTAATGAATATAATCCAAAATAGATTATCCCCGCAACTAAAGATGGTAAAAGACATAGGATGACGATGAATATTGTTTTTTTTAAATTGAGTTTGGAATGTATATGAGGCGCTGAAGATACTACAAATAAATCATCCATTTGCTATCCTCATTTTTGCGAATTTAAAATAATGGACAAGCGGGATAAAGGATGGACATATATATCCACAACACCCACATTCAATACACTCTTTTAGACCGTAATCAACTGCGCTTGTAAAATCATTTTGTTTTATATACTGATAAATTACTTGAGGCAAAAGTTCAGTCGGGCAGACATCAATACATTTTCCACAACGGGCACATTCAGTTTCTTCTTCTTGTTCAAATGTATTCTGAAAAACAATACCATTCGTTGTTTTAATCACAGGAGTATCTAACGAAAATTGTGCATTGCCAGTCATTAATCCGCCAAAGATAACTTTTTTAAGATTTCCATTTAAACCACCACAATACTGAATGATATCGCTCAATGGTGTGCCAATTTTTACCAGTAGATTTTTTGGTTTTTTAATCCCATTGCCAGTAATTGTCACAATCCTTTCTATAAGTGGTTTATTATACTTGACCGCCTGGAATACCGCATAACAGGTGCCAACATTTTGGACCATAAATCCCATATCAAAAGGAAGTTTATCCTGTGGTATAATTTTATTAGCAATCTCTTTAATTAATAATCTTTCTGAACCCTGTGGAAATCTATCAGACATAACCTTTACTTCAACCCCTTCTTTTTTTAATAGTTCAACTGCCTGTTTATAAATTTTTGGCAATACAAAAAGCATTTCTGATGCATTGATGATTCTTTGGATTATTCTTGCTCCTTCAGAAACACAGCCTGGGTATTCCATCATTATGCGAAAATCAGATGAAAGGTTTGGTTCGGATTCACAACCATTTATTATCAATTTTTCTATTTTTTTATCTATTGCACAGGAAAGTTTTATATCAGTAGGAAAGCCACCACCGCCAAGACCAACAATGCCCGCGTTTTTAATTCGTTCTAACAATTCATTAATATTGAGTGATTGATAATCAGCATCTATGAATTTTTGCTCCCAGCTATCTGAATAATCTGATTCAATAATACAGCATAGACCTTTGCCAAGGAAAGGGTGAGGATGGAGTGTTATGTCAACAACCTTACCAGAGATACTTGAGTGGACCGATGCTGAAATCCCAGAAACTGATTCACCAATCTTGGTCCCTATTTTGACTGAATCACCGGGTTTGACTAAAGGGATTGCAGAAGTTCCTTTATGCTGACAGAGATGAATATAAACCTTTTGAGGAATTGGCATAATTTCAATCGGCAAATCAATGAGATTCTTTTCTTTTTTTAAAAAAATACCTGATTTAATGTTATGAATCATAAGTTTTTTATTATACTTTTTTTTACAATTAAGTCAAGTTAATCGTATTATTCAGGCATATTTTTATACTTGATTTTCTAATTTTATAGAATAAAATCTATTGATGGGAAAAATTCTAAGTCTATTATCAGGTATTATTTTAATATTAGCACTAATTTTTTTTATCATTCCGCTTGATACTAAATCATTATATCCAGGATTTAACTCATTTTATATTACAGACCGGAATGGAATTTTGCTCAGAAGGATTCTCTCAAAGGATTATAAGACAAGTTTCTGGAGATCCCTGAACGAAATATCGCCAGAAATTATTAAAGCAACAATAATAAAAGAAGATAAGAGATTTCTTTTCCATAAAGGTGTTGATTTTATTGCCCTTTGCCGGGCAATAGGAGAGAACTTACTAAATCGCAAAATCAGTTCAGGTGGTTCAACAATCACAATGCAGGTTGCAAAAATTGTGCTGAATCATAAAAAAAGAACGGCTCTAAACAAAATAATTGAAATTCTATATGCGACCAAACTCGAACTTTATTTGAGCAAAGATAAAATTCTTGAGATCTATCTTAATCGGGCACCATATGGATATGAAAACTACGGAGTAGAGGCTGCATCACAATTTTATTTTGAAAAATCAGCAAATCAATTATCTCTCAGTGAATCCTGCATTCTTTCAGCCATACCAAAATCACCCAATTTTTTAAATCCATTAAAAAATTATGAAAAAATACGATGGACAAGAAATAAAATACTCAATGAACTCAATGTCAGCAAGATAATTGATTCAACAGAATATATAAACGCAATCAATGAACCTGTTAAGATTGATAAGAGAAAGATTATTTTCCGTGCACCACATTTTGTTGATTTTATATTGGCGCAAAACATTGATTTCAAATCTTCAAGTATTGGTTCAACAATTGACATCAATCTCCAGGAAAATATAGAAAAAATGCTATTTACATCAATTAACACTTTAAAAAAATATAATGTTAATCAGGGAGCAGTGGTAATTATGGATACAAAGACTGGCGAGATACTTGCGATGGTCGGGTCAAAGGACTATTTTAATGAGAAAGAAGGACAGGTCAATGGTTGTCTGGCTCTGCGACAACCTGGTTCAAGTATAAAACCTTTTCTCTATATTCTTGCATTATCTAACAACATTCCTGTGAGTTATTTGCTGAATGACACGATTACTGAATTTCGGCTTACTGATGGCACTATCTTTGCACCGAGAAATTTTGGTGACAAGTATCACAGGTTAGTAAGGGCAAGGGAGGCGCTTGGTTCTTCTTTTAATGTCCCTGCGGTCCATATTCTCAATATCCTGGGTGTGGAAAAGTTCTATAACTTTTTAAATACACTCCGTTTTAGTAGCATCTATAAGCAACCAAATTTCTATGGATTATCCCTTTCACTCGGTGCAGCAGAAGTAAAACTCCTTGAACTTGTGAATGCCTACAGGGCAATTGCCAATAAAGGAGTCTGGACTGATTATAAATTTATCAAAGATACCAAAGACAAAACAGGGGAGAGGGTCTTTTCTGAAGAGGTGGCATATATCATTACTGATGTTTTATCTGATAATTCAAGCCGGATAAAGGCATTTGGTGATGATTCGCCTTTGAATCTACCTTTTCCCTGTGCAGTAAAGACCGGCACAACAAAGAATTTTAAGGATAACTGGTGTGTGGGATTTACCGAGAGATACACAGTCGGTGTCTGGGTTGGTAATTTTGATGGTTCACCGATGAATGGTGTATCAGGTATCTCTGGTGCTGCACCATTATTCAGGGATATTATGATTGAATTGCACAGGAATGAATATCCGGGGAAATTTGAAAGACCAAAATCACTAATTCAATTAAAGATCTGTGCAAAGACTGGTCTTATTCCAGGCAAAAATTGTCCTGTGGTAGAAGAATTCTTTGTTTTAGGAACCGAACCAAAAGACATCTGTAATTATTGTAATGCAGGGACAGGGCTTGTCCCTGTCCGTGTGGATAAAAACATCAAAAATATCAATATCTTGCATCCACAAAATGGTGATATCTTTAAACTGGACCCCCAGATACCATACAAAAATCAGGCAATTGCTTTTAAGGTGCACATCGATTCAACAATAGAATCATTCAGCATTAAACTGAATGGTAATACATTATGCAAGAATACCACAACCTTTCTCTGGCAACCAAAACCAGGTAGGTATGAACTTGAGATAATCGGAAATAGTAAAAAAGGTCAAAAATCCGAAAAAATCACATTTACAGTCTTTTAATAATTTTTTATAATAATTAAAAACTGGTTAAATCTGTATAATTTATCATAAAGTAGAATTAGTAAGGTTAGATTTTTAAGGCTAATCAAAATATCAATTTAAATAAAACTATCAATACAAGTGCGGGTAGGAAATTTCCGACTTTTATATCTTTTATTCCCAATAATCTTATCCCGATGGCAAAGACAAGTATCCCACCAATACCTGTGAAGTCATTCAAAAAATGGGATTGACCAAGAAAATGGAGTTGACCAGCAAGGAGTGTTATTGAACCCTGGAATAATAATACAACAATAGCAGAGAAAATTACTCCAATACCCAGGGTTGATGTGAGAATAACTGCAGAAATGCCATCCATAATTGACTTTGTGATCAAAAGTTCGGGCTTATGTAAGAGCCCATTCTGGATACATCCAAGAATCGTCATCGGACCGATTGAGAATAATATGCTTGCAGTCACAAACCCTTGACTGAATCTTTCCGTTTCACAAAATCTTATTATTTTTCTTAACTTTTCTCCAGTTCTCTCAATTGATGCTTCAATATTTAATAGTTCGCCTATAATTCCACCAGTTATAAGGATCAGTATTACTAAAATGGGTTTATCCATCTGAATGCCCATTTTTATGCCAAGGATACAGGTAAATATGCCCAGGCCAGTCATTATCATGGTTTTAATCTTATCAGGGATTCCTGCCCTAATAATCAGACCAATAATACTTCCTACAATAACAAGAACTGTATTTGTAATAGTCCCGACCATAGATGATTATACACACAAAAATATAAAAATCAATATAATCATAAAAAATGAGATTGTTTCAAAACTTCGTCCTCGGCAATGACTAAAAAAAATAAGAGACAGTCAAAAAATTTTGTTCCTAATAAACACGTATACCCGCACCAGGAAAGCGTTTTAACGAAATTTGTTAAGGATAGTGTGAAAATAATGCGATGGTAGACCACAAAAATATCGAAAATTGTTTCGCATTAAGATGCGGACTGAAGTCTGCTACTTTAGGAAATAAAGGCAAAGACAGCGGGAAGGAGATGTTCTAAATATAATATTCTAATCTGCCAATCATTTAGTTTACATAATATATATTATCAGACATTAAAATATTCGGATTTTAAATGGTTTATGACACCAATATTATCTTCTAAACTTAAAAATGCTATTCCATTACGCTATTATATTGACTTTGAACAAAAATTTGAATATAATTTGGCGTGATTGAAAAAATTAGAATCTCAACAAACAGCAGAAACGAACTCGTTGATATAACTGGTGAGATTAAAAAAATCATTGAAAAACATAAGGTTAAATCTGGCATCATCCATATTTTCTGTCCCCATACCACAGCAGCAATAACCATAAATGAGAACTATGACCCCTCGGTCCAGGATGATATTGCCACAACCCTTGCCAAACTCATCCCGTATAAAGGCAGTTATTCCCATACCGAAGGTAATGCAGATGCCCATATCAAGGCAGCAATCATTGGTTCATCACGAACCATATTTATTGAAGATGGAAAACCCTGCTTTGGCACCTGGCAGGGAATATTTTTCTGTGAATTTGACGGACCAAGAACACGGGAGGTATGGGTGAAAATAATAGAAGATTGACATCAAGTTTTTAAAAGGAGGCAAAATGCACAAAAAACTCTTCATTCCCGGACCAACTGAGGTCAGGGAAGATATATTACAGGCGCAGGCAAAGCCAATGATTGGACATCGGTCTAAGGATTTCAGTGCCTTATATGAAGGAATTGTGAATAAAATTAAAAAAGCCCTTAACACACAGAATCATGTCATTGTATTTACCTCTTCAGGCACTGGAATAATGGAAGGTTCAATCAGAAATTGTGTTTATAAAGATGTGTTATGTTGTGTTAATGGGGCATTTAGTGACAGGTGGGCAAAGATTGCCAAAGCCTGTGGTAAAAATGTTGATGAAATTCGGGTTGAGTGGGGTAAGGCAATAAAACCTGAGATGATCGAAGAAAAATTAAAGAATAAAAAATATGATGCAGTTACAATCGTTCACAATGAATCCTCCACAGGTGTGCGTGCACCGATTGAAGAGATTGCTGAAGTGATGAAAAAATATCCTGATACCTATTTCCTTGTTGACACGGTCAGTTCACTTATGGGTGATAAGATTGAAATTGATAAACTCGGTATTGATGTCTGTTTGACCAGCAGTCAGAAATGTTTCGCACTCCCCCCTGGCCTTGCGGTATGCACTGTTTCCCAGCGTGCACTTGAAAGAACCAGAACCATCACTGACCGTGGCTACTACTTTGATTTTGATGCGATGCTCAAGAGATATGAAAAGGACCGTCAAACACCAACTACACCTGCAGTGACACTCCTTTATGCAATGGATAAACAAATGGATAAGATTCTTGCTGAAGGAATGGAGAATAGATATAAGAGGCATCTGGAGATGGCACAGCATGTGCGTGACTGGGCAAAGAAACATTTTGCATTATTCCCTGAACCTGGATATGAATCAGTCACCCTGACCTGCGTTGATAATACCCGCAAGATTACAGTTGCTGACCTGAACTCTGAACTTGGCAAAAGAGGATTCCAGATTTCCAATGGTTATGGTGACTTGAAAGAAAAGACCTTCAGGATTGCCCATATGGGTGATTTGACGCTGGATGAGATAAAAGAGTTGATAAAGAATATAAATGAGATACTCAAACTATAAGGCGATTGAGGGCAATTGATGGCAACTGAGGGCTGATAAAGGCAGAAAGAAAATAAAAAAGGCATAAAGGGAACAGTCTTTGTGCCATAGACTGTTCCCTTCTGCTTATAATAATTGAAGTAAAAATGGAACTCACTGAACTACCTTTTATAGGTAGAGAAGATATTATACAACTTTATAAAGATAAATTAAAAGGTGTATTAAACTACAAAGGTGATGTTCTTGCAATCGTAGGACTTCCAGGCATTGGAAAGACAAGACTGAATCAGCAATTTCTAAATATCACGGACAGGAATGTCTTCTTTACATTTTCCCTGAAGACTGAAGTCCATACA
>DAIRCK010000005.1:0-122258 GCA_036796695.1 bacterium
CTCCAAAAAGTATTGCTTTGTCCAAACTTTTTGGAGATAAGGGGGATACTTCCCCCTTATGGTGGGTATAGCTCAATGGTAGAGCATTGGACTGTGGCTCCAAGTGTTGCGGGTTCAAATCCCGTTACCCACCCTTTATGCAATTAAAAGATGACAGGCTGATTACAAAAATAAAAAAACACATTTTACTGATAGCAAATTTTTTTATTCAAAATTTACTCAAAAAATGTTATGAATAAGAAAGAACTGCAAATTTATATACGGCGCATCCAACGGTTCATTGAGCGAATTTCTAATTTGATATTGGTTGAGGATAAACTCTTTACAGTAGAATTTTTTCGATGCGCAAAACCTATAAAATACATAGATGCGCTTGGCTATTCTTATCAACCAATCAATGAGGGTGAAATTTGGGGTCAGGCCTGGGATATTGCTTGGTTCCGATTGAATTGTACGATTCCTGATGCCTGGCAGAAGAATTATTTAGTAGCCAATTTGGATTTCTCAGGTGAAGGACTTGTATATGGTCCGAATGGGCAAATTATACAGGGAATCAGCAATGGTTCGGTTTTCAAACATGATTTTAACCGCGACTTGGTTCATCTGGGGTATATCAACCTGGATCAAAAACATATCTCACTTTTGGTTGAAGCCACAGCCAATGGTTTGTTTGGAGTCAATACTGAACCAGATCCTTCACCAAAATCACCGCGCCGTTATGGTTGGTATGAGGCACGGCTCAATCGTTGCCGCCTGTGTGTATTTGACGAAGATATGTGGCATCTATGGCTGGACTTACGGATTGTTCTTGGTCTGATTAATAGTTTACCAGAAACTGGAACGCGACGGAAAAATCTTATTTACACTGCTAACGATGCTATTGATGCATTTGCTGAAAATCGGAGAAATACCCAGAAATGCCGTAAAATTTTGCAACAGGAACTTAGTAAACCCGCACACGCGAAAGATTTGACAGTTTGGGCGGTTGGTCACGCCCACATTGATACTGCCTGGCTCTGGCCTGTTGCAGAGACAATCCGCAAATGCGCTCGGACTTTTGCCAATCAAGTAAAACTCATTGAGCGTTATCCCGAGTATATCTTCTGCGCCTCTCAGGCACAACATTATGCATTTGTCAAAGAACATTACTCGGATTTGTATAATAAAATAAAGGAATTAATAAAGGCTGGGCGCTGGGAACCAGTAGGGGGGATGTGGGTTGAAGCAGATTGTAATCTGCTCAGTGCTGAATCCTTGATTCGGCAGATTCTCCTGGGTAAGAATTTTTTCAAAGATGAATTCGGTGTTGAGGTAGACATTTTGTGGTTACCTGATACATTCGGATTCTCGGCTGGCCTTCCTCAGATTATGGTGAAGAGTGGATTGAAGTATTTTTTGTCCCAGAAGTTATCCTGGAACCAAGTCAACGAATTCCCTTATCATACATTCATTTGGCGCGGACTGGACAATAGTGAGGTTATTGCGCATTTTTTGCCTGAGAATGATTATAATAGCATGTTGACTCCTGAATCTCTAATTGCAGCACATCGCAGGTTTAAAGAAAAATCCTTTCTGGATGGATTTCTTAGTTTGTTTGGCGTGGGTAATGGTGGTGGTGGTCCCAAAGAAGAAAATATTGAGTTTGGTCGCAGACTTCAGAATACAGAAGGTGCTCCTCGGGTCTGTTTTGGACGCGCGCGTGATTTTTTTCAAAATTTAGAACATAAACGCAAGATGCTTCCAGTCTGGTCAGGAGATTTATACTTAGAATTGCACCGTGGAACATTCACAACCCAAGCCTGGATCAAAAACGCAAATCGCCGAATTGAGCATATATTGCGCGCACTTGAAATGCTATGCGCGGCTATGCCACTTTCTGACTATCCTAAAGATGAATTAGACAGGATATGGAAAAAGGTTCTTCTGAACCAATTCCACGATATCCTGCCCGGAACGAGCATCACTAAAGTCTACCAAGATGCCCGTGCCGAATATGAACAGATACAAGAACAATGCCGAAAACTGAATTTGAAAGCGGCTGCCTGTCTATTCAAACAGGAGCCGGACCGAATTGTCCTTTTCAACTGCCTACCTTATGCTTTTGAGCGTCCATTCTGCATACTATCTCAAAAGGACAAATTTGGTCTGCGCGACGAGCAGGGGAGGTCCTTACCAGTACAGGTAGAGGGAGAAAAAATCTGGACGAAAGTGAAAGTGCCGCCTTATTCCTTTGTCACCTTGCAACGCACCACTGACCAGCCTGAAACACTAAAGGCAAAAGATGAATTAATTCTTGAGAATGAACTGATTCGTTATGAATTCAATCGCGATGGTGTTCTTATCTCCGCATTTGATAAAGAATGTAACCGTGATATACTGCTCCCCGGAAAACAGGGAAACATATTCTGTTTGTATGATGACCATCCTAATGACTGGGACGCTTGGGATATAGATATATTCTACCAGAAAAGTATTATTGACATTGCTCATAGCCTGGATGTTGAAAAGGTGTACTACGGTCCGGTGCGTCAGGCGCTTGTAATAAAATTGCGAATTGGTAAATCCAGCATTAAACAATGCATCTGGCTTGCTCATGGAACAAAACGTCTTGATTTTGAGACCACCGTAGATTGGTCTGAGAAGCATGCGATGTTGCGTGTGGGTTTTTGGGTTAATGTCCGAGCTAACTATGCCTCGGTTGACACAGCGGGCGGATTCATCAAAACTTCGGTGAGTAAGGATACTTCAATTGAGCGGATGAAATTTGAAATTCCTGTCCACCGTTTCGTGGACCTGTCTGATGAAGACTATGGCGTAGCATTGTTGAATGATTCTAAGTACGGAATGAGGGTTGAAGAAAGCTATCTTGATTTAAATCTCCTGCGCGCTCCAACTTATCCGGATCCAGACGCAGATCAGGGCAGGCACTTCTTTATTTATAGTTTATTCCCACACCGGTATAATCTGACCAAATCCGGAGTTCTTGCTGAAGCAAGTCAATTAAACCAAGGATTAAGTATTTTTGAAGGTTTTTCCACCAAACAGATTGCGCTACCCTGGCGTATTGATGGTGAAGGGCTATGTCTTGATGTAGTCAAAAAAGCCGAGAAAGAGGAGTGTTTGATATTACGGGTTATTGAGACCCATGGCAAGCATAGTCGTGGTTGGTTGATAATTGAAGACCATTTTGGCCAATTGATTGAAACTGATTTGATGGAATGGAATGAAGGAAGTTCTTTTAGTTGCTGTGCACCAATTTCTCTTGAATTAAAACCATTTGAAATAAGAACATTTAAACTTAAGAAATAAAATTCACGCCCTATTATACAATCTAAAATCTATTATTTAGACTGCCTGTTCAAACCGACAAATAATTAAAAATGATTGTCATTTATGGTGTGCATAGTATTCGCGAATCAAGTTCTGGACATACTCGTGTCGTTTGAAATAAAGCTTTTTTACTTTTCTCTTTTTATGCCGTGCCAGGGCATAATGGGCAATTATTGGAAAACCGACTGTAGCATCAAGATAACAAACTACTGCATCTGGTAATCTTGTCGGGTCAACCTTACCCCAGGAGACTGCCTCATGGGGTGTAGCACCGGATAAACCACCAGTATCAGGTCTCGCATCCGTAATCTGGAAGAAATAATCATGGCCAACCTCTTTGATTCTCAAAACCTCCTGAATCTGAGGTTCGGTCTGGAGTAAAAAGTTCTTTGGGCTTCCACCGCCGATCAAGAGTGCTGCTGATTTGCCACCCTGACGCTTTGCCGCAAGGACTATCGCCGTTGTTTCGTTAACATCGATAGAAGGATTTATTCGCAATTTGCCACCGATTATCTCTTCTTCTGCAATATTCATTCCCAGTGTTGAATCACCAGGTGAACTTGTGAAAAGGGGTATGCCGAGTCGGTATGCACAGGCAAGGACTGAAACATCTTTATTTCCAGTCTTCTCCTCCCATTCTGCTGCATATTTACCGAGTAAATAATGGAATTCAGCAGTTCCCATCTCTTTTTGAAATTCTGGTTGCTTAAGAATCTGCCTTAAAATCTCATCTGTTGCCATAAGACAATCACTATAGCCAAGGAGTATATCATAAATCCGAACCACATCATTTTTTCTCAAATCTGCATCATCTATAAGTGGTGTGCCAACATGTAATTTAAAATTAAAAGCATAATGTAAATCATGATACAAATTTGCACCAGTGGAAACAACCCAATCAATGAATCCTGCCTTCATTAAAGGAATAATCACAGATTTTCCCAGACCAGCAGGAATCAATGCACCGGCAAGACTCATCCCGACTGTAACATCAGGCTCAAGCATCTTTTCTACAAATAGACGACACCCTTCACGCAGACGGGCTGAATTATAGGCAAGAAAAACATTCTCTATTATCTCTTCAAGTCTTTGTTTACCGGTCAATGCCGGTGGAAATATCCTTGGTCCAGAAAGGTATCTATTTTTATGGGGATATTTTTTCTTTTTTAGCCAATCTGGTGTTTCATCCATATCTTTTTTTACTCTGTGCATTCTTTTCATAAAACCTCCTATGATATTATCACCACCCTTGCTGGTGGCAGTCCATTGAAATTCGTTGCGGTTGCCCAGGAATAGGCACCGATATTTTCAACATAAACAATATCACCGATATCCAGTTCTGGCAATTCTTCACTGGTTGAGATTATGTCAAATGAATCACAGGTTGGACCAGCAAGAGTCGTTATCTGGGTAACACCTTTTTTTAGAACCTTGTATTGATACTTGCAATGGTCATAGACAATGCCTGAAAGCGAACCATATACCCCATCATCAAGATAATACCAGTGTTTGTTATTCCGGATTGATTTTCCAATAACCTTCATCACAAGAATTCCTGCCGGACCACAGAGAACCCGACCTGGTTCAGCAATTATCTGAATATTTTCAGGGAATAACCGATTCAGTTCTTTGTTTATGGCTGATGCAGTCTGGGCAAAGAGGTCTTTTTCATAATCAAAATGTTTGATTGGAAATCCACCTCCAATATCAAGAATTTCAAGTGGAATCTGTTTTAGTTGTGCGTCCTTAAATATAATTGAGGCAATCTCTAAGGCATCAAGATAATTCTCTATATGTATATTTTGAGAACCTACATGAAAACTCACACCCGCAGGATTCAATCCAAGCCTGATTGCCTTGATCAAGAATGGTATTGCATCCGGTGGTTCAGCACCGAATTTTAATGATAATTCTACCATTGAACCAACATTCGGCACTTTTATTCTTACCAAAACCCTGGCACCCGGTGCATACCTGGCGATTTTGTTCAATTCATATTCAGAATCAAAGGTCATAAGCTTTATCTTGTTAGATAAGGCAAATTTCAATGCCTCAGGCGTCTTTACAGTATTGGCAAAGACCATTCTGTCCGGAGAAACACCCATATCAAGCAAGGTCTTCATCTCCTGGATAGATGCGACATCGAAACCAGTCCCTGCATCAGCGAATGTTTTTAGAATAAACGGATGGGAATTGGATTTCACAGCGTAGAAAGGTTTTACACGGGGAAGTAGCATCTGAAATCTCTTTAGTTGATTGAGCAGTTTGCTTTTACTGATTAAAAAAAGTGGTGTATTATTTTTACGCACCACATTCTCTATGATTTTTTTAATATTATTTGTAGATTTGTTCTTCACCTTACTCCTTTATTTAGCAATTAAATCTTGTTCAAAGGAATTCAATCCCCCTTCAATCTTCCAGATTCTCAATTTCATCTCGGTGCTCTCTTTCAGGAGTTCATACATATCTTCATTGATTTCTCTTAAATCATCACTGGTTATGGTTATTGGGTCGTGAGCCAGATTTATACGTTTGATGGATATTCCAGAAAACCTCGATAACATCCTTGGTGTCAAAATTAGAAGTTCAATTATAGTGTTCCCGGAACCAAGACTGGTTATTTTTAAGGGATAAAAGAGTTTATCAGTTTTAAACCGATATTGAATGGGTTCAAGGGTCTTCTTCTCTTTACTTATGGTAACGACATCAAACACGAACCAGGTGAAACCCTGTGTGATATATGACTCAATCAATTCTTTATGGTTATCAGAGATTATCTCTCTATCAAAACCCAATGAGTTCAAATAATCTCTGACCCAGTCCACAAAACTTTGTGACTCTAATAGATGGACAACCGAAATATTATGAGCACCAATCTTTTCGTGGAATGTAATCTCAGCCGGTGGGGGGATTTTATCTTCACCATCAAATCTAACACCCTTACCTAAAATACTTATTCTTCTGTTTATAAGTCTTACAGCGCGATTAAAGGTTTCTAAATCCCCTTTTTTGACTGAAGGCTCTGAAGGCAGAGGTAAGACCTCAAGGACCATTGTTGAATCTGAAGAGTGTAAATCGGTGGAGAGTAATAAAATCTCTTCTTTGCCATTCCAGGCAATCATTGCCCTCTGGTTTGGTTCAAAGATTGTGATATTTGTATCAAAAGGAATTAGACCACGGTCAGCCAGTGAGATAGCAAATAATATCAATAATATATTGATAATCCGTTTCATTACCAGAAGATACAACCTTTTACCTTTTTCTTCCCTTCTTTAATCAATTCTTCTTTCTTCTCTTTTATTTCTTTTTCGGTTTTTTCCCGCAGCGAATCAAGGAGTATACCACGGTCAAGAAAATCCTTGTATTTTTCTGTAAATTGTTTAATTTCTTCAAAAGGTAATTTTTCAACGAGTGGTTTTAATTCGCCTTTACCAATCTTTGCAGTAAAGTCTTTATCAACCAGGATTTCTTTTGCACCTTCTACCAGACTCTTTACCTTTATCTTACCAGCAAATACGCTGAATGAACTTTTTCCTTCTTTATCCACGCTCGTCTTGAATGTTGTTCCTCTTATATACGCCTGGGCTGCTTCAGTCTTTACAACAACCTCATCCCCTTTATTCAACTTTGCTACTTTTGTTATCACCTCACCGATTGAGGCAAATATCCTTTGAAGGAATTTTTTATCAACCTTTTCTTTTTTTTCAATTTTTATGCTTGAATTTGGTTCAACCCTGACCAGAGAATAATCTGCGAATTGTATCTCACAAACCGATTCGCTGTAAGTTGTAATAATATCATTTACATACAACTGGGCATTTAACACCCCTGTGTATTTCTTACCACCCCTTTCCACGATCACATTGCCAACAAGATATGTTATCTTTGCTGGGACTTCTGCTGAAATCAATGACAGCAATAAAACTCCTGCAATGATATTCATTTTTCCTCCTTTTTATTTGCATAAATTTTAACCCCTACCTTTTTTCCATAATGTTGAATCTGCAATATTATTAATGGAAGTCCAATGCAAAATGCATAAACAAAAACAAAATAAGAATCAAATCCAAATGCCATTGAAAAAATTATAAATCCAATGCTAAGATAAAATTTCAATATGGTCTGTCTATCCTTTTCATTCATACGGAAACTCTGTTCTCTTAAGTATATTCCATAGCATAAAAGGATTATCCCGATAATGGGTAAAACCGCACCGTTTAAAATTCTATATCTGTGCCACCAGACAATTGTGATGATGCCAAATACAAAAGAAGAATAGAAGAATAATGCAAACAAACCACGTAATAGATAATTATGGTCTTCATTCGGAATGTATGTCGGCTGGAAAAATAAATTTTTTTGATAATATTCCTTGCAGAGCCACACAATCAAAAATATTGTATACAAATAAGAAAAAAACCAGTTTTCATAAGGACTCAGACAGTTATAAAAGAAGAGACCAGAGTAAAGTAAAATAAAAATGTTCCAGGCAAGCCTTTTATAATTTATTTGCATTTTTAATAGAAGATTAGATCAAAAAGATATTCACCTTCTGAATCCGGAATGAGTGCAATATTATTCTTGGTAATGTTACCACAAACTGCGTATGTCTTTTCGTTTAACATTTTATTTACTTCAGATTTGGTCAACTCCTTCACCTTGAATTTTGTATCAAAATTAACCCTGTCCAGAAATTCAGCAATGGTAAAAGAATCTTTTGTTGTATTATCTTTTATCATATTAAGTGGATAGAACATAACATTTACATTATATTTTTGCTTTACCTTTGAGAAAATGAATTCACTAATCGGCAGGTTGTTAGTATATATTTTCATCTGAAGGGTCTGGTTTAATAAATCCTTGAAATTTTTTATTTTGTTTAAAATCACTGTATCCAACTCCACCTTTATTTTTTTCATTATCGTATCCTTCAGTATTCTTTCGGAGATAATAAAATCTATCTGAACCGGTGAAGAGCGGAGAAAATTTTTATCAATGACCCACAATACATCACTCCGCTCTTTTATCGTTGCCAATCTTATCTGATCAGAAATAGTAAGGGAATCACGATATTTGCTCAAAATTCCAAATCTTATACCCTCATAATTCTTTAATCCATATCCAAAATCTACTGGAATTGATAAAAATCTCTGTCCAATGACAGGATGATTTGTGATAAGAAAATCTATGGGCACTTCATCAAGGATATTGTAAAATCCTAATCTCTGAAATATCTGGGACATAAATGGAGTTGCAAAATTGAGATAACCAACCTTGATGCCCTTGAAATTTTTAACACCGCAAAGATATGGTTCAGAATTGTTGATATCATCAATGAGTGATGAGAGATAAACAGCCTCAATCCTCGTTGTCTTTACACTCATCCTTTTTGGACAATTGAGAAAGATTAAACATAAAAGAATAAATATAGAAATTTTTTTTGTAAAATTAAATAAATTCATAACTTATTATAACTATTGCTCAATCAATGTCAATATCTGAAGCAGGATGGGATAGAAATTCCTGAATATATTCAAGGGCAAGTTCATAGTCTTTTTCTTCAACAATGACTTCTCCCCAGCCACCTTTCAGGATTTTGGGCAGTCCGTCAAGCCAGGTTGTTTCAAACCGTCTGATGAGCGCCTCAATATTATGCCCCTTTAACATCTCTTTTATCGTTATCGCACCAAACTCATCCTGGGCAAGATAAACACGTTTTAGCAAAATTCCTCCTGTCTAATCAAAGATACCCTCCCAGATATTTTTGTAAATAATCTGACGCACCATTGTCAACCGGACATAATCCCTTGTTTCACTGAAAGGAATTAATTCAATGAATTCATCCAGTTCTGCATTGGAATTTTTCCTGAGCCATTTCTTCAAATTTATTGGACCTGCATTATAAGCAGCGAGGGCAAGGGGTAAAAGTTTGAATTCATTCAACATTTTTTTGAAATAATATGAACCGAATTTTATTGATGTATTAGGGTCATAAAGTGAGTAATCTGTTATACCGAGTTCACTGGCGATCAATCTGCCGGTATTAGGAATTATCTGCATCAAGCCCCTTGCATCAGCACGACTTTGGGCATCAGGATTAAAACTACTCTCCTGCCAGATGATAGCGAGTGTGAGCCAGATATCATCACTATTTTCCATAATCGAAAATATATATCTTGCAGGATAGAGCATCCTTAAAAACTCCAGTGGATAAATTTTCGAATCAGATTTGTTTTCAAATCTTTTCTTCAACTCAAGACATAATTTTATTGCACCATAATCATACCCATTTGCATCACACAATTTACTCAGATAAACCAAATCAAAAAAAGATTTGTCTTCAATTGCCTCAATCTCAGCAAATGCATATTTTTTTTCTCCCAGAGAAAAATACCTCATTGCCCTGTTAATACGGATAGAATCTTCCTGGTCAAAGGTTATGATTGTATCACCAAATTGTCTGAACCAGTTTTCAATAGATGTAGTATCAATGGCAAGATTGCTTCTATTTTTTATTAATGTATAATAAGAAAGAGGATAATTTTTAGTTAAATAATCACGCAAACTATCCGCAGATTCACCCAATCTTTCTTTTATTTTGATCTGCCAGTAAATAAAATCCGGCTCTTTATAATTGGAAAAGATTTCAAGGGCTTTATCAAGTTTTCCCATTCTAAGAAGTTGAAATCCGGCGCGAAAGTTTGCAGGCTTCTCTCTTACCCTGACAAATGTTGCTACAGCCCCAAGTGTATCACCAATATCTTCCATTAAAAACGCCTTCCTTTTCAATGCCCTTGTTGCAAACTTTGAATCTTTATACCTGTTTATCAACGAATCATAGATTATCATCGCGGAGCGATAATCCTGACGATTTTCATAAATCAATGCCCGATAATAATATGCCTCAGCACGATTGCTTCTGCTAAAATAACTTAAGGCATTATTGTATTGTTGCTGGTCATAGAAAATCTTACCGAGGTAATAATTTACATCACTATCTTTTACGCCCTTGCTGAGAAACTTTGTCGCAAGTTGATAATCATTATGGATGAATGCAACCTTACCGAATAATTTATATTCATCTTTATCTTTTGGTTTCAACACTGTTATACAGTATTTTGCACCTGGTGATGAAGGATTGTTTTTGATTAAATCAAAGGCAAGTCTTTTAAAATTAATTTTATCATTCTCGCGTTCATATATTTTAAGAAGAAGGAATTTTCTTGCAACCGAATCTTTTATTTTAGACAGTTCTTTTTTGACCCCGGAGATATCTTTAGAGTTTAGCAGGAGATCAAATAATAGATTTTGATAGTCGTAAGATAAAGCAGGGCCCACCGAATCAATCTCAAGTGCAACATTCAGGGCATTCTGGAAATCATTCAGTTTATAATAACAGCGGGATAGATATATTAAGCAATAATCTTTTAGTTCTGTATTATGGGAAAGATACTTTATTGCTTCGTTATATTTTTGAAGATTGTATAATGCAATCCCCTTTAATATGGGGTCATCAGCAAGTTCAAGAATTTTCTGCCAATTCTTTTGCTCAAGAAAGACCCTGAAGCATAGTCTTTTTAATAGAGAGTCGTCTTTTATATTGAGCCCATCCTGGAGGCTATCAAGCAATACCGATGCACGTGCATATTCTCTTTGATTGAGATAAATGTCTAAAAGGATTTTTAATTTATCAATTCTATATTGAGGCTTGTTTATTTTTTTAAGTAATTCAAATGCATACAGGGGTCTTTGTTTTGCTGTGCGTTCTGCCTCAATTAGTAATTCAGTCTCGGGGATTTTCTCAAGTATAATTTCTTTTGTGCCAGGGCTCGGGCAAGAGATAATAATTAATATTAAAAAAACGAACCAGATATTCTTTCTATTATTATAAATCAAAAATCTCTTGCTGGCTAAAGAAAAAATTTATTTCGCGCTGCGGATCTTCATCCGGTGCTGATGCGTGGACCACATTTTCACCAACCGATGTTCCATAAAGATTTCGGATTGTCCCTGGCGCAGCCTTTTTTGGATCTGTAGCACCAACAACTTCGCGCAGTTTTTTGGGCGCATCAGGATATTTCAAACAGGCAACGACAACCGGACCTGATGAAATGAAATCCACAAGCCAGTTATAAAAATCCTTGCCCTTATGTATCTCATAGAATCTTCCGCCCTGTTCCTTTGTCAGCCACAACATCTTCAGCGCCACAATCTTAAAGCCGGCATCCATAATATGTTTTAATATATTTCCAATCAAACCCCTTTTTACTGCATCTGGTTTTATGATTAATAATGTTTTATCCATAATTTAAGTATATAAAAAAAATGGATAATGTCAATTATTTTGAGTTAAAATTATAAAATTTTTAGTATGTTAGGATGCTCTTTTGTTATACAACCTATAACTCTTGCTGATCTTTGATATTTTTCAATAAATAGATTTACCTTTTCCTCAGGAAGGACAATTGCAAGTCCACCTGAAGTCTCAGAACCAAATATCAAGTTACCGATTTCAGGGTTTATATCTCCTTTTTCAACCCGGTCTGAGAAGGATTTGATATTCATTGTGATACCGGGTTCAACAATACCTTCTTTTAAAATTTCAATCGCCCCTGGATAGACCGGGATTTTTGACGACCACAATTCAATCCCGACATTACTCGCCTCTGCCATCTCTATTAAATGTCCGGCAAGACCATAACCAGTAATATCAGTTGCTGCATCAACCCCTATTTCCTGCATAACCTTTGATGCATTTTTATTCAATGTAGTCATCCCTTCGAAGACTGGTTTTAAATCTATTCCTTCTATCTTATCAAGTAATGTTGCCTGGATCACCGTGCCAACACCGATCGGTTTGGTGAGGAGTATCACATCACCTGGTTTTGCATTTGCATTAGTAATTATCTTTTTGGGATTGATATAACCGATGACCGAAAGTCCATACATTATCCCTTCAGAATTAAAGGTATGACCGCCACAGATAGTAACACCTGCTTCCTGAGCCTTTACCTGTCCACCCTTTAATATTTCACCAAGTATCTTGGGGTCTCCAGCATTAGGGAAACCAACTACATTCAAACCAAGTTTTGGTTCTCCACCCATTGCATAGATATCAGATATACAATTCGTTGCTGCAATCATTCCAAATAGATAAGGATCTTCAACTACCGGTGCAAGAATATCAACCGTATAAACAAGTGCCAGTTCATCATTAATTTTATAAACACCCGCATCATCAGCTGTATTCAACCCCACAAGCAGATTTGGATCCACAATTGCAGGCAGATTTGAAAGCGCCTGCGCTAACTGCGCCTTAGAAATCTTGCTTGTTCAACCCGCACACTTGATGAAGGATAATAATCCTTTCGGCATCGGAATCACCTCCTTTCATATTTATCATTATATCCAGTTGATATACCAAGTCAAGGCTAAGATTGTATTATTTTTTGCACTGGATTTGGTAGTTCAAATATCGGATTGACTTTTAGGTGATTTGGAATATACTTTTCTTATGTTAGATTTGAAATTATTGAGAGAAAATCCAGAGTTAATCAGACAGGCATTACAAAAACGAGGCATAGAATTAAATCTTGATGAATTGATTGAAACTGATAAAAGACGCCGTAGTATCATCACCGAAATTGATAATTTGCGAAAAGAACGGAATAGACTCTCAGAAGAGGTCGGAAGGTTAAAGAGAGAAAAAAAGGACGCATCAGAACTGATGGAAAAGGCAAGGATTATCGGTGATAAAATAAAGGAATATGAAGAGGAATTGAAAAAAGTTGAAAACACATTTAATGTATTGATGTCATTGCTCCCGAATATTCCTCACCCGACCGTTCCTGTGGGAAAGACAGGTGAGGATAACAAATTTGTTCGTGGACTTAAAGAACCACCAAAATATAAATTCAAACCCCTCCCCCATTGGGAGATATGTGAGGCACTTGATATACTTGATATAAAGAGGGCACCAAAGATTTCGGCATCAAGATTTATACTCTATAAAGGATTGGGTGCAAGGCTGGAAAGGGCACTGATAAATTTCTTTCTTGATATACATACAAAAAAACATGGGTATAAAGAGATATTTCCGCCGATTTTAAATAACCCTGATTGTTTTTATGGAACAGGACAATTACCAAAATTGGAATCAGAAATGTATAAATGCCGGGATGATGAATTTTATTTAATCCCCACAGCTGAAGTTCCTTTAACCAACCTCCATCGTGAGGAGATAATTTCGGAAAAAGAACTGCCCATTTATTATACTGCATATACGCCCTGTTTCCGTCGCGAAGCAGGTTCTTATGGAAAAGAAGTGCGTGGTATAACCCGTGTCCATCAATTCAATAAAGTAGAACTTGTAAAATTTACCACACCTGAAACTGGATATGAAGAATTTGAAAAATTGTTGAATGATGCTGAAGAGGTTGTAAAGCTTCTCGGATTACCTTACCGGATTTTGCTTTTGTGCACCGGTGATATGACCTTTGCCTCAGCCAAAACTTATGATATTGAAGTCTATGCACCCGGGATGGGTGAATGGCTTGAAGTTTCTTCGGTCAGTTGTTATGAACAGTATCAGGCAAGAAGGGCAATGATAAGATACCGTAAATCCACAGGTGGTGTTGATTATGTCTATACAATAAATGGTTCTGGTCTGGCTACGCCCAGAACCTTTATTGGCATTGTTGAAAATTATCAAACTGAAAATGGCAGGATAAAAATTCCTGATGTCCTGATACCCTATATGGATGGGATTGAATATATTGAATAGATAATACTATTGAGGAAATTTTTCTTTTAGATATTCCAATACTTTTTTCATATCTTCTGGCAGCGGGGCAGAAAAGTGTAGTTTTTGTTTTGTGCGTGGATGTCTGAATTCTAATTCTGAGGCGTGCAATGCCTGACGGTCAATTAATTTTAATATCTCCTGGAAATTTGATAAATAAACAGATTTTTTTATAACACCCGGACTCCTGCCCCCATAATCTTTATCACCAATCACCGGACAACCGATATAATTCAAATGGACCCGAATCTGATGGGTCCTGCCTGTAATGAGCCAGACCTTCAAGTAACTTGCAATTGGAAATTTATCGAGAACAAGATATTTTGTCGTCGCCATCTTGCTCGATAAAGGGGTTACGGTCATCTTTGTCCTCATAACAGAACTCCTGCCGATCGGTGCCTCAATTATGCCTTCATTCATCCCAGGATAATTCCAGCATAAGACATCATATTTTTTTTGAATCTCCCTTTGTGCAATTGCCTTTCCTAAGGTGCTCAATGCCTCATCAGTCTTGGCAAAAATTATCAATCCTGTTGTATCTTTATCAAGCCGGTGTAGAACTCCGGGTCTAACTTCATCAGTCAAACTTGGTAACCTTCCACAATGATATAATAATGCATTCACCATTGTATGTTCAAAATGCCCCCTTGCGGGATGGACGATTATGCCCTTCGGTTTATTCACAACAATAATATCTTCATCTTCATATATTATATCGAGAGGGATATTCTCTGGTTTAATCTCCGGGGATGTCTGCAATTCAAAGATGGCATAGATCTCATCACCTTCTTTTACACGATATGAGCATTTTACAGGGCTGTTATTCACCAGAACTTTCTTTTGCTTTATGAGTTTTTGAATAAGATTTCTTGATAATCCTATCCCTGAGATATAAAGATACTGATCAATCCTTGTGCCCCATTGTTTCTCTGATACCTTTCGCCTGAATTCCTGCTGGATTGTTGGCATATCTCAGCCAGAAATAACCTTTTTCTCTAACTCTATGATCTTTTTTATCCCCGCCTTTGCAACTTCCAGTAATCTATCAAGTTCCTGTTTTGTCATTGGAATCTTCTCAGCCGTGGCACCAAATTCAATTATCTTTTCACGACCGGTCATTACAAGATTCATATCTACCTCAGCATTTGAATCTTCCTCATAACATAGATCAAGTAGTATCTCACCTTGAACTATACCAGCACTTATTGCCCCGACAAAATCGAGAATCGGAAATTGTGAGAATTCTTTGTTTATCCATAATTTTTTTACCGCGCTGTATAATGCTAAAAAAGCACCATTCACTGCTGCAGTCCTTGTCCCACCATCAGCCTGAAGAACATCACAGTCAATTATAAAAGTTCGTTCCCCGACAACCGATAGATCAAATACTGGTCTCAGTGCCCTGCCAATAAATCTCCTTATCTCCTGGGTTCTACCTGTGAGTTTTCCTGTATTCGCCTCGCGCTGGGTTCGCTCTTTTGTCGATGCAGGCAAGAGCGAATACTCTGCCGTCAGCCAGCCCTGTCCTTTTCCTACAAGGAATGGTGGAACGCGGTTTTCAATCGTGACGGCACACAATACTACAGTCTTACCGAGTTTAAAAAGACAGGAGCCTGCAGGATAATCAAGGTAATCAAGTTGAATCTCTATTTTTCTCAATTGTTCATTTTCTCTTCCATCAATTCTCATACACCTCCTTTATGTTGAACTCAAACCCGCACGAAAATAATTCTTTAATGGCTCGCCCAGGAATCTCTCAGCAATTTCTTTAAAATTCATTGAAAAGTCAGTCAAATACACTGTAATATCTCCTTTACCGGAAAGATTCAATAGATTCTTTTCTGTGAGCAAGTTTGCAAGCTCCCTGCCCAATTCCTGGGATGCATCAACATAATTTATATCACCTAAAACCTTTTTTATCACATTCAATAATAAAGGAAAGTGTGTGCAACCAAGGAGAAGTGTATCAATATTATCTTTCTTAAGAGGGCCAAGGTATTCCTTTGCCAACAATTCTGTTGCAGGATGGTCAATAAATCCTTCTTCAACAAGAGGGACAAAAAGAGGGCAGGGTCTGCCAATGACCTCAACATCATTTGCCAGTTCCTGGAATGCCTTTTCATAAGCACCACTCTGAATCGTCAATGTTGTTCCAATCACACCAACCTTTTTATTTTTTGTCATTACCAGTGCCTTCTTTACACCGGGCTTAATAACTCCAATGATCGGAATAGAGAATTCTTTCTGTAGTATCTCTAGGGCAACTGAAGTAGAAGAATAACAGGCGATGACTATAAATTTTACGCCCCGGGCAAGAAGAAATTTTGTATTTTCGCGTGAAAACTGTATAATCGCATCAAATGATTTAGTTCCATATGGAAGGCGTGCAGTATCACCAAGATAAATTATATCTTCTCCAGGCAGGGATTTTCTGATTTCCCTTACCACTGTTAGTCCACCAATACCTGAATCAAATACACCGATAGGAGAGTTATTCAATGGTTCAACCTCCTTTCATATTTTATGACAAAATCCCTTAATCCGCAAAATATTGCATAGGCAATTTTTTGTTTAAACTCCTTCTGTCTCAGAAGTTTTTCTTCTTCAGGATTAGAAATGAATGCACATTCTACAAGAACCGCAGGCATAAATGCACCGCGCAGAACATAAAAACCAGCCTGGTTTACTCCCCGGGCTGGAATATTGAGCAAATTTTCTGCACTCGTCTGTATTGCTTCAGCAAGATTATTTGATTCCTCAAGGAATAAACTCTGGGCAAGGTCATAGAGAATAAAGTTTATATCACCTGATGCTTTTACTTCTTCATCAAACATCAAGGATGCATTCTCCATTGCCGCAACCGCACGTTCTTCATTCGTCCTTGCCTCAGAGAGAAAATAGGTTTCAAAACCGCGTGCCTGTCTGCTTTTTGGTGAGGCATTACAATGGATGCTGATAAAGAGATCCGCGGCATTTCTATTGGCAAAAATCGTCCTTGCCTTTAATGATAAATATTGATCCTTATCCCTTGTCAATAAAACTTTTATTTTAAGGGAATCCTCAATAAATTTTTTCAACATCTTTGCTATATCAAGATTTGCATCCTTCTCATAAAGACCATTCTTTCCAACTGCACCCGGGTCGATGCCACCATGTCCTGGATCAAGCACGATCAGCTCCACCCTCTTTGCAACCTTCTTATAAAAAACAACCTCATTCTCCCTTTCCAGACAGGCATTTACATCAACAAGATTCAATTCGATTCTTGTATATGTTTTATGGGATTGAAGGTTCAACGATTTAACCGCTCCTTTTGGCCTAAGTTTCGCTTTCTCTTTATACTCTCCATCCAGTTCAATAATTGCTTGTTGTGGTGAAAACTGAACATCAAATTCTACAGGCATCTTCCAGGAAAATTTTAGAATCGTAGAATCTCCCCGTGTGACCAAATCAATTTTATCGATCAATGGAATTTCCTCAATTTTTTTCAAAAAAATGAGTTTCCCAAGTTTTGAACCAATTATGTCTGTTATCATAAATGCTGGAAGATAGATTTCTTCGTTTATATAGTGCGGGGCAAAAGGCATATAGAGATATATCGTATCATATTTTATAACGCTGATATCAGATAAGATCTTTATTCTGTGAGCATCAGTTGAAAGTAAACAACGCTGATTAATCTTATCAAGGACATAGTTTATTTCACATAATTCAGCAATCGGTTTCAATGGAAGATAATCCAGACCTTCAATGATTTCGCTCTGAATTATTGAAGAGTTATTTTCATATACTATTTCATATTTTTGGATAAAATTAAATAATAATATAAATAAAATAGTCATCGGTTGAAACTCTTAATCTTTTTCAAATCTTTTTTTGCCTCTTCGCGCAGAATCTTTTCTTTTTTATCAAACAACTTTTTGCGTCTGCACACACCGATTGTCACCTTGGCAAAACCCCGTTCATTGAAATAAATTTTTAAAGGGATTAAAAGGTTGCCTTTCTGGGTAATGATACCGTATAATTTTTTAATCTCTTCTTTATTCAAAAGTAACTTCCTTTTTCGCCTTGGGTCAGGGGTGGCTATCGTGCTGAAACGATAAGGGGTAATATGTAGATTATATAAAAATACCTCACCGTTTTTAACCTCGGCATAGGCATCGCTCAAAGAAACCTCACCCTGGCGCAATGATTTTACCTCACTCCCCTTTAATACGATACCTGCTTCATAGGTATCAATGATTTCGTATAAATGACCCGCCTTGCGATTCGTGCTGACAACCTTCATTAAGTATTATAGCAGACAACCAGAGAAAAGTCAAGAAATTTTAGATTTTTCTAAATAATCAGAATTTTTTATAAATGGAAAAAACATTTAATACTGAAAAATAAATTCTGATAGGTTTGTGACGGGAAAAAAGATTATATTTTTATCAAGACCCCACCCCAGGTAAAGCCTGCACCAAATGCAACCATCAGCACATAATCACCCTTTTTTATTCTTCCTTCGTGCAGGGCTTCGGCAAGGGCAATCGGAATCGATGCTGCAGATGTATTTCCATATTTATCGAGATTTACATAGACCCTTTCCATTGGTATCTCAAGTCTTTTTGCCGTTGCTTCAATGATTCTGATATTTGCCTGATGTGGAATCAATAATGCTACATCGTTTGCTGATAGGTTCGCCTTTCCAAGGGTCTTTATTGCGGATTCAATCATTGCCCGCACCGCAAGTTTGAAAACCTCATTGCCTTCCATTTTTATATAATGTAATCTATCCTTGACAGAATTTTCTGAAGCCGGAATCCTTGAACCACCCGCAGGTTGATGGAGAAGTTTCCAGTCTGAGCCATCAGCAGCAAAATATGTGGCAATTATGCCGTGATTTTCATCATTATTCTTTTTTACAATAACCGCGCCAGCACCATCACCAAATAATACGCATGTTGAACGGTCAGTAAAATCTGTGACCTTACTCAATGTCTCAGCGCCAATCACAAGAATATTGTCATAACCATTCTTTATCATAGAATCGGCAATACCTAAACCATATAAAAATCCACTACAACCAGCAGAAATATCAAATGCCATAACCTGGCGTGCACCAATCTGACTTTGCACCAGGCAGGCAGTAGAAGGGAAGAGCATATCAGGTGTAGCAGTTCCAAGAACAATTGCATCAATATCTTCAGGGTTGATGCCGGCATTATCAAGCGCCCTCTTCGCCGCTATTACTGCCAGATCACTCGTTGCTGTTTTTTCATCAACAATATGCCTCTCTCTGATTCCTGAGCGAGTTCTTATCCATTCATCTGAAGTTTCAACAATTTTTTCCAGGTCAAAATTGGTTAAAATTTTTTCAGGAACATATATCCCAATTCCTGCGATATAAGCTCTCATTTTTTTATCACCTTTCTTATTTCTTCAGTAATATTAAACTCCACACATTTTCTCGCCATAACTATTGCATTTTTTAAGGCAAGGGGTGAAGAATGACCGTGGCATATTATTACCACGCCGTTTACGCCAAGTAATATGCCCCCGCCATATTCTTCATAACTAAACTTTGCTTTTAAATCTCTCATCGCTGGTTTAACAAGAAACTGACCGAATCTTCGACGCATCACTGCATCCACACTCTCTTTTAACATACGCCAGAGTGCATCAATAATTCCTTCGGAATATTTTAATAAAACATTACCCGTGAATCCGTCCGTAATAATCACATCAACAAAACCCTTCATCACATTATTGCCTTCTACATTTCCCACAAAATTTTGAAGACCTTCTTTCAATAGCTGGTACGCCTTCTGTCTTATCTCATCACCCTTCACACTCTCAGAACCGATATTTAATAATCCAATCCGTGGATTTTCTTTTGCCAGAACAATCCGAGCCAGTATTGAACCCATAATGCCGTAATACAATAAATCAATAGACCTGGGTTTGATATTTGCACCTACATCAATCATTACAGAATATCCATGCTCGGTAGGCAGGGTAATTGCAAGTCCGGGTTTTGCATTCTCTTCAATTGTGCCCAATTCAAAGAAACTGAATCCCATTATCGCACCGGTATTCCCGGCACTCACAACACTATCAATCTCTTTATTTTTCAACATAGAAAAAAGTATACCCAGGGAAGAATTCCTTTTCTGTTTCACCGCCACAGTGGGTATTTCATGCATACCAACGACCTCTTCAGCAATCCGGTAATCAAATCCTAAGTTGCGAATCTCCATTTCATAATCACCCTTACCTGCAACAATGAGTTCATTTTTTATTTCATCACCCAAAAGTTTTAATGCCTCTATCTCAACCTTTGGTGAACCATCTGAACCCATCAAATCAAATCCAATCTTCATTTTCACCCCACTTTTACAATAGAATTAAACCCAATGTTATTCAAATCTCTTATGTCTTTTCTTCTCTGGGGGCTACTACCAGTGTATCTTTGTAAGTTCCACAGACCGGGCATACCCTGTGGGGTAGTTTTGGACTGTGGCATTTTGGACATTCAATATATTGAAGCGGCCTCATTTTAAACTGGGAACGTCTTTTATTTTTTCTTGCATGCGAATGTCGTCTTTTAGGGACAGGCATAAAATCTACTCCTTTCTATTTATCTGGATACATATTGACTGCCTTGAACCACTTATTGAAAAGTTCAATCCGCTTCTTCTTATCTTCGGGCAGGATAAAAGGTCTGCCCCGGCAATCAATGATGATACCAACAACACCACCCTGTAAAACTGTATCTACAACCTTTCCTTTTCCATTACCAACATCAAAACCACGTTCAGGATGTAAAATAACTTTTATCTTTTTATCAACCGGCAAAGGAATAAGGTCAACTTCGCCAAATTTTATAATCTTCTCAGTAGTTCCTTTTTCATCTTCAATCTTTATTTTTAAAACATTTACGCCCTCACGGCCTTCGCCAACTGGCGCTATGCAATATCCTAATGGAACAAGGCAGTCTTTGTTAAATACTTCAGTTGCTGAGCGTTCGTGAACAGTTGAGAGCACACCAAGATGGGGCATCATAAATATTGAATCAACGGCAAGTTTTGTAATACCCTGAGGCAAAAATGCATCTATCATCATAAGTGCTGATTGATTCCGCCTTGGGGCGTGTGACAGAATACCCCCAGAACCAATTAGAAGATTCAATGCCATAAGATCAATTAAGGTTTCGCCTGTCATAGTCTGGGCAAATGTATCAGAGATTGTTCTCTCCTGCTGGACTCCTTTTAAGCCGACTGCCATTGATTTGTGTTGCTCAAAGGCAAGCCTGAGTGCCTCGCGGGCAATTGCCTGCTCAATTTTCAAATCCTCAAGGGTATGGGGAATTGTCGTTGGCCTGATCATTTTATTCCTGATCCTGTTTCTGAGATCCCTCTCTTCAATTTCAAAAGGGAGCCAACGTATTATATTATCAATGCCGGTTTCAGCCAGGACATTGCTTATTGAATAAGACATTCCGAGATTGGCACTGACTGTCCTGTTGAAAACGCCCTGGAAAACCGAAAATACATCGGTCGTGGCACCACCAATATCAACACCGATGACTGTAATATTCTCTTTTCGGGCAACCGTCTCAACAAGGAGACCGACTGCACCTGGTGTGGGCATAATTGGCACATCGGTCATTTCCATAAGTTTTTTATACCCAGGGGCATGAGCCATCACATGTTCCATAAACTGGTCATGGATCTTATGGCGTGCAGGATTGAGATTTTCACGCTCAAGCACCGGTCTTAAGTTTTCAACAATTACAAGTGCTGTATTCTCTTTCAATATATCAAGTATTGCCTGACGTGCATCTTTATTACCCGCATATATTACAGGTAATTTATAGCCCACGCCAAAACGTGGTTTTGGATCTGCTGCCTTAATCAATTCTGCAAGTTCAACAACATGGGATATGGTTCCGCCATCGACCCCTCCAGAGAGAAGTATCATATCCGGTCTCAAATTTCTAATTCTTTCAATCTTTTCATGGGGCAGTCTGCCATCATTTGATGCAATAACATCCATTACAATAGCACCGGCACCGAGTGCGGCACGGGCTGCGCTCTCTGCGGTCATTGTCAATACTACACCCGCCACCATCATCTGAAGACCACCACCAGCACTGGAAGTAGAGACATAAAAATCAACACCTTCAGAACCATGCACACCCTTTATTATTTTTTCACCATCGAGAATCTTTACATTCGCCAGTTCTTCAACCTCACGCACCGCATTGAGCACACCTTTTGTTACATCTTCAAATGGTGATTCAACCGTTGTCGGCGCCTCACCCCGCACAATGAGACGATATTCATCTCCCCTTTTCTCAATTAAAATTGCCTTTGTTGTAGTACTCCCACAATCAGTTGCAAGTATTCTTTTTGGCTCGTTTATCTCCATGTCGTTCCTCCTCAATCTGTTCAATTGCACATATCAATTTCTCAATATTATTTCTGTCTTCCAGCATTGTTGCAATCTCTTCATACTCCTGATATGAAAAAAATGCCCGATAAAATGGTTGCATAAATATCATCAATTGATTACCCAAGAATGTCAGTGGTTTTGATGATTCAAGAAAAACAATCGCCACAGGTGCTAATCTCAAATCAACAACTTTCTGGGCAATCTTATTTATCAAAAATGTTTTTCTTTCTTCGCTTATTTCAAACCTTATCTCTGCCATTTTAATTTCAATTCCTTCACCGCCTTCACCTCATCGATTCGACGAACCGGTGTATTGTGGGGTGCGGATTTTAATACATCGGGATTTTCTTTTGCCTCTTTGTTGATCTGTATCATTATTTCAATAAATCTTTCAATTGTCTGGAGTGATTCACTCTCAGTCGGTTCAATCATCAATGCCTCACTCACAATTAACGGGAAGTATACAGTTGGTGCATGGAAACCGAAATCTAAAAGGCGTTTTGCCACATCCAGGGTTTTTACCCCATAATCTTTTAGATTTTTGCCTGAAAGCACACCCTCATGCATACAGAATCCCTGATAAGGCAGGTGATAAAAATCTTTCAAACATTGAATTATATAATTTGCATTCAATATTGCAGAACGGGAAATAGAATTCAATCCATCCTCACCGATAATTCTTATAAATGTATAGGCACGCACCATTACAAGAAAATTGCCATAAAATGACTGCACCTTGCCAATTGTATCCGGTAGATTATAGTCAAGGTAATAATGCCCATCTTTTTCTTTTATAACGGGCACAGGCAAAAATGGTTCAAGTATCTTGCGCACCGCTACCGGGCCTGAACCCGGACCACCGCCGCCGTGCGGGGTTGAAAATGTCTTATGGAGATTGAAGTGGACTGCATCAAAACCAAGGTCTCCAGCCCTCACCAGACCAAGTAGTGCATTCAAATTAGCACCATCAAGATATAAAAGCCCACCCTTAGAATGAACGATATCAGATATTGTTTTTATATTCTTTTCAAACAATCCAAGGGTATTGGGATTTGTGAGCATTAAACCCGCGACCTCAGGGGTCATAAGTTCATTAAGTTTATTTATATCAACAAGCCCCTGGTTATCAGAGCCAAGGGTGAGTGGTTTGAATCCGGAAAAATTTACACTCGCAGGATTGGTGCCATGGGCAGAATCCGGAACCAGAATGTATTTCCTCTGTTCACATTTTTTATTAAAATATGCCTTAAACATACTGATCGCAGTGAATTCACCATGTGCACCAGCTGCAGGCTGGAGTGTAATTCCATCAAGATTTACAATCTTTTTCAGATATTCACCGAGTTCATACATCAATTTAAGGGCACCCTGGACCGTCTTTTCTGGCTGCAATGGATGGAGATGGGCAAAACCAGGATAACGACAGACCTCTTCATTTATCTTTGGATTGTATTTCATTGTGCAGGAACCAAGGGGATAAAATCCTTTGTCAACATGGTGGTTCAAAGTTGACAGATTGACAAAGTGTCGCATTATCTCAGGTTCACTTACCTCGGGTAATTCAGCAGATACCCTACGCTGATATTTTTCAGGGAGTTTGAACTCAGGGACATCAAGGGATGGTAAAGAATATCCCTTTCTTCCTGGTCTGGAAACCTCAAATATGAGCTCCATCAGCGCTCCATTGCCTTTATAAACCTTTCAAATGAACGGTCATAGGTTTTTTCCACATCTGCTGGAAAACAGCATGCAGGAAGTTCATTATGCATTAGATGATAACGCAAACAATCACAACACCTGCCTTTTCTTGAACAGGGTTCATAGGTACAGGTGCAATCTCTTTTATTCTTATCTAAATTGCATTCCATACCCAATTATATCCAATTTTATAAGGGTGTCAATAATAATTATCGCGGCGGAGTGAAAATTGCTTATTTTTCGAAGAAAAAGCCTGTTTTAGTCCATAAAAAATCCAATTTCTATCTATGGGTATAGAGAAAAATATCTTTCTATAGAAATCCATAAATCTCCAGGCTATTCAGATTATAAAGTATTCACGATTTTGGCTTTACATATAATTTTTCAGAATCTCATCGATTGAATGGATTGAATAATAATTCGGTGGAATTTCTAACATTGTGAATGCTCCATATCTCTTTTCCTTATTCAATCTATAGCAGGCCCTTGCACAGGCAACAAGGATGCTCGCAGTCGCCTCAGGATTACTATCCCAGACACAACGGTATTCAATCATTGCTTTACTATCTTTGCCTGTCTTACCCGAAAGGATTACCGAACCACAATGAGGAAATTCTTTATGCCTTTTATTCAAAACCCTTTCTGAGATAAATATCACCTTTGTATCGTAATCGGCAAAATAATTTGGCATCTCTTTTATCTTTTTTTCTATATCTTTTTTATCCGCATCCTTATGGACAACAACATAAACAACCCTTTTATGCATCTTCCCTGATTTCAAATCAGGATTTTTGCCTTTTCTCACCATTTCTACTGATTTTTTAATCGGAATTGTATAAGAACGGGCATCAAGCACACCAGGTATCTGACGGACTGCATCAGAATGTCCCTGGCTCACACCCGGACCCCAGAATGTATAAATTCTGTTTTCAGGCACAAAGGCGTCTGCCAGAACCCTTTCCATTGAAAATGTTCCTGGGTCCCAGCCTGCTGATATGATTGAAGTATGACGGTTCAATTGTGCAACCTTTGCAATCTGATGGTAGTAATCAAAGATGCGACTGTGTGTATCAAAACTATCGACTGTGTTGAAAAATTGGGCAAAATATAAACCCTGGCCCTGCGCATAAGGATCCTGAATACGAACCCTGTTCAATTCTTTATTATTAGAAGTGCCGAATATATCTTCCTTTGAACCACCGCACAGGATTGCCACATCTGCAATGACTTCAAATTTTTCAAATGGGAATACCGGAACTTTCTTTTCTATTTTTTTTACTGCATCTGGTCTGCGGGTAATGATCTCCGTCAGTTCCATATCTGAATTTCTCTCAATTGCCTCTTTTACACCTTTACCAAGGTTTCCATAACCAATAATTGCAATCTTAATTTTATTTTTTTCCACTTTTCTCCTTTCTGAATATCTGATTTATAAAATCATAAGCCTTCATTTTATCCTGGGATTCAACAAAGACCATAATATCTGTATGGACAGTCAAAATCTCCCAGATATTTATCTTTTCCTTTGCTATCGGTGTGACTATCTTTTTTATTGCACCTGGTTCATTGATGAATTTTAAACTCCTTATCACAATCTTTGCAATCCCCTTTTTTAGATTTAATGCCTTAAGATTCTTAATCCTTGAAATCAGGGTAGAAAGTAATTCATAAGCCTTTTCTGATTTCTCTTCTTCAACATATATTGCAAGAAGATTATCTGAAATTGTGATGGAATGAATCGCAATCTTTTTTTCCATAAGGACTTTTGATACATTGCTCAAAATGCCTGGTGTCTCTGGAATCCCTTCACCAATGAATGTCAAGACCCCGTAGGTCTTTTTTGAAAGATCGATAGAAATTTCTTTGTCAAATAGAATCTCGGTTCCACCATTTTCTATGTTGGCACCATCATTCGCAATGACCCTTAATTTGGGAAGATTTGTTCTGTGTTTTAAAGATATCGGATTCAATACCTGGGCACCGGATGCTGCAAGTGCACCGAGTTCTGACCAGGAAAGTTTCTTTATCATCTTTGTATTTGATACAAACCTGGGATCTACACTCAATATTCCTCCTACATCCTTTACTAAAATAAGTTCCTTTGCCTCTAATAATTCAGCGATGAGCAGTGCGGAAATATCACTTCCACCCCTGCCCAGTGTCACGGTCTTATTACTTTCATCCTGGGCAATGAATCCAGGGATAACTAAGACTGTATTCTTATTTAGCAGAGGGGTCAAATATCTGTGCACGATCTTTTCCCCCTTTGGCAGGAGTGTGAATTCCCTTTTCTCATTTATTTTTTGCGGGCTGAGTTGTGCCTTTGATTTCAATCTTATATGTAGGGGCCATTCAGGCATACCAGGGATTATCGCCTTTGCCTCAGCACCGAGGTATTTGAAAACCGATTCAAATATCATTGCTGACTGGATTTCACCCATCCCTACGAATTTTTCAAAAGAATAGAAATCGGGTTCAGGGATTGCCCTTGTAAAAAGATTTATCAATTCATCGGTCCTGCCCTTTATTGCCGAGGTGACGAGGCAAACCTTTGTATCCTTGAATTTTAAAATCAACCGGGCAATTTTAAGAAAATCTCCTGGTTCAGCAAGGACCGAACCTCCAACTTTAAATACTTTGATATTATTCATCCTCTATCAACCTCCTCAATGGTTGTTTTTTTCTAATCAATCTCAATCTGTTATCAATAAGATATTCTGCACAGAGGGGTCTGCCATTATAGGTCGAAGCCATTGTCCTGGTATAGGCACCAGAATTGTGTATCAGCAGATAATCACCAATATCAAGTTCAGGAAGATTGAATACGCCAAACTCATCCGCATTTTCGCACAATGGGCCAGTGACCCTTATCCTGAACCTCTTTCCGTTTTTTTCAAATAGAGGTTCAATATGATGATAAGCACCATACAACGCAGGCCTTGGATTTTCTGTCATCCCTGCATCAATCATATAAATGGGCAGGTGATTCCTCTGCTTCCTGTCGATTATCCTTGTCAATATATACCCGGCATTTGCCACCAGAAACCTTCCTGGTTCAAGAAATATTGCTACATTGTATTTATCCCGCAATTTTTTGTAACAATCAATTATGGGGTTGAAGTTCAATGGCTTTTCTTTCGGTTCATAAGGAATGCCAAATCCACCACCTAAATTTACAGAAGAAATTTCAAATCCATTTTCTCTAAAGAATTGAATTGCCTCAATGACCTTCTTGCTTGCATTAATAAATGGTTTTGGAGATAGAATTTGTGAGCCAATATGGCAATGGATTCCAACCAATTCAACATATCTGAATCTTTTTATGACCTTGACGACCTCAGGAAGTTCCTGCATTCTTATGCCGAACTTACTTGCCTCTGAACCAGTGGAAAGATGGGGATGGGTTCTTGGAAATATTCCTGGATTTATGCGGACAAATGCCTTTATCTTTTTTCCTGTGCTTTGTGCTACCTTTTCAAGGATTATCGCCTGGTTAATACTCTCAAAATTAAAGTATGTGATACCATTTTTAAGTGCATAGATTATCTCGTCTTGTTTTCTTGCCACATTATTATAAAGTATCTCAGAACCCTTAAATCCTGCCTTTTTACAGACAAATATCTCGCCTGGTGATACAATTTCTGCACCGAGATTCTGATTTTTTATCAAATGCAAGATTCTTAGATTGGTATTCGCCTTTACCGCAAAAAATAACCGCGCAATGCCTTCGAAATTTTTCTTTAAAACTTCAATATTCCTTACCACACCTACCCTGTCATAGATATAACAGGGGGTCTCAATCTCATTGCCTGAACCGAGATAATCCTTTAATATCGCCAACCATTTTTGTCCCATTAAACCTCCTTTCACCCTCTCCTTTCTCCTCCCCCTTCAAATGGGGGAGGTAAGGGTGAGGATGGTTAATCAAATCTCCTTTATCCAACCAATAAAAAAGCCCACCTTCTGGTGGGCTTCTCGTCCATAAAATATTCGATTATGGGAACGAAAAGCCCATTCCCCTTATATGCTTCTTCATCCAATATCTCTTAAAAAGTTTCATAGGCTTGAGTATATCCAAAAAAAGAAAAGTGTCAAGAGTTGACATAAAGGTAATTTTAAATAGAATTTATCGTGCGTAAAATCTTTCTGTTCTTTTTTTTCATTCCCATTATCCTTATTGCCCGTGAATGGACAGTGATGGTATATATGGCTGCAGACAATTCACTGAGTGCGCTTGCTGATTCTGACCTTGTGGAAATGAAAACAATTGGTTCTGATGACAATTATGCGATCTTTGTCCAGATTGACAGACCAGGTATTGGTGCCAATCAGTATTATGTCGCAAAAGATACTGTTTATAACCTGAAAAACTTAGGTATAATTGATATGTGCGACTGGCGCACCCTCAGTGATTTCATAGGATCTGGTATCACATACTTTCCTGCAAAAAGATATTTTCTCATTCTCTGGGATCATGGCACAGGCTGGACCCTGGCTCCAAGGCGGACATTTGGTAGTGACTGGTCAGCAGGAACAGAGATGAGCATTGCTAATGGCGACCTTAAACGGGCATTAAAAAATTCTTTTGATGCTACAGGGAAGAAATTGCATATCATCGGTTTTGACGCCTGTAATATGCAGGAGATTGAGATTGCAAATGAGATAAAGGATTATGGAAAGGTTATGATTGCATCCCAGATGGTCTGGCCTATCAATGGATATCCTTATGAAGATATCTTCTATATTTTTAAAACAAACCCGGGAATAAATGAAATAGACCTTGGTAAGAAGATTGTTGAAATCTGTAAGTCATATTATGCAAATCAGGCATCCGCAATCTCCCTTATTGATTTAGAAAATATTGATAATCTCAAAAAATCACTGAAGAAAAATATTGATAATATTATGCAGAATCAACTGACACAGAATTTCAAAGATTTAAGAAGTCAGGTCCAGACAGTCTCACTTATAGACCCTGTCCCTGCACCTGAAGATGATTATGTAGACCTCGGTGATTTTCTAAGATTATTGAATGACCATCTTTCAACAAAAGATACAAAGGAACTTATGGATTCTTACAATAAAACAGTTCTAAAATCAGAATCCTGGGGAACTGGATTAACAGGATTGACCGGCATCACAACCTGGTTTCCCGACCGATACATTGAATTTAAAAATCTTGTGAATCATTATCTACAACTGGACTATGCCCAGTCAAAATGGCAGAGATTTCTAAACTGGTTCTATGCTGAGGATGATGTCAGACCAACCACACCACAAATTATGGTAAGTGTCCCGGGCAAAAATAACGACTTCCGTTTGTTCTGGACAAAATCATTTGACCTCGCTCCGGTTCTTTATGATGTTGTAGAATGCACAGATACATTTTTATTATTCCAAGATGATTGTGAGGATTCTGCAAACTGGTTATTCAATGGATTCTCCCTGGTCAAAAATATTTCATACACGGGAAATGGTTCTTTCTTCTCAGGAAACAGCAGCAATTTACAAAATTCTTTAATCACAAAAAACAGTTTTAAGATTGACAACCTTGGTCTGCTTGATTTCTATATCTATTACAATACCGAAGATCTAACAGACTCTTTGATAATTGAATATGATACAAAAAAATCTGTCTACTATGGCAGGTCAGGCATCTGGCAGCACTGCCGGATTATTTTACCACCAGGCAATTCTCCGTTGAAAATATATTATCACACAAATAGCAGTATAAATAATGGTGGTGCATATATAGATGCGATAAAATTATACAACCTCATTTCGGGAAAATATATCCGCAAAGGTTGTCCTGATACCACAATCTATGTATTCAATAAATTGAGCGGGGTTTACAATTATGGGGTATGTGCACGGGATGTCTATAACAACGAAGGTAACCTTTCTAACTTTGTGAATATTGTTGTAAATAACTATGCAGTTCCCTATTCTATTCCCAATCCATTCACTGAGAACTGTGAGTTAATCCTTGATTATCCTGAAGATGCCAACCCCGAAGTCTATATCTACTCAATCAGTGGCAGGTTAATAAAAAAATTCCCTTATTCTGCAATCACAAATAAAAGGATATTCTGGGATGGCAAGGATAATAACAACCAGCAGGTTGGTGCTGGTCTATATTTTGTTGTTATAAAAGGTAAAAATTTTAACATAATAGGAAAGATAGCGAGGCAGAGATGAAAAATCTTGTGATAATTGCAAACGGGGGTGCAGGTGGAATAAACTTTCCCCACCGCCGCGCCCAGGGTTTAAAAAAAGCAGTAAGTGTTGGTTATGAGATATTAAAAAATGGTGGTTCAAGCATTGACGCAGTTGAAAAAGCGATAATGGTCCTTGAAGATACTACGATATTCAATGCCGGCACCGGTTCTACACTCGGTCTCACTGGTGAGGTAGAGATGGATGCATCAATAATGACTGCTGATGGTAATTATGGGGCAGTTGCAGCAATAAAGAATGTCCGATATCCAATTCAGGTTGCAAGATTGGTGATGGAAAAGACTGACCATCTCTTATTATGTGGTGATGGCGCGTTGCGATTTGCAAGGCTCTGTGGCATAAAATACCACAATCCTAAAACAAAAGAAAAGATAAAGATGTGGGAGAGGGCAAAGGAAAAATTAAAGAGTGATTACTTCCCAAAACTCTATAAGTTGAAAGAACTCTATGAGACCGTTGGTGTTGTAGCGATGGATAAGGACGGCTTTATCACTGCAGGGACTTCTACCGGTGGCATCTCTCTCCATTTACCAGGCAGGGTTGGTGATACACCTATCATCGGTGCGGGAACCTATGCAAACAAATACGGCGGTGTATCAACCACGGGCCATGGTGAAATGATTATGAAGACGTTGCTTGCCTTTAGAACTGTGGCATATATGGAAAAATACTCAGCACCGGTTGCAGGTAAGATGGCGATAGATTATGCAACAAGGGCAAAATGCCGCGCCGGAATAATTGGCATAGACCGTGAGGGTAGAATATTATGTGTCAATAACACCGAGGCAATGTCCTGGTGCTACATAAAAAACGGCACTATGAAATCATTTTATTAATAATTCTGTTTTTGCGCCCCTTTTTTTTCTTTTATACATACGCCAGTATCTTTGCAATTTCTTTCTGTTACGCTCCCGATATTGTTTATAGTAGTCAGGGTGTAATGCACGAAATCTCCGTGACTTCTCGCAGGCATAATACGGATTCTTCTGCTTTAGATTTTGATATCTCTGTTTAAAATAGTCAGGATGTGCTAAACGCCATAGCAAGAAATAATACGGATGTAATTCCAGCCATACCTGACGATGTAAATAAGCATATTCATCCTTACGATATCCTTCCTGATAAATTTTATTTATCTGATTCTTCTGAATTTCTTTGACATGACTTGATTGCTGAATACTTCTGTATGCCAGTTCCTCTAACTTTTCTTGAGACATATAGAACATAAATACAAATTCCGTGCCAAATTTAAACTGCTGAAATTTCAACTCTTTCAATTTTTTTACTGACATCTGATGTCAGTGAGTTATCCACATTTTATCCACAAAATCACGCAAATGCAGTCCAGTTCTGCATTTGAGGCACTGACATTTAATGTCAGTGGTTTGACATAAAATGTCAGTAAATCCAATTTTGGGCATTTTTGAACAGGCAATGCAAAAAACTTATGAAATTTCAATACTTTTATATTAAAAACTATGCTTATTTTTTGATGATTTTTGTAGTATTTTAGATTTTTTTATGAGGCTTAAATCCCTTTACTTTACGACTAAAAGCACATTAGTTTTTGTATTATTATTTCAATCTATACCTTAAGTTATGTATATTGAATGTATAAAAATTGTATTTTATTTAAGACTCATGCCCTAAATATCTAATGCCAAATTACAACAATTTTTATACAAACGGGAAAATAGTGCCTGTGGGTATTCAAAAAACTACCACTGGATGTCAACTGCTCACCTTGGGGCTATCAACATCTTCTCTAATCATTACCTTAATACCACCAGTGTATTTAGCAACAAGATTATAGACAAAAGCAAAAAGAAAATCCAAAATGAAACCCACAGTTGCTCTATTCCACTTTTTCATCAGAATTGATATTCCATTAGATGGGAGGTATTACCATTAAGGTTGTCTTATAACCCAAGTTCCACTAATAATATCAAAAACGTGCCTTCTCTTTCCTGTTTCAGCATCAGGAGGGAAAAAAACGGATAAAAAACAAATTGCCAAAGCAATGTTCCCTGCACTAATAATTCTCACAGGCACAGATGCAATACCTAAAAAGAGACCACGGATTATTGCCTTATAAAAAGGCACATTTATCCTATCTACCGAAATAACTTTTATTCCCATAATCAACCCGCCGACAGTCCTTCCTGTTTTATATACACATAAAGTTTGGTATACAATGAATGCAATCGGAACTGCCACCATTTTGAGCACATCCATAAACATACGGTTTGAGGAGTAAAACAAATATCCAATTAATAACGGTGGTAAAATGATTAAAAACACATCCAAAAGATATGCACAAAATCTTCGCACAATTCCCGCATCCTCGTAATTGCGAATCATATCTTTTATTTTTTTCCCCATTATCATTACTCATAGGGTTCCTCCATACCAAATTTTTTATGCAATTCCTCTAAAGGATTTCGCGAAGGTTCTATTATCTCATTATTATGAGAATCTGCAAAGCGTGGTTTTATCTCTAAATCTAATTCCTCTGCGAGTTCATTAAGATCTTCAATAGTTGCTCCTGAAGAGATGGCCTTAAGCAATAATTTTACCCCTTGTTCATTTGTAATCTCAGACCCATCAGGTGTAAGTATGTCCAGGACAAGGCTTCCAATCTTAACTGCTACTACACCTCCTTTACCAGCAATCTGGTCACCGACCGTTTCAACTACATCAGGCATTGCTGGATGATTTGCCAAACCCAAGGTTAAATTTGTAATTCCTTGATTAAATTGCAAGTTTTATTCTATCTCGGGGACCAGGAAATACCTGTAATAGAAACATCAAAATCGCCCTTAGTTAACTGAAATAAACCCGTCCCATCAACATTTATAACATAAATATGTAAATGCCCATCCCGATTTGAAATAAATGCAATCTTCTTTCCATCCGGAGACC
Organism: bacterium; assembly: GCA_036796695.1. Taxonomy (GTDB): domain Bacteria; phylum Hydrothermota; class Tepidihabitantia; order SM23-42; family JAOAFX01; genus JAOAFX01. The sequence goes on from DAIRCK010000005.1 coordinate 33,428, forward strand.
AGGTAGGATTAGACCCATTCCGCACAAGCATTCTAATTTCTTTCGTCACCAAATCTATTATATAAAGATTTGCCCAAAATCCCCTTCTGGAACTGTAAATAATGTATCTTCCATCAGGCGATATTGCCGGTTCAGTATCAGGAAAAGTATCATTGGTTAAAAATTGAAAATTTGTGCTATCAAGATTGACTATCGCCAGCTCCTGAAATTTTTCTGTACCTTTGTATGCCATTCCTCCCGGGGGTTTTCTGTTACCTTCAACCACTGCCAACACACACTTCGTCTCGGCTTTGTCAACCGAGAAGTCCCAAATATCACCAATCCGTTCAGAGGAAATCGGTGGCATATATCGGGAAAATAACAATTTCAATGAATCACCAACTAAAATATAAATCCTGTGAAATGATCTTACATAAATATTTTTGCTTCCAGCTAAATCAAAACCCATATCTGACTCAACCAATCTATATCTTTTACCCTGCACCAGGTCAATCTTGTATATAAACCACCGAGTTTTAGAACTAACAGGACCGTTAGACTTATTAAACACAATTGCATTACCGTCATCAACCCATATCGGACTCGCCTCCCAGTCATTGTCATATGTAATCCTTATTGGCTATGCACCAGGCTCTGCTTTGATAAGATAGATGTCATCGGGCATACCCATTGAATAAGCGACATACACTATAACATTACTTAACTCTTCCGGAGTAAACTCTTGTTAAAATTGCACGCAGTAACTACCAACAATAAGGCGCCTATGCCAAAATGAATAATCTTTGAAATCTTCAAAACCCCCACCTAATCTCCATAAAGATAATATATCTCATACCACTTTTCATATTCCTGTTTGGGGAATAACTCTTCTATATTAGTTATGTGCAAATCCATTGCTCTAACGAATTTCGTAATATCTTTTAAGTGTTCGTAATTTGTGCGATCCTTAGTCGTTGCCTTTAAATCAATCGTTCCATCAGGACTCACGATTCCCAACTTTTCTGCGATCTTCCAGATTATCTTGTCCAATTTTGCCTCCTTAAAAACATCTGAAGACACCTCTGCCGACATCACATTGAAACTCCAGTTTAAACTCCGATATATACTGCGATTCACCGGATCCGCAATCTTACCCCCGGGAATGAGAGAACTCACCACTCCGGCAGCTGCCCACAACCAATCACCCGTTGATAATGTTATATCACCGGTTGCTTTCCGCACAATACAATTCACTAAATCCACACCACCACCAAGTCCACTGAGAAATTCACGCCAGGCAAACTCTTTATTAATTGCCCAAGCATATCGTTCCAGACTTGTCCGCCACTTGCCGGTCGGATCAACATAACGGGTCGGATTATCTAGCATTAATTATACATACTCATTACCCCTCAATTTCGTCCCTTTTCCCAATATTCCTTCCGTTTTTCCATCCAAACATTGTATTCCTCGGGAGATAACGTATCACCATGTAATTCAAATAACTGACGAACAAAAACGGTATCAAAGAATGGGTCCCAGATACTTTGTCCCAATCCTCTTATATAGAGATCCCCATCTATGGGAATCGGAGATAAGATATATTGTATGTAATTCGTTCGCTTTAACAAAGGACCAAAATAGTATTTCCTCTTTAGACTATCATCATCATAATCTAATCCGTAGGAATAAAGAACAGTGAATATCAAAGTATCAGTCAACTCAGTTTTAATGCCATATTTAGGTTCCTTAAGAAAAAGTGGTTTTTCGACTAAAGGATATGATTCATATGTAGATAATAATCTTATACCAAGGGTATCTCTCTGTAATTCTTCAAAATTCAATGGGTAGCGATGGTATTTCCAAATATATGTAGTAAATGTATTTTCAACTTTTGAGAAAGAACGATAGATATATCTTACAAGTATAATTCGTTCGCGGATTATTATCCAGTAGAAGATAGTTATCAAAAAGAACACTAAAATAATAGCACTCTTTTTAAATTGTTTTCTTAATATCTTTCTAATACCAATTATCAGAAGAGCAACCGAAATAATTTGTAGTATAGAACCGATAAAAAATACTATGTTCATAAAAAAATTATACCTCTATTTTTCCTTATTTACTATTTTTTTCATAATCATCTATGCGTTTAAGCCACTCTTCATAGGTTCGAGGTGAAAGAAATCGCTTAATTATTTCTTCACCATTCTTACCCCTATATTCAACTATCGCCCAATAAGTTCCTTCTTCACGGCTGTGTAAAATATAATAGATGTATCTTTTTTCTTTTGGTAAAGCAAGATTAACCCAAATTTCTTCTTCAGAACTTTTATATACAAGGTGGTCCATTTGATTAGGCAATGTGCCAGGGTCGTAGATACCAAAAGAAATCCGACTCAAAAATTGATCTCTTCTCAGTTTCAACATATACCCAAATGGCAACTCCCCTGGTAAACCTTCCAGGGATACCGGTTTCATACTCCCTGCAGCCATATCTTCAGGCCAACTACCTCCAGTGAACCTTACAGACTCATACGCCCGACTTTTCTCGCTAAAATACACCTGCTCCGCCGTTTCCATTATTTTACGAACTACCTCCACCTCATAAGGCGTCATCTCACGTCTACCATCTGGGTCTATGTATTTCAGAGGGTTATCAGTTACATAACAATAAAAACTCAAAGAATTTGGTCTGGTCAAGTCATAATTACCTAAGCCAACAATCGGATCTGCGGTGATAAACCTGCCAATCTCAGGCATATAGTATCTTGCCCCAAAGTAGTATAAACCAGTGGTAGCATCATATTCTTTTCCCGTAAAACGATAGTTGTTATATGCACCACCAGTCATACTATATTGTTGACCAAATGGATAACCAAGCCAGGAATATATTTTAATTCCGGAATTATCAGTCATTGCCTTTGCACTACCCAGATAGTCATTATGATAAAAATATTTATTACTACCACGCACACGACATAGTTTTTTACCATTGAGATAGACATAATAGGTCTTTCCCTGGCCAAATTTCTCTATCTCACATAATACTTCGCCTTGCAGTCCAGTGAGATAATAATACACATCCTCAATTGCTCCATCAATATTATTATCTTCTTTTCTTAATGGGATAAAGGGACCCAAAACTTTTTTCACACGGACACCCTTCGCATCATAAATAAAATCCGTATTCCGCAAATCGAGATTATTTATTGAAACTGGCCTGTTTTCATAATCATATGTAATTGTAAGATTCTTTCCACCATTTATTCCGGTTGTATTGCCGTTGTTATCATAGGTGAAGGTATAAGTAAGAGCACCGGTTGTGGTCATAAGCCGGTGGGTTGTGTTATGATAATTGTATGTGGTCGTGTTTGAACCAATTATCTCTTGAGTGCGACGACTTATCGCATAATTAGAGGCATAATTATATGTGCCACTACCCCAGGGACCATTAAAGGTCTTTAACCGGTCTATATCATCATAGGTAAAGGTTTGATTATTAGCACTATTAAGATTATCAGTCAAGTTTGTAAGATTGCCCATCGCATCGTACTGATATGATTCATTCATTGTATTGCCGTTAACCGTTATATTTGTAATAAAATAGCGATTATTATAAGTATAACTCGTAGCCCGACCATTAACCAGAGTAAAACTCGCTTCCCTGCCCGATGGGTGATAAGTGATATTATTATTAATGTAGTTAGGAATGGTCAATACCCTGTTCTCAGAGTCATACGTGTAATCCACAGACCAGTTACCCGGGTAAGTAATTCTTGTTATGTTACCACGGGAATCATAGGTAAAACTCACCGTGTAATTGAATCCATCTATTCTAAGAACCTTTCTGGTTACTCGGTTTAAAGGGTCATAATAAAGACTACATACATTTGTGGGTGTGGTCATAAGTGTGCAATTATCTGCATAATCATAGTAGAAGTTAATATCGTATAAAGCGCCTGGATAATCAATCGCAGTCAATCTGGTAGCATTGTCATAAGTGTAATTGGTTATATTACCATTGGCATCGGTCCGCTGAATAAGATTACCAGCGTTGTCATAACTATAATTTATCTGTCCCCGTTCCGGTGCGATTTCCGAAGCAAGAAAGTATTTAGAATTATAATTATATGTCCGATTATAGTTACCTGCTGCACTTATTGAAGTTAGATACCCCGCTGCATTGTAGCTGTAGTTGGTAGTCTGATTAAGGGCATCCTTCACTGACCCCAATAGCTTTTCACCAAAAGGTGTCCCAAAACCAAGATACTGAAATTCTGTATTTTTGCCCCGTTCATTGCGATATGTAATCTTGCTTTGATAATATGTATATTCACAGTATGAGTTATCAGGATGGGTAATTCGTTTTATCCGGTCCAAACCATCATAAGTCAAGGTATCACCGATTCTGGAATTAGTATATGGGTAGGATTCAAAAGTTTTCCGACCAAGTTTGTCGTAAGTGTAATCTACCTTAATACCAACACTATTTTCCGTATAATCAACTCTGCACCAATCATCATAATTGTATTTGATCCAGCTTTGCCCCTGACTGACTTTTTTGTAGTCCCCTTGATTATGATACTCGATATTTGTAACATCACCAATGGGGGGAGTGATACGCGTCAAGCGATTTCGACCATCATATAGGAAACTAGTAGTATATCCGCGGCCATTTGTTTCTGAGGCTATTGTTCCGGACCAATTTATAGTTCTATTAATTGTGTACACACCGCCTTTATTAATTCGTCTCGGAACACCATATTGATATTCTTCGTTTTCTATCCAGCGATTACTCGCATCAGTAGTTCTCTTCAAATTACCATCATTATGATAGGTATAGGTCGTCGTAACACCAGCAACACTTTTAGAGGTCATCAACCCTATGTCATTATAACTGTAATTCGTTGCAAAAGAAGTAGAATTATAGTTTACTGTTTCACTGGCAAGTCGATCAATGATGTTCAAACTTGGATTATACCAATAAGTTCGCGTAATTGTCCTTGTTGCATCACTTGTTTCTTGAATTGTTCGGGGTTGCGAATAATTGTCAAAATTGGAATAACTGGTAGTATAGGTTTTACCATCAATAATAATTTCTTTTTTTGTTAATCTTGGCACATAGACTTGATTATCAAATGATGTCGGTCCATAATAATCATCATTAGAAATTGCTGGTGAAGATTCGTATGTTAATTTATATAGGCAGTTAGCTCCACTACCCGTGATCCACTTTCTTACCATTAAACCGAGTTTCCAGTTATTACCTGAAGACGGAGCCAAACGATAACCCCACATGACAAAACTAACTTTTGTGTTATAAGGATCCGTAATACATACTGAATCACAATTGTCCGCGGTTAAACCTTAGGAAATTGTCCATAAACCATCTGAACTAATTTGTCTTTGGGTCAGAACACGAAAACGATAATTTGTACCACCAACATTAAATTCATGATTACCAAAGGTATACTGGATATATCCACCCCAAGGATTATAAACTTTTTTCAATTCGTTTTCCGGGTATGTTGTGGAATATTCATATCGATAAGAATAATAACCTGCTGGATCTTCAGGGTACCTCACTTTTGTAAGCAATGAATTATCGGCATTTATTGGCGTATATTCATAGTAGATATAATTGCCATTAATATTTATCGAATTTAAATTTTTTGTGCCAGTGGTTGAATAATTAAATGTAATGGTCCGACCTAAATTATCCTTAATCCATTTGATAAAAGTTTCGTTAGTAACCATCTGATAATCAATTGTATCCTTATTGCCAAAAGGATCGCTTATGAGAATCGTTGGATAATAAATATGACTTGTGCCACCGGCTTCAGGGATACTGCCAAAAATATTTAGAGAAAATGTCCACTTAATACCATTTGTAAAATATACTTCATAGCAGTTTTTTGCTGAAACAAATTTCAAAATCCAGTATTCCTTGCTAATCCATCGAGACGGATCATTTATATCAATATAAAATTGATGCTTCGAACCATCGGGCATTTCCAAATATTTAGGTTCATTTGTAGGACAGACCAATCGCCCCATGTGTAATGACCAACCCAGACCAACCCAAGAATCAGGCACCGGTACATCACCAGATCCATCGCGACGATAAATATCACTGTTATAAACGCGCATTATCTTAATATCCAATCCAGCATTCCCTGGCAAATAAACATCGGCATAGATAAGATAGAAATTGCCAGTAAATGGATCAAAACGTTCTTCAGGTTGGAATGACTCCGATTCCCGAAACGAATTCTGCCCTCGAAAATCATAAAAAGGATCATCATAACCTGCCCAGCCAGGAATCATTGTTATGTTCAGGAATAAAAACAAATAAAGAATAAAACATTTTAACTCATCCTTTCTTTTTATCATTATACATACAACATTCTTTCTGTCAATGACTTTGCTATTTATTATTCCAGATCTCATTTTTACCTCCTTTTTGGTTGATAAAATTTTTCTGCACGGGTGGATTGTATATAAAAAGGAAAAATTCTCAACACCAACTTTTTTTGGATTTATGGACATTTTTATAAAGATAAATGGCAAAAACTTATGAAATTTCATTGGGTTTTAAGAATTTCCCCGGCTATATAGAAATTAATTTTTACACACAAACCACATTTTTGTATCATTTTTCACTTGCATCCACAAAATTTTTAGAATAAAATCTTCCATGAATATTTTTATCTTGGGATTAATCCTGCTTAATCAGTGCTCTTTCTATGATTCATTGAGCGTTGATACTATAAAGATAAAAGAGATTGATACTACAAAAATCACCTTTGATTTTAAAGAGGCAGATATAAGGGATGTATTACGGGCAATTGGAGTCCAGTTAGGGGTAAATGTTGTTGTAGATAAGGATGTTGAAGGTAAAGTCACAGCCCATTTAGAAAAGATTGGGCTTGAACAGGGTTTAAAGGCGATGCTTGAGTCCTATGGTTTTTCATTGGAAAAGAAAGAGGATTATTATTTAGTTAAAAAAATAGAAAAAGAACGAAAAAAAGAGATAATTGCCACAAAAGAGCGACTGTCATTGAATGTGAAAAACATTCCAGTTGATGAATTATTAAGAGATATTGCCAGCCAGAGCAGGATTAATATCGTTGCAGACCAGACCGTAACTGGAGATATCAGCGGCATTTTGTATGATGTGCCATTAGAAAAAGGCCTCTCATCTTTATTGAGTGCCAATGGCTTTATCTTAAAGAAATCAGGAGGAATATATGAGGTCACAAAGGCTGGTGGTCAGCCCGGAAGGAGGAAAGGACTTTCTGTAAGTGTGAGCAATGAACAACTCGTCAGTATTGATGTATCAGATGCGGATATCGGCGATATTCTTGATGAAATTTCCAATCAGGCAGGCTTGAATATCGTGCGGTATGGCGAGGTGCGGGGTTCAATAAATGCAAAATTTGAAAGGATTCCATTGGAAGATGCACTCGCATTACTCTTTCAGGGAACGAACTTTACATATCGTCGCATTGATGGTATATATCTGGTCGGTGAAAAATCACTTGGTTCACCAGCCGCTGCCGCACTTACAACATCAAAACTTATTCCTTTAAGATACATAAAAGCGGACCTCGTTCCGCAGTTCTTACCACAGGGAATTCCTGGTGAGAATATAAAGGTTGTAAAAGAACAGAACGCCATTTTGATATTTGGAACTGAGGACTTAATTGAACGGGCAGAAAATTTTATCAAGACGATAGACCTTGCCACTCCACAGGTCTTAATTGAAGCATTGGTCGTTGAGTATTCAAAATCAGCAAGTCGGTTATTAGGATTGAGGGGGTCTTATGCAAGGTCTGATACAATAAACAGAGTATTTCCAAGATTGACGCTTTCTACTTCGGGTGAGGATTTGAATGTCATAATTAATAAAATCGGTGAGTATTTTAATGTCGCAAAACTGGGCAGGGTTCCTGAGGATTTCTGGCTCAGCATTGATGCCCTGGAGACAAAGGGAAAGGCAAAGGTAAAGGCAAGGCCAAGGATTGCAACCTTAAACGGTAATGAGGCATCAATTGATGTGGGCTGGATTAGGTATTATCGGACCACAACTGGAACACCAGAGGCACCGATCTATCAACTCCATTCTATTGATGCAGGGATAAGACTGAAGATAATTCCCTGGGTGAGCAGGTCTGGAGAGATAACAACCGTGATCCAGACCGAGGTTTCAAATCTAAAATCATTAGGACCCGAAGGACTACCAGAAATTGCCCGAAGACAAATCAACACCACAGTAAACTTAAAAGATGGTGAGACGATTGCAATCGGTGGTTTAATACAAAATTCAAATGTAGAATCAAGGGAATCAATACCGATTTTAGGCGATATTCCAATAATTGGCCGCCTATTTTCTCACACCACTAAAACCCAGGAAGAAACCGAACTGGTGATCTATATTACACCAAGGGTCTTAGAATGAAACTCCAGACTCCAAATATCAAATTCCAAATAAATTCCAAACTTCAAATTATAAATGTTATAATCTTGAACCTTTTATTGATGGCAAGTTGTCTGAAATTTCATAAACAGCGGACAATCATTGAGCCGATAAATGTTGCAATTGTTGACCAAAGCAGGGTTGATAATATGAAGATAAGGCATATCTTTAAGGAGATGCTCATAAAAGAAATCATCACCCAAAATATAGACTGGCTAATGGTTTATACATCCGATACTGGAAATATTGATTATATCATAGCCTTTGATATTATGGACTATGGAACTTTAGATATTGAGCAAGAAATAATAAAAATATTCGCATCAGTAAAAATTTTAATCCCTGATAGTAAAGTTATTTTGGGTTCTGATGTAGCAGATGCCAGGGATAAAGATATAAAGAATTTATGCAAAAAGGTGTCTAATAAACTATGTTCAACGATAATAAAAAAATTAGATACCATATACAAGAAAAGATTAAAAGAGAAAATTTTACAACCTGCAGATTCATTATGAGTGATTAATCAGAATTTTTTTGCATTTCTAAAAGAGACAAAAAGATTTTTTTTAATTTTCACCTTTTTTAAGCCTTCAAAATAGTAAGGATTCATAACAATTACAATTCCTGAGATATGCGTCAATTCATTATCACTTAAAACACCATTGTTGTCTTCATCAAGTAAATTTAAATCAACAATTTCCCCATTAAATTTTACAAATGCAAAATAAAATGAATCAAATAATAATTTTTGAAATGGATGATTATCTTTGTAAAGTGTATCATTACTTAAAATATAAGTTATTGTATCATCATAAATATCCAGAAACTTAACCATCTTCTTATTCACCAATATCAACCTCTGACAGTTTTTAAGAGAATTTTCAAGCCCTTTACAGATTGATTCAATCTCGTTATGAAAATCGTATTTCTTATCCATCTCTCTTTGTAATCTCTGGATACGGAAAAGGACTGACAGGGTAATGGTAACAATTATTGAAAAGATAGTCAATCCAACCAGTAATTCAACGAGCGTAAATCCTGAATCGTTATTTTGGTATTTCATTTCAAAGAGTAAAGTTCTATAAGGGTTTTCTTTTCTTTTAAATTATAGACCGCGATTTGGATTTCCAGCGGTCTTAAATTTGTTGGTTCGTCAAATTTATCACCATCAAGAACTTTTATTTTCAGCAAAAATTTTCCATTGATAATCTCTTCACTATCTTTAACCTCTATTAATGATAACACCTCTTCCATCTTTGATTTTGCAATCTCCATCGCCTGTATCATCTCAGTGTTTTCTTTTTCCTTCTTTAATTGATAAATAATGAGACTCAAAAATACAAGGAGGACACTGCCGAGAATTGCTAATGTAACGAGGATTTCAATCAAAGAAAATCCTTGACAATAAGATTTAGTCTTAAAAACCAGTCCAGATGATCTTATTAATACTCTTGCCACTGGATGACCTTAAAATCCCTTATGTTATTAAATAGAATTGGTATGGTGAGATAATCCGAATCAGGTGGTGGTTGGATAATACCGTTGAGGACATTTGTATTCGTTGTATCTTCAGTGAGTGGTAAGCCATAAAAGCCACAGGAATATACAAAACCATTGACCCTGCCATTATGTTTAATGGGTGCAATAGAATATATAAAACCTTTAATTTCTGCATATTCTTTGATTTCAATGAAACTATTATTACCACTGCATAGATTTATTATAGAGCAGTACGCAGGTGCCTTGCTATTGAAGATGATTCTTCCATTTTTAAGTGGTGGGCTACAAATAAGAACAGATGGTTGTGATACTTTTGCCCTATTTAAGATTTTAATCTCTGGCGCAATGAGAACTCCGGAAAAATCTGCCTCATCCCCTAATTCAATAGAAGTCTCAGAATAGATCTTTGAAAATTTTATATTAGTTTTGTCTAAAATTTTTACTGGACCAATCGCAATGATAGTTGAGTTTTTAATCTTTGTTAGCCCGGAAACCTGGATTTCTGCGGTTGAGGCAATGGTCAAATTTTCACTGGCATTCCATAGGGAATCAAAATTTTTATTTTCAATCAAAATTGCGTCGTTTGCAAAAATCTTCCTTGCAGGAAATTCTCTCTGTGGAGAAAAGACCTGGGCAGAAAATAGTTCTCTTTCAAACTCTCCTGGTCGGGAAAGGAGATACCGAAAATAATCTATGGAATTGGTAAATGGATTTGTTGATACAATGGGTAATGATAATGAGGCATCTGTCTCTATAATCCCTTCAATACTACCACCCCTGAAAATAGGTTCCTGGTTGATTTTTATCAAACCCTTTAACTGGGCACGATTACCCAAGATAAGTGGTTTATCTGAAACCATAAATAGATTTTTCTTTAATTCTTCAGGAACAATCCCGGCAACCATTATTTCAATTAACTTTGGATACCTTCCCAATGCCCTTGCCTTAATTCTAAGATAACCACAATCATCAAGGACCGAAATTTCGGTTTCTCCATTTTTGTTATAGAATAACCTCTCCCTGATTGGTCTATCTAAAATATTGTTTCCTGTGCGCCATTCAATACCTTTTTTCGGGCCCTCTTTTAAATAATAAAATGCCTTTTTTATCCCTGACTCAGCAGTATATAGACTCTGGATCTTCTGTATTTGATTCTTTATTGAATAACGATTATATATAATCCTGGTGGTCATCAATCCTATAAATAGTGAGACAATAAATGTTACCACAATGACGATTATGAGTGCATACCCCTTAGAAGCAATCATATAATTTATTCAAGAATATAAATGGTCTCTTCTTTTCCCCTGAATTCAATCGTGACACTCTTTGATGTGATCTCTTTGATCTTGACACCAAGATATGTCTCACCATTTTTTATAAGATAGGTCTCGCCTGAAAATTCTACCAGTGCAGATGCCTTATCCCCAGACAATACAACACCTTTAAGAATAAATGAGGGTCTGGTTGGTTCTTCTTTATTTGTATCAGGGATAGTATTGAATGGGTCACGCTGGATATCTTTGTAAACAAAATTATATTGGGGTAGTGAGTCAAAATAAAAATCAATATGGCAATTTAACTCATATCCCTGGTTTCTATTAGAGATTTCTTTTAATCGTTTTATATTGGCATACCATATTACAGAGGTTATGATTAAAAGGGGTATAATCATCAACAATTTTTTTGGTTTCATAAAATGGCTCATTCCAGTAATGAAAAATATCCTTTTAATCTTCCGATTATACCAATCCCTTTTGTCTCCTTTGTGGAAAGGGATATTTCTGTCAATTGGAATCTTATATCCTCCCTTTCCAAATTGTTCACCAATCTTGCTATCTGATTATAATTACCTTTTATTGTTATTGTCAAAGGTATTGCCATTGTATTTCTATATTCCATTCTCTGTCCGAGACTAATCTCACCAAGCAAGGCACCGGAGTTTTTACTTGACCTTATTAGCAAACCAAGTATTCTTGATAGGTTGTCTTCTTTTATATTTAAGATGACTTTTTGCTCCTCTATCTTTTTTTGCCTTTCCTGTAAAATACTCTTCTCCTTTACCAGTGCCCTAAGTTGATCACGGTATTCAAGATTATAAGAGTAAGAAGAAATAATACCGAATATTACACCCAACAAGATAAGAAAGATGAAAAAAGGAATTAAAAATTTAAAGGTTATCAGGGCTCCAATCTTATTTTGAATTCGCATCCTGCCTCACTCTGCATATTCTCTAATACTATATTTTTAAATTTCTTCTCAAGGTTCTTTATAAATGTGATTACAAATTCTTGGTTCTGGGCACTTCCTTCTATGATAATCTGGGTCTGGTTTACTGGTTCAGGGTTATCTGCTTTTAACCGTGTCTCAGTTAATAACTCTTTAAAATAGATACCCTCAGGAACTGTCCTTGCAATTTCAAATAGAATCTCTGACCAGTAAAGACGATTTTTGAGTAGTTCTTTTAACTTTTGAATTCTGTTATTGAATTCTATTGCTTCATTATCAATTAGCGACATCTCGGCCATCTCTTTCTTAAGGGCATCAATATCCTGTTTTAAAGTATCATTCTTCTTGCTAATAGAGATTAAAAGATATAGAGAGAATATTAGTGCAGGGATAGTGAAGAATAAACTCAATCTTGCATACCTTTCCGCACTTTTTTGAAAACTTAAAATTTCATTCTCTACCTTTATCTTATGAGGAGTTAAATCAATGCCACTTTTTGAAAATCCTTTTAAGGCAAGACCCAATGCTTGGGCATATGATACTCCATTTTTAATGCGAGATTTTAATCTATGGGTGCGAAAAGGATTACCTATTTCAACTTTAAATCCCAGGGAATTCTCAAGATGCCCTTTTATTATTGAAGATTTTGGATAATCTCCAGTGATTAATAGATTATTTATCTTTAATCCATCCTTTTTCTCATAAAAATTAAAGATACGCAAAAGATGTCCGGTGAGCACATCATTATTATTCTGATTTCCCAATGTTATCAGATTTGCTGAAAAAGGTTCACCTTCTTTTATAATCAGTAAATCAGCCAGGGTATCAGCAATGTCTAAGATAGCAAAGTCATATCGTTCCTTTATCCAGGGGTGATTGATAAATGCTGTGCGCAAAGGAAGACAGGATGCATCAATAAAGATTGGTTTTATACCACACTTTCTTAACATTCCAAGTTGCTTCTCCATTTCGCCCAGCCGGGCAAATGCAATCAATACCCGTCCTGAAGGAAGTATTTCATAAGAATAAACAACATCCTCAACAGTCGTCCCCGGAATTAACTCCTGAATATTCTCCACAAACCACATTTCAAATGCCTCTTTGTTTGAGGAAGGTGGTTGATAGGTGCGCGCCAGGACATAAGAACCACGGAAGTTTATTACAACATTATTAGATGAGATCTTTGATTTCCTGAATAACTCTTTAATTTTTTGGATATATGAATCCTCATTATCACCTCTATCTTCATCAATCTTTATTTTTCCATAACTTTTCACTCTTAAATCCTCGGTTAGTTCTACAACCTTTATCCAGTCTCCTCTTAGGTCAAGTCCAACAAAAGAATTCATAGAGGATTTTATTCTAAAAATTTTGTAGATGCAAGTGAAAAATGATACAAAAATTGGTGTTGTCTGTAAAAATAAATTTTTTGATATAGCCGGGGAAATTCTTAAAACCCAATGAAATTTCATAAGTTTTTGCCATTTATCTTTATAAAAATGTCCATAAATCCAAAAAAAGTTGGTGTTGAGAATTTTTCCTTTTTATATACAATCCACCCGTGCAGAAAAATTTTATCAACCAAAAAAGGAGGCTAAAATGAAACGCAAAGATTTGTTGGTTTTGTTTGGATGCATTCTATTCTGTTTTGAGGCGAAGATTGCCTGGGCACAAATGGCTTTGGTTAATCCAGGCCGGGTAGATAAGCCAAAGCAGCGAAGTTATTACGACCCTTACGCAGAGGCTTATCAAAAATGGCTTATGGGTTATCTCCAGGCATGGAATGAAAATATGCAGAACGGTATAAGGCATTTGAATAACGAACCCCAACAAGTTGGTGTCACACCTATCAATGGGTGTCTATTGCTCAATGAAACCGATTTTTCTATACCCGGTAGAAATGTAAATAGTATTTCCATTACCAGATTTTATAACAGTAAAATCTGGTCAGCAGATTCCGATACTGTAGCTCTGCCATCAGCCAATTTAAAAAGACCCTCCTGGCTGGGAACAGGCTGGGATTTACATTTTGGAAAGATTTATGATGACAACAATGACAGTGGCATGGTATTTGAAAACTCTATAGGTTTACGCACATATCTGAAACATCGTTCAGGAAATTCCTATATTTCCACTGATGGCTCCTTTATGTCGTTTGGTAACGACACTCTGAAATTTGGAAATGGTTCAATGATGATCTTCGGAATAGCAGATACCATATGGGATGACTATTATTTATTAATAAAAATGCCTACAAAGATTATTGATAATAATGGCAATATTACTACACTATATTATAGTCGTATTACTCCTACTTTGAAACTTCTTGACTCGTTAAAAACTTCAAGTGGTCAAAAATGTATTTTCTATTATAATAGTCATTTGGATAGTTTTTACTTTAGTCTTGACAGCGTAAAATTTACAGGATATAATGGCGTAATTAGTAAGATTGGATATAACTACGATTATGACATTGTTCTATATAATTCTCCATTTGGTCAACTGGGTGTTGATAAAGGAACATTCTTATTAAAATCTGTTGTCTACCCCAACGGCGATTCAGTTTATTATAATTATAACGAGTTCGGCGAGTTGGTAGGAATTTATAACAAAAACTCAGGGGTAACAAGTTATACATACTCGAACTACAACTACTATATTCCTGCGATAGAGTGTTATCCCCCTTTTGACTCATTGCCTCCTTCAACTAATTGGAAAAAACAATTTACAAGAGGAATAATTAAAGTGATCAATGATGATCCCTGGCGTGCTCCTGATACAACATTATATTCCAGAGTTTTTCGCACTATTCAAAATGCCGGTGGAACTTGGAAAGCAATTACCAATGCAGATTCTATTACAGTTATATATCCGGAGGGAAATAAAGAAATGTCAATATTCGGTGCAGGACTTCGCAAATATCTAAGCGGGTCTTGGGGGGTTGTTAAAGGATTGGATACATATGGTTTATTATACCATAGTGGAACTTATGACAAAGTGAATGCTTTATTAAAAAATAGAATTTTTGGCCCAAAGGCAACAAAGAGAATCACTTCGGACAGCATTCCGGTTCCTGCTTGGACCAAAACATACGACGGTTTAAAGACTTACATCACTGATTATAAAAATTATGACAACTATGGCAACCCAAGACTAATTGTTGATCGCGGTGATAGTGCCAATCCCAATGACGACCGCTGGATTAAAAATACTTATGTGGGAGTAACTTATTACGCCTTCTGGCTACAGACATCAATAAATCAACCATGGTGTAAAGTAAAATTCGCATCAGCTCAAGGAGTTGATACAGTTATTGTTAAAAGATATTGGAATGATGCACAAAATCGCGGACAAGATATTAAAGTGGATACATTTACTTTTTCTCCTTATGTCTATGAAGATAGTATAATACTCTCTACCCAGCACCAGAATCCAACTTACATATTTGAGAAACTTGAGGCTACGGCAAAAGAATATGGCTCCACTCGAAGTTTATTCGCCTGGGTTAAGCCTGATGGTAGTGGGGAACCTTATGTTGGATACTATGACAATCTATCAAAATATATGATTCACTTACTCCACGAAACAAAAATTTATGCCGACTCTGCACAGACAAACCTCTTGAGCGAAGAAAGATTCTTTTATGATGACCCGGGCTCAATTGTAAAGACCTATTCTCCCAATCCAGTTCAATGGCAGGAACCGCCAGCACCTTCCAATGTCCGTGGCAACCTCACCCGTATTGAGCGCTGGAAGGGAGGGAGTGAATATACCAGAACCGAATACCGCTATGATAATGTGGGAAATATCATTATGACCATCACCCATCCCAATCCCGGGGTTGCGGAAACAACCTTTACCTATTATGACCGTCCTTCACCTGCAAACAAATATCAATATGCATTCCCCAGACAAGTAGTTAACCACATTTCAACCGCAGTCTGTTCACTATATACTCAAACCGAATACGATTCCGCAACCGGTCTTGTCATCAAAACATACGATGCCAACTGGGATAGCACTGTCTATGAATATGACAATATGAATCGTTTAAGAAAGGTCTATAAACCAAATGAAGCAACCCCTACAAGAATAATCTGTTATAAAGACTTTGAATCACCAGAGGCAGTTGTTGATTCAGTGAAACTTGATTCCAGATGGATGGTAACAAAGACCTTCTTTGATGGATTTGGGAGACCAATCCAGGTAAAAAAGTTTGATTTTGATAACAATAAGACCATAGTCCAGAACATCTCTTATAACAAAAATGGCTTACAGGATTCAATCTCAAATCCTTATGAAATCTCCGGGATATCTTATTCATATACTACCCCGGATTGGAACAAACCTTTAACTTCATACCAATACGATGGACTGAATCGCACAACAAAAATTACCCATCCAGATGGCAATTATATCAGGATAGGATACTATGCAAACAGGGATACAGTGATTGATGAGAAAGGGAATAAGACGATTTACATTTACAATGCCTATGGCGCGATTGACACAGTCATTGATGCCAATAATAACCTGACGATTTATAAATACGATACCCTTGGCAATCTAACCAGGGTTATTGATGCCGAAAATAAGGAAACAAAGTATTATTATGATAAACTTGGTCGCCTGCGCGGAGTCAATGGTCCTGATGCAAGTTCCCAATGGTATTATGGTTCATACCCTGTTGATGTTTATTACGAATATGATGATGTTGGAAACTTAATAACCAAAAAGGATGCAAATGGAGTAGTTGCCTATTCATATGACGATATTTACCGTCTGACCCTTGTAAAACATTCTTCTGATAACGGTTCAACCTGGCCTGATACAGTAAGATTAACCTATGATGTGAATGCTGGAAGCTGGAACACCACCGTCAGGTTTAGACAATCCTAAGGGCAATCTCACCAAGATGGTCACTGTGGGCATTGATTCTATCAAATATTTCTATGATGATGTCGGTAGAGTGGGGTTGAAAAGGGTGAATATAGCCGGTTTATCCGGTGAAAAAACCATTAACTATAAATTTAATTATGCTGACCAATGCACTTTAATAAACATCTCGCCTTCTTACAAGACAATCTACCATTATGACCGGCTCGGCAGGTTAAAAGACATACCCAATCTCATAACCAGTTTTACCTATAATCCTGCAGGACAGATAATAAAAATAGCGCGCCCCTCACCGAACAGTGTGATTGATACATTTACTTATGACAATCGCCTCAGACCAACCCAGATCTGGACAAAGAGGGGTGGAACTAACATCCTTAAACTTGGCTACTGGTATGAGCCAAATAGTAATGTTGACTCCATTGCGGATTATCTGACCACAAGTTATTCCCAGGGCTTTGCCTATGATGCCTTGAATCGCCTGACCAATGTCTATTCATCTGGTGGGAATCAAACCTTTACCTATGACAAAATAGGCAATCGGCTAAGCAAGACCGGTCAGAGTTATTCTTATTATTCAGGCACAAATCGCCTTTATCAGGACCATCAGGGATGGACATATGATTATGATAATAATGGCAATATCACCTACCGTTCTGATGGAGCAAGTTTTGTTTATGACTGGAATAATAGATTGATTCAATATACAAAAGGAGTAGCATCTCTTGACTTTGCCTACAATGCCTCAGGTCTCAGGGTGAAGAAGCATTATAGTGAAGGTTATTCACCAGAATCCCAGGGTGAACTTGGTTCATTATTTACCGAAGCAAGCAATGACCTTGGTATAAAATCCAGTGGTCCTGATAGTATTTATAATAAAGGCAGGGATATTGAAAAAATCTGGGTCAAGAGCGATAACAATTATTTCTACTTTGCCATCGGGCAAAAATATCTATATAATGAATCAGGCAAACTAAAACTCTTCATCACATTGGATATTGACACTTTAAAAAATTCGGGTAGAATTACTTTACCTGAGGATACGATGACCAGAGTCTCAAAGAAATCTGCCTGGGAGTATTGTATATATGTCGGTGATAATGATTATGGTCTTTATCAATATTTAACCAGTTACCATTCAACCAATTACCAATCAATGCCTTATGGAATGTCTGTGACAAAGACCCCTGGTCCTGCAGGGATAATAAAAATAAAGATTGCTAAATCATTACTCTCTAATGCATCGGTTCTTCGTTTCACCATCTCCACCTTTAATCCTTCAGCTCCTTCTAATACCGATTCCTTATATCAGGGTGGTAGTAGTGCGGTTGATGTGTTCCCGGGCACACTTGAAAGTTTTGGTGGTGAAATCCCTGGTTATGGTCAGATAAAGACAACAGGCACTGGTGCAGGGATTGCTGGTGCGGTTGTGGAGTATACAAAGTATTATATCTACGATGGGATAAATCCGATTGTTGAATATGCACCGAATGGTAGTATTTTAGCAAGATATATTTATGCTGGTGGGCTTCACATTGCAAAGATTGCTGGTGCTGATACAAACTGGTATCATTGTGATGCGTTAGGTTCACCGAGGAAGATGACGGATGAGAGTGGCACAGTTACCTGGACTAATGCATATTATCCATTTGGTGAGATGATAGTTGGTAGTGGTGATGTCCACGGGTTTACAGGAAAGGAACTGGATGAAACAGGGTTGAATTATTTTTGTTTAAGATACTACGACACCCAAATCGGACGATTTATAACCCTTGACCCTATTAATAAACCTACTGTATCATCTTATGAATATTGTTACAATAATCCATTGAGATATACGGATCCAAGTGGTGCAGATGTTCATTGGCTTGGTGAGAACCGGCGAGACCCCTGTGTTCATCTTATGGTTGAAGAAAGAATGGCACAACGGGCAGGTATGTTCTATGCAAAATCCTGGCAGTTAGACCCTTTTTATCCATCGGTATTCAATACCCCTGATCAAGAAATAATACCGTTAGATAATGGATTATACAGATGCTGGTTTCCTGGTGATGGGTGGTTGGAACTCCGTCCTGGCAATGGATTTTTTGATATGCTAAAAGATATATGGAATATCATTCCCAATATCGCGGCAGAAGCGGTTTTTACTATAATGGGAATAACTGATTTCGAATATATTGATGGTAAACTTGTTGCATATTCAGATAAAATCAAAGCACAAGGTATGTCTCTAGGTGACTTTATTGTGATCAACTCCGCAGCTCATGATGAATTTACATACAAACATGAATATGCACATACAATAATTCATAATATTCTTGGACCTATATCTACGTTTGGATTATATGTAAAAGTTGTTGGGCTATTTAACTATGTTACACATTTGTGGAAAAACCCCTATTGTAAACCTGGTAGTTCCGGGATGTCCAAATGGGAATATTATTACTACTGGAGTAATCCAATTGAGATGTTTGCGATGAAGTACAGTGACTTTTTTGAACAATTTAACAAAAAAAGATAAAATTTCTAATACAAAGATGGAGAAACATATGTTTAAGCAATTAATCCTGCTTTTTTGCCTTGTCTTTATAGGAGGGCTCTCTTCGTGCGTTACAACAGATTCATTCACAATATCATATCAAGGATATTCAAAGATTGTTAATAACACTCAGGATACGATTCACCTGTTCATTAACGATAAATTCTTGACCAACCTTTATCCTTATACATCAATAAAACTACGTGCTTATGCGGGTATGCATTTTTCATTTAATCTAATGGACGAAAAAGGAGAACTTTATTACACGCGTTTGGACATGTTTGACGATAAATATTTAAAAGGTTATGTGAATGATTCCTTGAAGTTCATTTACCGATTGCGTGACTATACCTGGCCAACACGGAATCGTGATACTTTGATAATATTTGGAGATACAAGAAAATAAAATAGGATAATATTAAATATCTTTGTTGGAGTGAAATATTTAAATAAACCTGTTGACTTTTGTTGAATTTGTAGTAAACTTAGAGTAATAGACATGAGAAAAAAAGAATATAATTCTTCCTCCGATTCTCTGACCAATGAAATTAATTCTACATTTCCTATTAGCCTAATACCTGATTTCAGTGATTCGGTGATATATTTTAGAAAGACAAAGGATAAAAATTCCCCTATTTTCCGCTATTATCAAATAACCCAACAATTCCAGAATCAACTCAATGGCTATCGCTACTGCTGGAATAATCCATTAAGATATACCGACCCAACAGGGCAGGTTTTAGACCCAATCACAGCAACAATGTTTTGGCAATTAGCCATGGAGTTGGGTCTGGGTATAAGAATTTCTGCGTTATTATATAAAATGTATATAAACCTTGAGCCAGGATATGGTTATGATTTCAATTTTGGTATATTCTCATTATGGCTTTATATGGATTACGAAGGCAACTATCATTGGCCGTGTATTTGGGATGAGGAATTATTCGGCCCTCAAGGGTGGGATTAATGAGGAGCTTGATTCCTTTTGAGAATGAAAAGTATATGTTATTGCATGTTTTACTAATAGTCGGAGTAATAGTTTTAAGTGCTCTTTTCTTACCAAAGTTTTTGCAAAAGAATCCGCTGCTTACAGCAATAATACTATATGGTTTATGTCTTGTAATTTGCGGGATCTCATTAATTATCAGCATTTTGGGGATTATAAGTTTATTTACCAAGAATAGAAGTGTCAACTCGGCAAAGAAAAACCAGTAAGAAGTGGTGTTAAACTTCAGCGACTATGTCAAATCTTTATATCTTACATATTGCATATGTTTGCAATGTATAAATGCTGTAAAATAAGAAAGAGAAACTGATTTTTTGAGGTATGAAATCAGATATTTTTTGTTTATCCCCGCTTATTTCCGTTATCCCATTCTAACATTTTAGCATGCTAACATGTTAGAATGCTTGGATGCACTATGTCTCAAAACCTGCAGATTAGATTGTATTCTATAACAAATACAGGGATATTGAGAAAATCTGGGTCAAGAGCGATAACAATTATTTCTACTTTGCCATCGGGCAAAAATATCTATATAATGAATCAGGCAAACTAAAACTCTTCATCACATTGGATATTGACACTTTAAAAAATTCGGGTAGAATTACTTTACCTGAGGATACGATGACCAGAGTCTCAAAGAAATCTGCCTGGGAGTATTGTATATATGTCGGTGATAATGATTATGGTCTTTATCAATATTTAACCAGTTACCATTCAACCAATTACCAATCAATGCCTTATGGAATGTCTGTGACAAAGACCCCTGGTCCTGCAGGGATAATAAAAATAAAGATTGCTAAATCATTACTCTCTAATGCATCGGTTCTTCGTTTCACCATCTCCACCTTTAATCCTTCAGCTCCTTCTAATACCGATTCCTTATATCAGGGTGGTAGTAGTGCGGTTGATGTGTTCCCGGGCACACTTGAAAGTTTTGGTGGTGAAATCCCTGGTTATGGTCAGATAAAGACAACAGGCACTGGTGCAGGGATTGCTGGTGCGGTTGTGGAGTATACAAAGTATTATATCTACGATGGGATAAATCCGATTGTTGAATATGCACCGAATGGTAGTATTTTAGCAAGATATATTTATGCTGGTGGGCTTCACATTGCAAAGATTGCTGGTGCTGATACAAACTGGTATCATTGTGATGCGTTAGGTTCACCGAGGAAGATGACGGATGAGAGTGGCACAGTTACCTGGACTAATGCATATTATCCATTTGGTGAGATGATAGTTGGTAGTGGTGATGTCCACGGGTTTACAGGAAAGGAACTGGATGAAACAGGGTTGAATTATTTTTGTTTAAGATACTACGACACCCAAATCGGACGATTTATAACCCTTGACCCCTTTGGCGGCTACATTGAACTCCCTCAAACCCAGAACCGCTATGCGTATTGTATCAACAATCCATTAAAATACATAGATCCCTTGGGGCTGATTCCACCAGAAGAGTTATTGTGGTTAGACGAAGGACTCATTACATGGACTTTTTATGATGATATATGGATTGGTGTTATTACACTTCCACCACTTGAGGGTTCTGATCCCGGTAGATTTTCTGATTGGCTTTCCGAAGGATTGGGCGGTAGTGCAGATGAAGGTGGGTATTCAGACCCCTGGGGTGGTGATTATGGTGGTGGGTATCTTGGTGGCTCAAGGGGTGGCAATATTCGTCATCCCTATGGTAGCCCCGGTCGTGGAGATGCCCCACCAGGTGGAGGAAAACGAAATATAACCGTTGGACTTCAATTCCAGGCTCAAGCTACATTTCTGTGGTGGGGAATGTCTTGGGGACAAACTTATGTCATCTCACCCGTGGAGCAACGCGGCTGGTATTTCTTTATGGAACCTAACAGAGGATTAGGACTTGGGATTAGCCTTGGTCCTATAGTAGCATGGGGTAACGGTCTAATTACTGGAGATATGGCAGATATTTCTGGTGGGTATGGTTGGGGGTTATTTTCATACTTTGAAAATGGATTAATGCAAGCCATATTCTTTGGGTTCGGTTGGGGAATACCGATAACGTTTTCAAGCGGATTAATGATAACTGAAAAGATGGATGAGTTAAAATGGCCTTAATCATTTGCAAGATCACATAATGTGAGGTAAAGAGAGAAGTATGAATTTAAATAGAAAAAGCATCATCTTATTAATTATTTCTCTGATAGTGAGTATTCTACTTCTATTATTCTTTCTCACTGATAATGGCATTTTCTTATTCATTGTATTTCTAATACTTTGGTTATTGCTTATTGCTGTAACCATAAAACCAATTAGTAAATTCCATTATTGGCTTATTTTCCGCAAAAATCCTACACAAAAACAACTAAAAATTTTTATGCTATCGCCATTAATCATAATGCCATTTTTTGGGCTCTTTATATTTCTTAATATCAAGTATCCTACTACTCCGCTTAATTACTTTCTACGAACGATAGCCGTTGGATTTCCGCTCATTGGGATATATGCAGCCCGTAAGTATATTAAAAAAATATTTAGATTCTTTTTACCGTATAAACAACCTGGAAACCGAGTAGTGTATTATGCGCATAAACCGGCAAAGAAAATAAAGCAAAACAACTTTGATGAAGATAAGAAAAATTCCGATGTTAATTAAACTACAGTCCAACGGTGAACTTTCTAACTTTCATTCCAATAACATCTCTTTGGCTTCAGTGTTTGTTTTTAGGTATTTAGGCATTTAGCCTGTCTGCATCAGGCAGAGAATTTTAGGCATTTGCCTTGATATTGACACCTTGCAAAATTCGGGTAGACTTGTCATGCAGAGATGAATTATGAAAAATAAATGCAGAAGCAAAAATAATTATCCAAAACTCTTTACTTCCAACTTCCCACTTCCCACTTATTATGGTTCTAATTTTCACTGTGATGCGTTAGGTTCACCGAGAAAGATGACGAATGAATCAGGTTCATTGGTCTGGTCTGGTGCATATTATCCATTTGGTGAGATGATAGTTGGTAGTGGCGATGTGCATGGGTTTACAGGAAAGGAACTGGATGAAACAGGGTTAAACTACTTCTGCCAGCGGTATTACGATGCCCAGATTGGCAGGTTTATCACAATGGACAAGTGGACACATCTACCTGATGATGAACGGGTATTCAGTTATGCAAAATATTTATCCTGGAATAATTATCAGTTGAAATACAATCCGCAGTTGACAAGGATACCCAAATACAATTCCTTCAGAAGAAAATCCTATACAACATCCTCCGATTCTCTGACCAATGAAATTAATTCTACATTTCCTATTAGCCTAATACCTGATTTCAGTGATTCGGTGATATATTCAACAAAGATTAAGAACAAAATATTGCCCGCCTTTCGCTATTATCAATTAACCGAACAATTCCAGAATCAACTCAATGGCTATCGCTACTGCTGGAATAATCCATTGAAATATGTAGACCCAACTGGTTGTGGACTTGACCCATTCACGATGCTCTTGTTGTCAGAACTATTTCTTGGACTTCGTTTGGGAGCAAGATTTTATAGAATGGCTAAGGAATTGGAACCGGGTTATGGTTACGAATTAAACTTCGGTGCCGGATCATTATGGTTTTATATGGATTATGAGGGTGACTATCATTGGAAATGGATTTGGGATATTTCTATCTCCGGTCCACCATATAATTAATACATTCAATGAATCCTTTTGAGCACGAAAAATACATGCTGATTGAAATACTCTTAATGATTGGACTAATTCTAATTGCAATGTTTCTTGGACCAAAATTACATCATTGGCATCAGAAAAATCCACTTCTGGTTAACATCTTGATTTATATTTGTTGTTTGATTATTGGTATTGGGGGATTATTGATTGCCATTTTATTGATAGTAAATGTTCTCCGTAAAAAAAACAATAAACCAAATGAAAAGAAGATATGAAAATTTTCATAAATAGATGGCCAGTCAAGGAAGAGATTGGGAAGGCGATTGGATAGGATGGTCGCCCGCATCGAGATTTTCGGAAGAATTGGATTAGGGCAACCATTGCATTTGGTGCAGGTGTTGGATTCCATGACATAATATTTTGTATATATAGTATTTCAAAAGATTATAGTAAACTCTTGATTTCAGTTATAATCATTGCATGTGGTTTCGTGATGATTATTGTCAGCAGAACCAGACAGATGAAAGATTGCGGGCTACAAATAAATGAATAGGTTTTATTGTATATTCTTTTTCTAAATAAGTATTAAATTATTTTTGTGGTAGGTACGCAATAAATTATTGACAGGGATAAAAATCTGGTTATATTTAATTTAATTATTTAATAAAGGAGATGCTATGTCTACAGCCATTGAGAGAATTAAAAAGGAAGCCGAGACGCTTACAAGTGATGAATTATTAAAATTGATTGATGAACTTGTCCATCGTTTGTTAAAAGGAAAGGGTAAATCCAGCAAAAAAGCCGATTTAAATCGGCTTTATGGGTTAGGTAAAGGATTATGGCAAGGTATGGACGCGCAGGATTATGTAAATCAGTTAAGACAAGACCGCTTTTAATAAATGCCATTGTTAAAAGAAATCAAAAGATATAAATCTATTTTTATAGATACTGCACCTTTTATTTATTTTATTGAAGCCAATCCAAAATTCGGTCCATTAGTTAAAGAAGTTATAAATGTTCTAAATCAAGGCAAATTGGTTGCCTATACTTCTGTTTTGACATTAACCGAGGTTTTACCTAAGCCAATTCAGATGAAACGGGATGATTTGGTTAGAGAATTCATTAATTTTTTCAGAAGCGGGAAAAATCTTTATCTTGTTGAGATAAGTGAGCCAATTGCTGAGATGGCGGGTCGATTAAGAGGTAAATATGTGAGTCTAAGAACAGTTGATGCAATTCAACTGGCTGTTGCCTTAAGTATTGGTGCAGATGTTTTTCTCAGCAATGATGAAAAATTAAAGACGGTGAAAGAGATTAAAATTATATTATTAAAGGATTATACATAAATTGAGCGATTATGTATTTTATGGAAAATGGGAGGCAGAATGAAAGTTTTTTATAATGACAAAGGCGATCTGCTTTATATCCGTTTAGATGATAAAAAGCAGAGGGTTATTAATAAGCGGATTGCAGACAACATTGTGCTGGACATAGGTGAAAGGAACACCTGGTAGGTATAGAGATTATGGATGCATCAAAGTATCTGGATTTGAGTACTTTGTTTCCGATTAAATACAGCGTTGTTAAGAAGATGCGGAAAAATATGGTTGCTACGAGTAAGTAGATTTTAGGAATATTCAGATTCGGGCAGAATACGAAAAATAGAAACGAAATCAAAGATACTATGAGGCATTAAATTAATCCTAGTTGACAAATTGTGTTAGTTCATTATACTTGAAATATATGAAACCAATTCGGTTTTCGGGACACGCTCTGGAGGCTATGCGTTATCGCGGGACAACTGAAGATGAAGTAATCCAATGTATCCAATCTGCTCAATGGTCATCCGCCGAGCAGGGAAGGCTGGAGTGTAGAAAAGATTTTGTTTTTAATCAAATTGGAATGAAAAATTTTATGGGGTAAAACAAATACGTCCTATTTTTGTAGAAGAAGCGGATGAGATTGTTGTAATCACTGTTTATGTTTACTATTTTTGAAAAGGGAGGTTTTACAATATGAGAATAACATACGATAAAGAGGTTGATGCGTTGTATATCCGTTTTATTGAGACCACGGTAACAACGCAACATATTGCCGAAGGGATTGCGATAGACTATGCGGCAGATAGTCGGGTTGCTGGTATTGAGATACTTGATGCCCGCAAGCGTTTTGGTGATCTGGAAGTTTTCCGCCGTGTAGTATTGGAAGATGTTGCACTGATGAAGTCATAGAAATTAGATCGAAAGCGCGATGTTAGAAATTAGAACCAAGGCGAAGAGCCATAATTAATCTGTTCTCCATTATTATCAATTAATTGAAGAATTCCAGAATTAACTTAATGGCCGGTCCACATTGGGATTAGTGATGAAATCTTTTTATCCATTTGAGTCCGAAAAATATCTCATCTTGAATATCATAATAATAGTTTGTATCACTATTCTGCTGGCAATTTTCATTCCGAATCTATCAATTAAGCATCCGCAAATAGCCAAAATACTATCCACTGTAATTTACATAATTTTTGGTTTGTTAATGGTTTTTTGGATAATACGGATAATATTATCTTACAAAAAAAAATGATAGATAAAGTATTAAATAATCCTTAATCTTCTTTTTATTGCATTCTGTGGACAGACCTCAAAACAGCAATAGCATCGGATACAGTTTTTGTGATTAATATTAAAACCTTCGATTGCCTTTGCTGGACAGACATTTTCGCAGGAACGGCATTTATTACATAGATTATGATCAATCACAGGGATATTCAAGTTCTGAATTTTGGCAAAGACCCTACTACCAATACCAGCAAAAATATCCCTTATTGGCAATGAAAATGGAACTGTAAATTCTTCAATCGGTGTTGTATCCCCGATTACCTCAATGTCATCGGGCTTAAAGATTTTGTCCTTTAATCCTAATCTTAAAATGGGGTTTGAATAGGGATTCATACCCGCAAGGATTGCGCACACATAATCAACAGCCCAGGCATCATCACCAGCAATTAATTTATTGAATTTAAACAATCTCCCTTTTGCATCTATTATGTTCAGTGCATCAACGATAATAAGATTGGGCTTTTTTAGATTGTAAATTTCAATGAGCAATCGGCAAAAATCATTCAAAGTTGGACACTGATAATGTAGATAAGGTTTCAAACCACCCGGGATTATTCCGAATTGATTCTTTATCGCAATGCTCAACATTGTCAGTGCATGAACCTTGAATTTTGGAAGTGAAACCAGCAATTCAGCGTCAAGGATATCCCGTGATACATATACATTTTTTACTTTATTATGACTTATTCCAACCTTTTTCACATATTTTCCTATATTTTTAAATCTACCCTTGCTTGCCGACAGAAATTCACATTTTTCTGCAACATCAATTTCGTTAACCTTTTGCGGTATAGGATTATCACCCACTGTTACATTTGCAGAATAACTAAGAAGATAATCTACTACTGACTCAATCAATTTAGGATCAGTTATTATACACTCTTCAGGTCTGGCAATGCGAAGCATATTTGGTTTGACAAAGACTCTTTTATTATCAAGATTCCCAAATCCAAAATCTTCAAATATCTCTTTTATTACATTTCTTATTTCCGTGCTTTCTTTAATATATACCCTTTTTTTCATCTTTATTTAAAATTCATTCCTTGAGATTTTAAATCTTTGTATAGAATATAAAATTCATTTAAATCAATCTGCTCTGGTCTTTTGTAAAAAATTGGCGGTTCTATTTTCGTGGGCAGGAATCCGAAATAATTTATCAGGGCATTCTTGAGAATCTTGCGCCGGTATCGAAAAATCCCTTTGATGAAATTGAAGAATTCTGTTTCGTCATCAAGGAAAAATGGCTTTTCTTTGTGAATCAATTTAATAACAATTGAACTCACCTTTGGTGCAGGCGAGAAGAATCTCGGTGGTATTACAAATCCCTTTAAAACATTGAAATGATAATTGACATAACAGGTGATTGAACTGTATCCGGTTGAACCAGGCTGGGCAAGAAGTCTTTCTCCATATTCTTTCTGAATTGTTAAAACTGCCCGCTGAAAATAATCTCTATCTTTTACAAGTTTTTCAATTATCTTCGTTGTAATTGAATAGGGAATATTCCCGACGATGACCGAACCAGTATATTCTTTTAAATCCAAATCAAGAAAATCTTTATTTATAACCTCAACATTATTTAGAACCTTATCATTTAAGATTGTAGCACATTCAGGGTCTATTTCAATTGCATAAACAGTGCGCGCCTTTTTTGTGAGTTCTCTTGTAAGCATACCTTTACCCGCACCAATTTCAATAACAACTTCTTCCTTTACATCGGCAAAATTCACTATCTTTTTGGCTATATAGATACTATTGAGAAAATGTTGACCCAGTCTCTTTTTTGCTAATGTTTTCAATTTGAATTCAATGAAAATAATTGAAAGGCGTTCCTGTCTGTTATCATTTCAATCTGTTCGGCTGGCAATCCCTTTATTGAAGATGCAAAGTTAACGGTTTCATAGATGAATGCAGGCTCATTCCTCTTGCCTCTGTGTCCGGCAGGTGCAAGAAAAGGTGAATCGGTCTCAAAGACGATAGAATCAAGTGGAATATGCTGGAAGACTTCACGCATATTTTTGGAGAATGTAAGAACACCACCAAATCCAAGATAGAATCCAAGATTGATAATTTTTTTTGCCTGTTCATAGGTGCCACTATAGCAGTGGAAGACTCCTTTATGATAATCCTCTTCTTTTAAGATTTTGATTACATCATCAATAGAGTTTCTCGTATGGATAATCAATGGTAGATTGAATTTTCGGGCAAGGTTGATGTGAAGACGAAATAGTTTTTGCTGTGCTTCCTTTGGTGAATAATTGCGATAATAATCCAATCCGGTCTCACCGATGCCCACCACATCCCTTGTGGCGCATAATCTTTCAATCTCTCCAATATGTGTAATTGACTCATCTGCTTCTTCATTAGGATGTATTCCTACTGCAGGAAGAAGCCAATTGTAATCTCTATGCATCTCTATGGCTGCAATACTTGTTTTCAGGTCATAGCCAATGTTGATTAAATAGTTTATACCTGAAGATTTTGCCCGCTGAATTACTTTATCTAAATCGTGATTGAATTGTGGGTCAATCAGATGGCAATGGGTATCAATCACTTCACATTCGCACCGGATGAAATCGGTTTGTCTGTGGTCAAAAGAACAAGCCCGCTTTTGTCCTGGGCAGCAAGGAGCATGCCTTCAGAACGAACACCTTTTAAGGTGACAGGCTTGAGATTGTTAACAACGATGATAATCTTACCAATCAGTTCTTCTGGTTTGTAATACTTACCAATACCTGCTACAATCTGCTTTTTCTTATCACCTAATTCAATCTCACAGACGATGAGATGGTCGCTCCCTTCAACCTTCTTTGCAGAAATGACCTTGGCGGTACGTAATTCCACTTTGTTAAATTCTTCTATTGAAATCTCCTTTTGTTTCAGTTTTGCAATCTGGACCTCAATCACCTCATTTTCAATCTTTTTAAAGAGTATCTCAGGCTTATTGATTGTTGATGGCACCATCGGTGTAGCAATGCTATCCCAGGTCTGCTCCTTGAAATTTATTATCTTTTTCAATTTCTCTGCAGTAAAAGGCAGGAATGGTTCCATTAGTACCGCAAGGGATGTAACCATCTTCATACAGATATACATCGTTCTTTCGCAAATCAATGGGCTGGTCTTTCTCGTTATCCAGGGTGTCTCTTTATCAAAATAGCGATTACCTTCCTGGGCTATCTTCATCACCTCTTGCAGGGCGTTTTTGAATTCAAAATTCTCTATCTTCTCACCAATTATCTTTGGTGCTTTATGGAGCATATCAAGGATTCTATTTTCGTTTTCGGTAAAAGCTGAAGATGACGGCACATTTGAATTGTAGTATTTTTCAATAAAGGTCAGGGTGCGGTTGATATAATTGCCGAGAATATCAGCAAGTTCATTATTATGCCAGGACTGGAAGTCCCGCCAGGTGAAATCAGAATCACGCATTTCTGGAAGGTTTCTGGTTAAGGCATATCTCAAGGAGTCAGCAGGAAATTCTTTTAAATACTCTGGAAGCCAGATTGCATAACCCCGTGATGTTGAAAGTTTCTCACCTTCAAGATTTAAGAATTGGTTTGCGGGAATTTCTGAAGGCAGGACATAATCACCATAAGCCATAAGCATTGCGGGCCAGATAAGGGCATGGAACACGATATTGTCCTTACCAATGAAGTGAACGAGTTTTGTCTCAGGATTTAACCAGTATTCCTTCCACAGGTCAGGTTCACCCTTATTTATTGCCCATTCCATTGTGGAAGAAATATAGCCAATAGGTGCATCAAACCAGACATATAGAACCTTGCCCTTTGCCTCTTCAAGTGGAACTGGCACACCCCAGGTCATATCCCTTGTGATTGGTCTGTCTTCAAGCCCTTCTTTGAGCCAGCCCTTGACAAATGTGAGCACGGTTTCTCGCCATTGCTTCTTCTCTTCAATCCATTGGACAAGTTGATTCTGAAATTGTGAGAGTTTAAAATACCAGTGTTTGGTGGTCTGTTTTACAGGCTTTTCTCCACAGATGAGACACCTCGGCTCAATCAACTGGAATGGCTCAAGCCACCTTCCACAAACCTCACACTGGTCACCCTTTGCACCATCAATCCCACATCTCGGGCATTTACCAACAACATAGCGGTCTGGTAAGAATCTCTTACACTTTGGGCAGTAAAACTGCTCATTCTCTTTGGCATAGATAAAACCTTTATTATATATCTTCAAAAAGAAATCCTGGGCAAGGCGATAATGCAAAGGGATTGTAGTGCGGGAAAAATTATCAAAGATTATGCCAAATTCAGCAAATGACTTCTTTATAGATTCATGATAAAAATCTACAATCTCCTGCGGACTTTTCTTCTGCTGGTCAGCAAGGACTGTAATGGGAACACCATGTTCATCAGTTCCGCAGATATGTATTACATCCCTGCCTTTTAGTCTCTGATACCGAACATAGATATCAGCAGGTAAATATGCACCAGCAAGGTGGCCTAAATGTATATCACCATTTGCATAAGGTAAGGCACTGGTAACGAGTATCTTCATAACCAATTATAGACAAAGTGTTGCAAATGTCAATATGATATAAGGTGGGGCATCTATATTTAAAAAAATATATAAGAATATGAAATAGGGAATTTCGTGAAAGGTGTTACGAGAACCGTAAAACGAAAAAGGCATTTGGAGGCAATTGAGGTTGAAAAATGTAAAATTCGTGATAACGGCAAACAATCTTTTGCTGGGGCGGGTAAAACCCGCCCCAGCAAGTATCTCATCGGGTAAGGACTATCTTCGCATTGCGTGTATAACTACCAGCAACAAACCGCAGGATGTATACACCACTTGAGACATTCCTCCCTGCATCATCCCTGCCATCCCAGTAAATAGAATAGTCTCCAGGCTTCTGAATGGAATTCGCAATAACCCTTATCTTACGACCCATTATGTCATAGACCTGAATTATCGTGTGAATTTCTGCATTTAATGAATAACGAATTTTTATCGCCCGATAGAATGGATTTGGAGCAGGTTGAAATAATTTTGTCTCTGTAACCTTTGCATTCATCCCTTTGAATTGCTCTTCTTCATCAATACCCGTAACACCATCAGGATACCAGAATCCAATATGGGCTAATTGATTCGTCCCACTCATCCAGCCGATTGCAGTCTGTCCAGTAGTTGAACCGCACCAAACATTGCCTGTCATTGTCAGACCGCCGCTTCCAACAACCTGCCAGTCACAATAATAGGATTGCGCAGAGAGGAAAAGGACGGATAAGAGAAAGCAGAGGATAAAATTAGACTTCATTGTTCCTCCTAAATTGCCTTATTTTACCGCCCTAATCCTTCACGATTCTTAATCTGCTCGTATCTTCTTCTACCTTCAGGGGTGCGGAAGTTTATACCCTGTGATTTTCCTTCACGCTCAAGTTGCTCCATACAGCCAGAGAGGAATTCATCATCAAGCATCCTGCCCGAAAGTGCACCGGTCTTTGGCTGTTCAACCGGCATTATTCTCCTTATTGCCTCTGCAGAGACATCAGCACGTTCACCAGTCACCTGCCAGTAGACCTTTGCTCCAGGTTTTCCACCGATGACAAATGTATTTCCATTAATATCTTCGGCAACATAGACATCGGATGTGCCAACACCGGTAAGTTGAATCCTTGGTTTGCGATTGAGTGCACTGAAATAATCAGGTAGATGGACAGTGGCACGACCTGATGCATCCAGGATTACTTCACCATCATAGAGATTCCGCATCTCGGGTCCTTCAATAAAGTAGTGATTGAGGATTTTATTGTATGGGTCAACTGGATGGTCAATTGTAAAACTGCCACCGGCTTTTGAGAGTGTTCCACAGCGCAACTCGTTCGATGCGGTTGCAGTCTGACCATTAAAGGCAGCAGAATTATTAAAACCCGATGGCACGACTGAATGATTGTTAGTGGCGAAACTGTAAGTTGCAGCTGCAGTGTCCGCAAAGCCGCCAGGAATTGCGGCATTAGCACCTGATGCGGTGTTTGAATCTCCACCACCAACTGTGGATTGATTATTGGAGGCAGTATTGTGGCGTCCACCACCAACCGTGCTCTGAAGACCCGATGCAGTGTTGATAAATCCACCACTAACCGTAGCATTAGCACCTGATGCGGTATTTGAATCTCCACCACCAACTGTG
Organism: bacterium; assembly: GCA_036796695.1. Classification (GTDB taxonomy): domain Bacteria; phylum Hydrothermota; class Tepidihabitantia; order SM23-42; family JAOAFX01; genus JAOAFX01. Next base: position 66,481 of record DAIRCK010000005.1, read on the forward strand.
GATTGGTCATTGGAGGCAGTATTGTGGCGTCCACCACCAACCGTAGACTTATTGCCCGAAGCAGTGCAGGAATCACCGCCGGCAACTGTGCTTCTGTAACCTGAAGCAGTATTCTTATACCCACCGCCAACTATAGCATCAGCATTTGATACAGTGTTTCCATTCCCGCCACAGATTGCACCCCCGCCAAGATTCCCAGATATTGTATTATGTTCTCCACCACAAATTACTGAGCGAGGAGCACCTGCAGTATTGTAATACCCACCAGCAACTGTAGCATCAAGATTAGTTGCGCTATTATACCCGCCGCCACCTACTGTTGCCCCAGGCGAAATCGCCTTATTCCCCAATCCTCCAGCAACTGTAGCATTGATGCCTGAGGCAACATTCTGATACCCACCGCCGATTGTGATGTATTGATAATTCTGTCCGCTCGTTCCGGTTGTGCAGGCAACACCAAAGTTTACATGGGTGAAGCGATTAGTACCCCAGAGCATATTATTTGCCCCACCACGGGCAATACCGAGTTGTCGGATTGTATAAAGGACTGAATCCGGTGTGCCACGGACCCAATCATTATCACCAGCACCAGTGCCGATACTGTCATTCCTCGGTGCCCAGGCAGAACCAGTCCATTTCAAAACCTGCCCAGCGCTTGCACCCATCTGATTTATATCCTCTCCAAGAATTGTTCCATTTACAATCATTGAACTCGTAATTGAATTTGCCTGATTCTCATTCACATACCTTGAATCAAAGGCAACCGTATCCTTGCCCTGTAAAAGGTCAGCGTTTGCCGAGCGTTCAGAGAGGAAACTATAAGCAGATGAGACAATCCGTAGTCTCGGAGTAAGCTCAGGATTTGTTCCAACCTGGAGACTGAGATATACCCCACCTGCATCTGGTATTGAAGTAATTGGATTTCTTGCACCCAAAAGCACTGAAAATAAACCTTTCTTCACCATCACCGTATCTATCTCAGTCCAGAATGGACTACCTCCAGTCTCCTGGGTATAGAGCCTCAAGGTCAATTGATAATTACCATCAGGAACCGGATTTCCAAGGCTATCAGTAAGTTTTCCCTGATAGGAGAGCATCCTTGGAATGGTTATCGCATATATCACGGGTGTTTCATCCTTTATCAAAGAGACCTTCTCGTCCTTAAGAGAAATTCTCTTATGACCAGGGTTTGTGATTATGCTTTCCTGTGCCCAGATGATTACCATCAGGGCAATTATTCCAAGCAATAGTTTCTTCATTTTAACCTCCTTTCTTTTATTGCTTAAAACACTCTCTCAAACATCATAATCCATTGAGAACCTATAAATCTCCCTGTATTCCCCATTTAAGTAAGGGGAATCAAGAAGAGTCTAAATGCCATTGTTTTAGGTCATTTACCTTCACCTCCTTTCTTGATAATTTTATTCTACAATAACTATTTTCATCGGTTTTGTATAAATTTGATTTTCTAAATGGAGAAAATAAACACCACCTGGAAGGTCTTCTACAGGAAGACTCAAATGCGTGTTATATTTTTCTTTATAAACCCTAACTCGTTGACCGAGGGAGTTGTAGAGGGAGAAAGAAAGCAGTTCTTTTTTCAGAGATGGTTCAAACGAGAGTTTAATATCACCTTTTACTGGGTTGCTTAATAATCGCATTTTGGATATTATGTCATATTTACTTTCTCCAATTCCTTCACCGTAGTATTGATATATTTGGAGCCCTGCATAGGCATCTGCAACATAACTAAAAGAACCAGAAATACAAACACTATAAGCATAGTCTGGTGAATCATAATGACCTGTCTCATAAGGGTTTGCAGGAACTGAGATATTGACTATCCGAAGAGCAATGCCATCTGCTAAATAGGCATAATTGCCTGAAACATAAACACCCCAGGTATAACCTGGTGTATCATAATAACCAACTTGATAAGGGTTTCCAGGATTTGAGATATCAATTATACGAAGTCCAGCATTCCAATCTGCAACATAGGCATAAGAACCTGAAACATAAACTCCTCGGGCTGAGCCTGGTGTATCATAAGAGCCGACTTCATAAGGATTTGAGGGGTCTGAGATATTGATAATTCTAAGTCCAGGGTCTTCATCAGCGACATAGGCATACTGACCTGAAATATGAACTTTGTATGCCCAACCCGGGGTATTATAAAAACCAACTTCATAAGGATTTGTGGGGTTTGAGACATTGATAATCCGAAGACCTGCATCTCCATCAGCCACATAGGCATAAGAATCCAAAACTTCAACTCCAACAGCCGAGCCTGGTGTATCACAATAGCCCACTTCATAAGGATTTGCTGGGTCCGAGATATTGATAATCCGGAGACCCTGCCAATGGTCGGCTACATAAGCAAAAGAGCCTGAAACATAGACTCCATAAGCCCAGCCCGGTGTATCACAGTATCCTATCTGATAAGGATTTGTTGGGTCTGAAACACTGATAATTCTAAGCCCAGACCACTCATCTGCGACATAGACATAAGAACCAGCCTTATAGACACTAAAAACCCAGTCGGGAGTGTCATAAGAGCTTATTTCATAAGGATTTGCCGGATCTAAAACATTGATGAGCCGAAGTCCAGAAACATCATCCGCTACAAAGGCATAAGAACCAGAGATATAAACATACTGGGCAATCCCTGGTGTATTGTAATAACCCGCCTCATAAGGATTTGTTGGGTCTGAAATATTGATTATACGAAGCCCTGTAGTCCCATCTGCGATATAGGCATAAGAACCTGAAACATATAGACCTGAGGCAAACCCGGGTGTGTCATAAGAGCCTAACTCATAGGGATTTGTCGGATTCGAAACATTGATTATACGAAGCCCTGTAGTCCCATCTGCGATATAGGCATAAGAACCTGAAACATAAACTCCTCGGGCTGAGCCCGGTGTGTTATAAGTGCCTACTTCATACGGATTTGCCGGATCTGAAACATTGATTATGTGAAGTCCGAAAACATCATCTACTACATAGGCATAAGAACCTGAAACATAAACAGCCAGGGCATATCCTGGAGTATCATAAAAACCAACCTCATTAGGACTCGAAGGATTTGAAACATTTATTATCCGAAGACCCTCATTCCCATCTGCGACATAGGCATAAGAACCTGAAACATAAACTCCATATGCCCAACCCGGTGTAAAATAATAACCCAACTTCACAGGTGATGAGGCATCTGTGACATTCCATATTTCAATACCACCCTGTCTTGCCGCAATATACAACCTTTGATTTCCGGATTCATAAAAAAGGCCGCAAACAACACCTCTTGAATGAATCTTCTCGGATAGTTTTTGTGGATTTGAAGGATTTGTAACATCAAGAATATACACACCACCACCAGAACCACAAAATACCAGATGCCGGGCTGCATCATAACTGGTTGCATAAGAATAACTAAATGGCCAGTTACCGATGAATCTAATATTTAAGGAATCAAAACCGCTTAAAGGTTCTGGCCTTTCCATCGGCTCAAACCATTGATGCTGAATCTGTGCAAAAGTCATAGATAATAATAACATTCCAATACAAATGATTTTGTTGAGCATCTTGGCCTCCTTTTTTATCATTAAATATCCCAATCCCTTATTTCTAAGTCCATAAGCCATTTTTTAAGTTCTTTTTTTCTCGCCCCTTTTCTCTTTGATATGAGCTTTTTCGGAAAGATGACAGGATGGTATGCAGAATACTTCCATTTATCATCTTTAAAATAATGAGCGTATGAATATGAATTCTGCATTTTCTTCATCCTGCAAGATTCTGTCTTTTTTAAAATTTTTTTCACGGATATATTATAAAAACCCCACTTACAAATCACTTACCAGACAAAAAAAAGGATGATAAAAAGGCTCAAAAAGGCCACAAGAAAGGGTGAATAAGGGTAAGTAGGGGTGAAGAGGGAATAAAGCCGTGAAACGTGTAACGTGAAACGTGAAAAAAGAAAAGGGCTCAAAAAGGCTAAAGAAGGCTAAAGGGCGACAAGAAAGGGTAAAGGGTGAAGAGGGTTGAAAAAGGATAATGTAAAACTGGAATAGGGACTTTAATCCCGTGGAATTTGAGACTAAAGTCTCTACTCCAATTTTTTCTCGCTACCCGCCACACTGCTTGGTGGGCTACTCTCTACTCGCTACTATCTTTAGAGAGAATGGTTTAGAATTTGTGATTTGGAATTTGGAATTTCAATCGGTAAGTATTTTATTCTTCAATTCCTCAATCCCTCTGCCTGGTTGTAGTCCTAAATCATTTTCAAGACTTTGTTTAAGTATCTCATATTGCTTCAATGCCAGATCCTTTCTTCCTATTCGGGCATAACATTCCATTAAAAGGCTGTGGCATTTCTCTGACCACTTATCTTTTTCAAGGGCAATTTTACAAAGATTTATGCACAAATTAAAATTTTTATAATTGAAATTTATCCGTGCACAAGCAATTAAAATATCTACATATATCCTTGATAATTCTTCACGCAATCCAATTATGTCTATTAAATCAATACCACTCAAAAAATCACCTTTATACAAATCCAGTGCTTTATTATAATACGAAAGTGCAAATTTCAATCGCTTAGAAATTTCATACTGCCTTGCCTGGCTATAGTAATTTAAAAATTCCTGTAAATCCAGGGAAATTTCTTTTAGATTTAGACGATAGGATTGTGATTCATACTGCACAAATTTTGATTTCTTACCCTCTTTTAGTTCGGGTTCAAAAATCTTTCGCAGTTCGTTTATTGCTACCTGGAGGTTCAATGCTGCAAGTTGCTGGGGTTTATCAGGCCAGAGTCTAAATATAAGTGAATCTGCGGGGATAAAGTTTTCTTCAAAATTGAACATTCCACCACGATAGGTAATCTGTTTTCCCAGTAAAAGACAAAGAATCAAACGGGCTGAATTTCTACGCCATCTTTTTATCTCCAGGCTATTGACAAATATCCTTAACCCACCAAGGGTTAAAAGTCTTACCTCGGGTTTTGATTCTACATAAGGCTTTGATAACGGTTCATACTTTAGATAAAGTTTTTTGATATAAAGACTAAAAGGTTTTGGGCTCAATTCATTAAGGAGATGATAGTAATTACTGGCAAAAGAAGGGTTAAAAAGAAAATCATAATTATTCTTTTTACAGATTTTCAACCCTTTTGTAAAATATCTTAATGCATATTTTTTATTTTCTCTTTTAAGTTCCACATTTACTAATTCTAAATAACACACTGCCCGGTGATAATCCATCCCCATCCTTTCATAAAATTTTAGTGCGCTTTTAAACAATCTAATTGCCTCGTTATATCTTTTTATACACAGAAAAACCTGGCCTAAACTGAATCTTACATTTGCCTGCTCAATTAGGCTCTCTTTAGGACAGAAATCCATTGCCTTTACTACAAATTTATGGCTTAAATCAAAATTATTCTTGAATCGGTAGAGTTTACTCAATGCCAGACAAGCATTTGTATAATAGGACATTGTCTGATTCTTTTCGGTCTCTTTCAGTGCCTGTTGCAAGACCGATTCAGCCTGGTCAAACTTCTTCTCCATACTTAATACTTCACCAAGGTTAACCATTGCAGGTCCAAGTGCTAAATTCAATCCCAATTCATTTGCCCTCAATATTGCAGAAGTTAAAAGTGATTCAGCCCGGTCAAGTTCACGCATCTGTGAGTATAATGCACCAAGGTTGAGTTCAGCCAGACACAAACTCCTTTTGTTATCAGAGTTCTGATAAAATCTTAAAACCTCTTCTTTCTCTCTTGCAGCCTTTTGGAAATTACCCAGTGCCATTTCAATTGCCGAAGAATTGGCAAGGGTCCTCATCTCACCCTCTTTATCACCGACTGCGATATAAATCTCCATCACCTTTTTATAAAACCTTGCTGCCTTTTTATAATCTAAAAGCCTCCAGTAACTACCCGCAATCGTGGATAATAAGCCTGCCCTTCCCCGAAAATCATCAGGTGCAAGATATTGCAAACCCAGTTTTGATACTTCTACTGCCTTCTGGTTCTGTCCCATATCCTGATAGACATACGAGAGATAGCGGTATGCAGCAGAAAGTCCGTTTGTATCACGAATTTTTTTTAATAGCGGGATTGCCGTGTAAATAATCCTCAATGCATGCTGAAGTTCACCACTGAGATAATCGGTATTTGCCAAGACAAGAAGTAGTCGGGGATTTTTTGTATACTCCTCTTCAGAAATTGCTCTTAAAAATTCTTTCAATTCATTGATTTTACCTGGCTGGAGCAGATCCCGGCTATGGGCAATGATTAAACCTGCAGCGCTATTGAATGAACCCTTGTTTATTGCATCCCTGATTTTTTCTTCTATGCCCGATGAATGGAATGAATCAGACATAAAATATTATAACAAAAAATGCGTCCTCTGGGACGCATTTCTGTATCATCACACCAGAATCAATTTGTCAAAGGTAATACAGACACAATCCTTTTTCCACCCTTTGCCCAGCCAAACTTTACCCGACCCTGAGCCAAAGCATAGATTGTATAATCTTTACCCATTCCAACATTCATACCCGGATGGATACTTGTTCCACGCTGCCTGACAATTATTGTTCCAATATTGACCAGCTGTCCATCAAATCTTTTCACACCCAATCTTTTTCCCGCAGAATCCCTGCCATTCTTTGCTGAACCAGTGCCTTTTTTATGCGCCATATCTACCTCCTATTTTATTATATCGGTAATTTCAACCTCGGTAAATAACTGTCTGTGTCCTTTTTTACGGCGATAATTTTCCCTTCTAATAAATTTATAAACTATCACCTTTGATAGTTTTCCTGTTTTTTTTATAATCCCTTTTACTAACGCACCTTCAACATATGGTTTTCCCACAATAACATTCTCGTTATCTTTTATCATCAGTATTTTATCAAATTCCACTTCCTTTCCTGTTTCACCGAGCAATGCTGGGATGATTACCCTATCACCTTTTGAAACAACATACTGATAACTATTTGTCTTAATAACTGCAAACACTATTTACCTCCTGGTTCCTGTGGAATTACCGGCATCTGTTCTTCAGGTCCTGGACTTACCGGTGCCACTGGCACCTCGGTCTCCAATCCCTTCTCTACCGCAGTCTTTGCAACAGGTCTCCGTGATAAGAGAACAAGAAAAAGGGATGTCAAAAAGAATCCTATTGCCAGCCCAGAAGTCAATTTTATAAAGAACGGTGTAGCGCCCTTTCCACCAAATAAAGAGTCAGTCCCGCCACCCCCGCCAAAGACACTTGACATACCAGCACCCCTGGTCTGCTGCAAAAGAACCACAATAATCAATAATATGCATATAAGCACATGTAAGGCAAATATTATTCCGTACATTTAATTCTCCTTTTAATCTATCAAAATATGCTTACCAATATAAACTCTAAAACCTACAATTTTATTATATTTATTTTTTAACATTTGTCAACCCTCCTCAACAAATGCGTAAGTTTGGCAGTAAGGTTTTGCCTGGTATACTCAGGCAGGGGATGTGGACTTCTCTTTATTTTATTGTATTTATATTTCACATAATAATCACGCATTATCTCTTTCATCCCGATTATATTGTCATACTCATAAAAATGGACTGGATAACCCTGTTTCTCTGCCTGTTCAAGAATAAAGAGTCCTCCTGAAAAGCCGCAGGAAATGATGGGCAAGCCACTTGCAAGATATTCATTCTGTCTGCTGGGGAAAAAATAATCATCACCTGTGGTGATCATTAATAAAAGGTGGGCATTGCAGAATTCTTTTAAAGCCTGATGATAAGGAAGATGACCAAAGATCTTTGTATAAGGATATCTTTTTATCAATTTTATATATTCCTCTTCAATGTGTCCAATAAATTTAATCTCTACACAATCAGAAGAGAGTCCTGTTTCTTTTATAAATTTTTCAACTGCCATTAAGAATGGTTCTGGATTCCTTTCCTCTCTAATCGTTCCTAAATAGGATATCGTGAACTTTTCAGGAAATGTTGAATGAGAAAAATCATTCGGGTCATAGCCATTGGGTATGACATAGATTTTATTTTTAATCTTTGGACAGCGCATCACCAATGAACCTTTTATATCTTCACTCACAGTGATGACTAAACTTGCAAATTCAACAACCTTTTTTTCCCAGTAAGAAACAAACCTTTTCTGGAATTTATTTTCATAACGTATAAATGGAAATTCAAGCCAGGCATCCCGAAAATCAAGGATTAATGGTTTATCAGTCTTTTTTGCCAGTAGATAACCAGTGATAAATGCACTGAATGGTGGTGCTGTGACAAAGATATAATCAAAATCAATTTTTAACGCCTCGCTATAGGCAAAAGGTATCCAGCCCAGTTTGTTATCAGGAAAATTTAAACTCTTCTTTATCGGCACCTGCCATTTTTTTGGTTTGTATTCCCTCATACCAAAGAGGTATAGGATGCGTGCTGGATCAAGTGATTCGGTTCTGTATATCTTTAAATTTCTCAAATCCCTTCCCAGTTCTATATCAATTGAGTGATAGGCAATATCTTTTCGGGTGAGAATTATTGGCTCAATACCATAATCGGGTAAATACTTGGCAAATTTCACCGGCCTTAATGAACCAGGACCTCCACAAGGTGGCCAGTAATAAGAAATTATCAATAACCTTTTCATAATCCGATTTTTATATTTCTACTCATATAATTATACACAAATACAATTTATTACAATATCCGACTCAATAGGGTATACGCCTCCCTGCAGTATTCTTTTATCTTCGGATATTTGTCCTGATACTTTTTATATCCAATTACTTCTTTTAAAGCCTTTTTTGCCTCAGTGCGATTTTCTAATTCATAATAACATTTACCAATGTATAATTTACACTGGGCTAAATTTGAATAATTTGCATTATTAAGATACTGGTCAAATAACCACTTGTATGTATTAAGTGAAACATTATAATTTCTTTTCTTAAACTCAAGTTCTGCCTTGTTCCAGTGGAAGGTCTTTGATTCAGGATATTCAAGCAAAAGGCTGTCTATTATCTTTGTAGCAATATCAAATTTCCTTTCCTCTCCATAAATAAAGACCAATGAATTCCTCGCAGTAGGACCTGAGTAAAGGCTCTTCTCAGCCGCGATATGCAATTTTCTTATTGCCTCATCTACATTGCCGCCGGTGAGTTTTAAAAACGGTAGATACCTGCTTGCCCTTGCCCAGAAATACTCATATGTTCCAGCACCTAAATAGGCATCATAAAATAAAGAATCTCTTTTTATGATTGATTGCAGTATCCTGCCGCCTTTTACACCGTAATTAAAGGTCTCAAGATAATTCTTTTTTAAACCTTCATATACAGCCTGGTATGCAAAACTTGAACCAAGATAAAATTCTGCCCATAGGTTTTCTTCATCTTTTAGAATATCTTCACACATTGTCCTGACTTTTTTGATTAGACTAAGATACTCCTTTTCATCATTGAAATGACAACCATCCATCATTTTTAATTGTAAAAGTGCGGCTTTAAAAAAATAGCCTGCGGGATTATCTGGATAATTTTCTATCGCTTTATCAAAATAAACTGATGCACTGTCAAAATCTTCTAAATAGGCAAAGTTAAGACCCGTCTGAATTAACTTTTGGATTTCTGGTGGATTTAAATAAGTAACAGTAATTATTAAGTATAGTGTAAAAATCATTATGGAAATTCGATGATTGAAGAGTCGCCTACATTTAATCTCTTGAAACCGCCCCGCACAATTGCATTCTGGCCGATTATTGATTTATTAAAAATTGCATTTTCAATTATTGCATTGTTGTTTATTATTGAATCCTGGATTATTGAACTTTTAATCTTCACACACTCACCTACAGAGACATTGGGACCAATGATTGAATCAATTATCTCTGCGGAATCGGGTATATAGACTGGTGCAATGATTTTCACCCTATTGTGTGAACGAAAATAATAATTCTTTTTAAGCAAATGGCGATTCGTTTCGATCAGGGCGTCGGGCGTGCCACAATCAAACCAGTGTTTTATCTTTATTATATGAAAGGGTTCACCTTTTTTTATCAGTAAAGCGAGTCCATCTGTCAACTGGTATTCGTTCTTTGTTTTAATGCCCCTTTTTATAACACTCGCCATCGCCTGATGAATCTTTTTTATATCTGCAAAATAATAAACCCCAACAATGGCAAGATTAGATTTTGGCTTTTCGGGTTTTTCTACAACATTTATTACCTTTTTGCCCATAATCTCAACAATTCCGAATCGCTGTGGATTTTCAACCTCTTTTACACCAAGTATATTTATCCTACCACCCAAATCCTTGAAATCAAAATCAGTTATTGTATCACCAAGCAGGACAAGGGTCGGTCCTTTTAGACCATTAGAACCAACATAGATTGCGTGGCCTAAACCCAGGCGCTTTTGCTGGATAACAAATTTGAAATTGTAATCATAATTTTTACAAAACTGGACAATCGGTTCGGACTTTGCACCAAGAACAATAATAATCTTTGAAATCTGTAAATCTTTTATTCCATCAAGGATATGTCCAAGAATTGGTTTACCTGCAACATATAAAAGGCATTTGGGTAAAAAATGGGTATGGGGTTTTAATCGGACACCTTCACCAGCAACAGGTATAATGACATTCACTATGTGCCCCGAATCTTTTCTTTGAGTTCTTTTAATAATTCAATCGCCTCATCATATCTATTCTCATCAATAAGGCTCATTATCTTTGCCTTATATTCAATCTTTAATGAGGCACTTCCATCAACTCCAAGGCTGTCAATATCAAATTCGTGCATCCCTTCGGTCCTGAATTCCCTTGTTGGTGCTGTTTCTTTTTTCTCTGTAACAGGGGTAGTTCCAGGCAGGGGTTTTTCTGGTGTCAGGGCAGTCACTTCCATATCCTCAGGTTTTTGTATAGATGTCTCTTCGGCCGGTTTCTTTTTAATCAAAGAATCGAATACTGATTCGGGTTTCTTTTCCTTTTTTAACTTTTTTATTATATCCATATCAACTCCAATTTTAATTTATAACCAACAATATTTTGAGATAATCATTCATAAAATGTAATATCTTTCACAGCATTGAGCACAGCAAAGATTCTTTCGTTATTACTTTCAGGGTCTATCGGTGTGAAGAAAAATCCCTGGCGCTGGGGTGAATATCCCATTGTTAAACCATAGAGAATCTCACCGTCTATAAATTCAACCTTTACTTTTTTGCCCACAAGATTTTTGTCTTTTATATCTTCAAATGTCTTTTTCTCTACCGGTCTGGTTCGTGACTTTCCTGTCAATTCTTTTACAAAGAATACGGCCTTTAGATTTGCAATCTTTACCGGTACGGATTTTTCTTTTTCGCCTTCTTTAACGACCAGATGGAATATTGTTTTATCAGGTTTGAAATCAGAGGTATAACCTCGCTCAATTCTATGATCCAGATAATGAACCACAACTTTATTCGGCATATTCAATTATACCGAATTTTATTAAATTGTCAATAAAAAATTATAAAAAAATAATTCTGGTGTTAATGCATAAGCCATGCCGCGGTAATTTTTATAACGGTAATAAATCATACCTGATAAAAATGGAATTCTTTTTACTTCAAATTATCTTCCTCTTCCATCTTGTCCTTAATTTTGAAATGGGCAAATCTATTATTAATCTTTTTGAATTGTATATCTTCACCTTCTTTTCTTTTATTGTCTTTCCAATCACAGAAAATGGAAGACTTTTCATAAATTTTTCAAATTCTTTTGCCTTCTCAGGAATGACTTCAACTAAAAATCTCGTATTTGACTCCGAAAATAATAAAATATCAGCGCGCCGATTCTTTCCAGCAAATCTTACCTTTGAAATATCAATCTCACACCCAATATCCCCTGCCATCGCCATCTCACTTATTGCCAGTCCCAGTCCACCTTCAGAGAGATCGTGACAGGAAAGAACGAGTCCATTGATGATCCCATTATGCAATGCCTTCATAAGTTTTGGTGCAATTTTTAAATTTACACCCGGAACCTTTCCGCCCTCTATCTTTAAATATCTGAAATATTCAGAACCTCCAAATTCTTCCTTTGTTAAACCCAGAAGATAAATATAATTTTCAGTATTTTTAAAATCCATTGTGATACATTTTCTTACATCATCAATGATACCTATTGCAGATATCAAAAGGGTCGGTGGGATGAGATGGCTTTTTCCATTTTCATCAAGCCATTCATTATTTAAACTGTCCTTGCCTGAAATAAATGGCACGCCAAATGCCTTTGCCCCATCATAACATCCCTGGGCACTTGATACTATATCTCCAAGCACCTCTTCCCGGTCTGGAGATGCAAAACAGAAGTTATCGAGCATTGCTGCCTTTTCAATATCTCCACCGGTTGCAACAAGATTACGCAGGGCTTCATCAATGACTGACAATGCCATATTATATGGATCATATTTTCCATAAGCAGGATTTATACCACAGGAGATGACGATTCCTTTATTTTTATGGAGTAAGGGCTTTATCACCACTCCATCCTGATGTCCATCTTTATAAACTCCAGCAAATGGTTTTATCACACTTGCACCCTGGACTTCATGGTCATATTCCCTTACCAGCCATTCCCTTGAACAGCAATTAAGACTACCTACGACCTCAAGCAGAATTTTATTCAAATCACCGGGCATCGGAAATTTTATTTCTTTATTTTCGACCTTTCTCTTTTTCGCCTTTTTCTCAGACATCGGAAGCCCATCGTGGAGAAATTTCATATCTATATTACAGACTTGCTGATTTTTGTAATACAATAATAATCTCTTGTTATTTGTGAATTCTCCTATTACCGTTGCCTCAACCCCTTCGCTCTTAAAAATATCAATCACCTTTTTAATATATTTTTTAGGTACAGATAGTATCATCCTTTCCTGTGATTCTGAAATCCATATCTCTCTCGGTGTTAATCCTTCGTATTTCAAAGGAACCCTTTCTAAATATACTCTTGCACCTATCTTCTTGCCCATTTCTCCAACTGCGCTTGATAGTCCTCCACCACCACAATCTGTAACCGAATTTAGAATTCCGAGTTCACTCACCTTTAAAAGACAATCAAGAACCCTCTTTTCAACAATTGGATTACCAATCTGGACACAGGATCTTTCCGCCTCTACAGAGAGTTCAGCAGATGAGAATGTTGCACCATGTATTCCATCGCGACCGGTTTTACCACCTACAAGCAATATTAAATCTCCTGGTTTTGGACACTTTTTTATCCTGTCCTTTCTGATCAATCCGACCGTGCCACAATATACAAGTGGATTATAAAGAAATTCATCATCAAAATATACTGCACCACTCTTTGTAGGAATGCCCATACGATTACCATAATCCCTTACACCCTGATATACACCTTTGATTATCCTTTTTGGATGTAGTATTCCTTCAGGCAGTTTTTCATATTTCAACTCTGGTTTACCAAAACAGAATACATCAGTATTCATAATCGGTTTTGCTCCGAGTCCAGTTCCCAGGATATCCCTTATCACACCACCGATGCCAGTTGCTGCACCACCGTATGGTTCTAATGCTGAAGGGTGATTATGGGTTTCAACTTTGAAACAGACACCATAATCTCGGTCAAATTCAATTACACCAGAATTATCGTGGAAAACAGATAGACATAAAGGATGGTTTATCTCTTCTGTCACCTTCATTATTGTATTTTTTAAAAGATTATCAATCACCTTATTACCAATTTTTATTTTACCCAGAAATGTCTTATGCCGACAATGTTCACTCCAGGTCTGGGCAATCGTTTCCAATTCCACATCTGTGGGGTCTCGATTTAATCTTTCAAAATATTTCTTTATTGTTTCCATTTCAATCTTTGATAATGATAATCCCATATCCCTGCTCAATTTTACAAGGTCGGTATCAAGGCTTACTTTCAAATAAGAATATTTCTGCTTCTGGGGTTTGAATTCTTGTTCGCCAATCTGTTTTATATGCTGTATCAATGGGTTATACAAAAATAAACTTGCATAATTTTTTAGTTTTTCTTTATCAAAACTACCTTTAAAGATATAATTGACACCGGTCCTGACACTACTGAGTTTTATGCCTAGATCATTCGCTGCTTTTTTTATACTATCTTCCTTTGGGTCGGTAACGCCAGGATTGAATAATATTTCAAAACCTGTTCCCGGACATATTTTATATTCCTCAACAACCGGATCACAGAATAACTTTTCGGCAAGGCAGATAACTTTTCTATACGGAATTTTATCATAAATGTAGTAAACATCCTTGACTTCAACCGAATTAATCCCCTGAAAACCGATTGATTCAAAATCTTCTTTTACAGACTTTCCCCTCGGGTCATTTTTTCTTTTTATTTCAATGCGATACATAGTTTAAATTGATGATAATATAAAATAGAAAATTTTTCATTGAATTTGCGTTCTCCTTATTCTTATCCCCACAAATATAATAAACCATATCAACAGGAAGGTCAAAATTGATGCCGCTACCATAAAGATTATTACAATTCTCGCATTTATCGTTCTGGTATTTGGTAAAGAATTTCCACCTTCATTTAATGTTGCGAAAAAGTTCCTTTTGTGAACCCACCTCCTTCAGCAATTCCACTGCCTTTTGCACAAGTGGATCAATGCCGGTTCTATAATGATACATTTCTTTCCGACCAAAAAGATTCAGAGTTATCTCCTGTTTTATTCTTTCTGCCAGCGTGGTCTTTGCCGAATCAAATTGTGCCTGTGTGAAATCCATTTTCTTCTTTTCTCTCAAATAAGTAGCAAAATAATCCAGCACCTTATTATCAACAACAAAGTCTTTATTTAAATCCTTATGTGTATTGGTATAATGGACAGCAAAATCAAAGAAATAACCCTTGATCCAGATATCCGTTTCCAATTTTGTCAGTCTTCTTGGCTCTATAATAATGTCGGGTGTTATTCCACCATTTCCATAGACCTTTCGCTTGAGATTTAATGTGATATAGATATTCTTTTTACTTGAATCGATCTTAGTGACATTCACTAAAGAAGTCTCTTCATCTACGAATGGTTTATCAATACATCTACCAGAAGGTGTATACCAGCGGGCAGTGGTAAGTTTCAAGGCACCACCATCCTCAAGGGGGATGACATTCTGAACCGAACCCTTGCCAAATGTATTCGTGCCAATGATCAGACTCCTGTCCCAGTCCTGCAAAGCACCCGCAACAATCTCAGATGCAGATGCACTACCACCATCAACCAGGGTAATCATAGGAAATTCACCATAAGTATAGGATTTCTGTGATTTGAAGGTTCGAGGTGGTTCAATCCTTCCTTTGGTTGTAACAATGTCTTTATTGGGCGACAAAAAGAATTCACTTATTGCAATACCTTCCTGTAATAAACCGCCTGAATTCCCGCGCAGATCAAAGATTATCTTCTTTGCACCCCAGGTAAATAATGAATCAAGTCCAGCCCTAAATTCTGCATCAGCAGTGCGGGAAAAACTGGAAAGATATATGTAGCCAATATCCTTTGTAATCATTCCATAATATGGAACCGCTTCAAGTTTTATCACCGCACGGGTAATCTCAACATTAAATGGTTCAGGAATTCCTTCACGCTGTATCGTTAATAAAACCTTTGTTCCTGGTGTACCGCGAATTTGTTTTACAACAATATCAACGCTCTTACCCTTTGTTGGCACACTGTCGACCATCATAATATGGTCACCGGGAATGAGGCCTGCCCGATATGCAGGTGTCCCTTCAATTGGTGAAATGACTATTATCTTATCTTCTCTTGTGCCAATCTGGGCACCAATTCCTCCAAATTCTCCTTCGGTTGTCACGCGCAATTGTTCATATTCTTCTTTTGTAAGATACTGGGTGTGTGGATCCTTTAATGAATTGAGCATCCCATTTATTGCACCTTTGATCAAGGAATCGGTATTCACCTGATCAACGTAATTGTCCTCAACATCCTTAAGAATCTTGTTAAAAATTCTTAATGATGTGTATGTATCAGGCTTTGCCCATACCCATTGTGTGATTATTACTGCAAAGACCAGAGAAATTACGATTATGGGAATAAATATCTTTTTCTTCATATTCTATACCCCTTTCTTATCAACAAATTTTTTACATAATCAATCACTTCTTTTTTCAGTTCATCAACGGGTTTTTTTCCATCAAGAATTTTTATGCGCTTCTTTGCTCGTCGCGCAAGCTTTAAATAACCATTCCTCACTTCATTGTGATAAGAAGCACTCTCTTTTTCCATCCGATCAACACATTTTCCCCTTGCCTGCCCTATTGGGATATCAATATCAACAAGGAAGGTCAAATCAGGTTTTAATCCTGCACTGGCAAAACGGTTAAATATTGCGATCAATCTCTCGGGCAATCTCCGGGCAAAGGTCTGGTATGCATAAGTAGAATCTGCGAATCTATCTGATATCACAATCTTTTTTTCCATCAATGCAGGAAGAATCTTTTCATAAACCAATTGACTCCTTGCTGCAAGGAATAAAAAAACCTCACACTTAGGATGTATTGGATTTTCTGGATTGAGCAGAATCTCCCTTATCTTCTCACCGGTAATGGTCGTTCCCGGGTCACGCACAAAAATACAAGAAAACCCATTCTGTTCAAACCATTCGGCGAGTGCCCGGGCCTGGGTTGTCTTACCAGAACCCTCAACACCCTCGAATGTGATGAACAGTCCGCGGTTCATAGCGTTATCTCAAAAATTCCGAAACGTATTAATTACTTTTTTTCTTTTTCCCTTTTGTATTTTTCTTTCCGTATCTTTTAATAAAACTCTCGGTCTTCTCACGGCAGATATAATCAGGATACTGAATTGGTGGAGATTTAAAGAAATAACTTGAAGGTTCAATGATGGCTCCGCTCAATTTATTATCAAGCGCAAGTTTTGCGCATCTTATGGCATCAATTACAACACCAGCAGAATTTGGTGAATCCCAGACCTCAAGTTTCAATTCAATATTGAGTGGGACATCACCAAAGGTCTTTCCTTCCAATCTCATATATGCCCATTTTCTATCAGTGAGCCAGGCAATATAATCAGAGGGTCCGATATAAATGTTTTCATCACCTATATTATACTTTAAGAGGGAAGTAACTGCCTGGGTCTTGGAAATCTTTTTTGACTGGAGCCTTGAACGTTCAAGCATATTTAAGAAGTCTGTATTTCCACCAACATTCAACTGTGAAGTCCTTTCTAATTTTACTCCCCGATCATTAAATAGATTTACCAGAACTCTATGGACAATTGTCGCACCAACCTGGGATTTTATGTCATCTCCTAAAACCGGCAAACCTTTTTCAATAAACCGTTTCTGCCAGTATTTTTGACTGGCTATAAATACTGGAATACAATTCACAAATGCACAGCCCGCAGTAAGAACTTGCTCAACATACCATTTTGTTGCCTCTTCACTCCCCACAGGTAAAAAATTTATGACCACATCGGTCCTTGTCTCTTTTAATAATCTCACTATATCAGCAGTTGGACCAGGTGCCTTTTCAATAATCTGGGAAAGATAATAACCCAATCCATCATGGGTCATACCCCTTACCACCGGCACATTCAATTTTGGTACCGTGCAGAATTTATAGGTATTATTCGGCTTGATATAAATTGCCTCAGCAAGGTCCTTACCGACTTTGTTTTTATCAATATCAATTCCAAGCGAAAACTCTATATCACCAATATGATAACCACCAAGTCTGGTATGCATAATACCCGGGATGAACTCATCTTCACGAGCATTACGATAATAATAAACACCCTGGACCAAACTTGATGCACAATTGCCAACGCCAATTATCGCCACTTTAATCTTGCCCATCAAACCTCCTTAATCTTTAATTTTACACTTTTTTAACCAAAAGTCAATATTGCTTCGTTTTAATCTTTTAATACCATCGCGGCACCTATCGCACCAACAAATTGTGGGTCCTCAGGGATTATTGTTTCTGGATAATACCTCTTCAATGCCTTTACCAATCCCGGATTCAATGCCCCACCACCACAGAATAATAATGGTTCTTCTATTCCGATCTGCCCGGCAATGCCATTTATTCTACGGATTAGTGAATCGCAAACACCAAAGATAATATCCTCAAGTCGCTTGCCTTCCTGGACCAGACTCAAAATCTCGGTCTCTGCCATTACCACACAGAGTGAATCTATCGTTTCTGGTTTTTCTGATTTCAATGCCCTTTCTCCAAATTCTGAAAGGGATAAATTCAATGACTGTGCAATCTTTTCAATAAAATTACCGGTCCCTGCAGCACAACGGTCATTCATCACAAACTTCACCACCTTCCCATTTTTCACCTTTATCACCTTACTATCCTGACCACCAATATCTATTACCGTCTTTATTTCAGGATTAAAATATATTGAACCGCGGGCAAATGCCGATACCTCGGTAATAACTTTATAGGCATCTTCAACCAGTTCTCTTCCATATCCAGTAGCAATAATTTTATCAAATCCACTGAGCTGATTTTTTATTTCACTTATTGCCTGTTTCGGCTTGAATGCGGTTTTGACAACTAATTTTCTTATCACCTTTCCATCAAAAAGCACACCCTTTGTATACATTGACCCCACATCTATACCCAGTACCATCCTTTCTCCTTTGCTGCCTTTATAAATGCTCCAACATTTTCTCTTTTTGCCTTGATTGGCACTTCACACCCGGTTGAGGCAATATAACCCTTACGGGCAAATTTCAGTTGCTCAACCATAGTTGCGGTTGTCCTGTAAACCTCTTCAGGGCCTGAAAATAAAAAAGATCCTGTATCAAAATTACCGATTAATCTCATTTTACCTGATAATTTTTCCATTGCCTTCATCATATTTATACGATCAAGACTGATCAAATCTGCACTGGTATATAATAAATTGTCAATTATTGTTGTCGTATCACCGCAGATGTGCAATATCACATCAAAATCATAGCGGTGAAGATAGTCAATCAAACTCTTTTCATAGATCAGGGCAATCTCTTTATAGACTGCAGGACTTATTACACTGCCTGATGCAAGTGGATCCACGATTACAGGTAGTGCCCCGGCATTAATTATTTCATAACAGAATTTAATAGTGGCGTCAAGGACGAAATCAAGAATCATTCTTATTTCTTCTGGATTTCTTAATGTGTCAATCAAAAATTTTTCCGGTGGTAATAGGTGCATTCCAGTCGTAAATGGCGCCGGCACATAGGCAAGGATCGGAACAATATCACCAATTGACTTATATGCATACTTTATTGCATCAAGATAAACAGGTAGTCTGCCATCCTTTTTTGGATTCGGGATTATGAGTCTGTCATTTAGATTATTTTTCAAGGCCGGGTTTTTCAATACCGGCAAATCATTGTCCGGATAATAAAATTCTGAGCCCATTGCCTCGGCAATTATACCCACCTCGGAAAATATTGATATTGCATCATGCTGATATGTTTCGTATGCTACGATCTGTGCCTTAGCCATTTTTTCACCACTCGTATAATATCTTTTCAATTTTATTCCTGCCACAGTCGCGGCGTGTGATGTGATCAAAGGTATTACAGGACAGCGATCGGGTTTTTCATCAATCACGAGCATACCAAATCTTTCGCGTGGAGTCAAAATATCCTTCATTTTATCGTCTCCACAAATGCCTCAATCCGTGTTTTTATCTGCTGGGTTATACCAAATGGTGCAGGTACATCAATAGAAAGTGTGGGAACACCATCGAGTAATTTCTCTATCATTCTTGTCTCCATTGCACAGTGTGATGCACCAAGCATATTTGTTATTAAAACACCCTTTATGATCTTTTTTGCAATTTTTTCTTTTATACTACTTACCCTCTCTTCTGTAGAACCAATGAGCGAGGCATTGATAAAAGACCTTGCCAGGGCATGAATCGGTTCAATATTTTCTTCAATTTGAACCATTCCTTGATTTATTACATATTCGGTCTCAACGACCCTGCAGCCAAGGTCTTCAACAAGATTCAACAGGTATGGATCAGCACTCGGTGTGACCCAGGCAATCGGAACTGCATCTTTTTTCAATACTCCAATCCCTTTTTCAACTCTTTTTTTAACCAGGTTATGAATCATTTCAACAATCTCCAGCCACTCATCAAAATCAGCATATCCATATAAATTACCAAATTCTATGGTCATCATTTCCAGAGCAGGTAATGGCGCAATCAGAGCATCTGCATTCATCCTTTTTATCTCCGCCACAAGTTTGCGCAATCTGTTAACTTTTCTTATGGTCTCAACAAGACGATGTGGATTATTCACACCGGTCAATTTGAATAATGCCTGCCAGATCCTCTGATATTCCTTTACTAAATAATCTTCTAAGGTTTTTAAATAAACCAATCCCTGTCCTGTTTTTCCTAAATCCTGGGGTTTTGGTTTATTGAGCAAAAATTCTAATGACCTTCTATAAGGAATCTCTATCCACATCACATCATAACCCATATCTTCTACATTTTGCATTACACAGGAATAATCATCACAGGATGCACCGGTTGAAGCGATTATTAAATCTGGTTTTGGAAAATAGGACTTTTTATAGAATGCTGAAACAACGACGCGGGAAAAACAGGTGGCTTCAGGAAGCCCGAGTTTACTTGCAGTATCAAGCAATTCTGTAGATTCTTTAAAAAAAGGTGTCCACCAGAGACATTCAGGATAGAAGGGGACACAATCAGGGAATGAAAGCACCAGAACCGGGACGGTTCCTAAATCGCCCATTGTCGCAATAACCTTTTTATTGATCTGGCGTGCCCTGAAAAGTCTTTCAGTTTCGTTGAAGACAAATCCCCACATTCTCAATGCCTCAAATGAGTTGTCAAATTTCAGCTTCTTAAGTTCCCTTGCACCATAGACCATAAATGTTGCTGGTGGTGAGAGATAAATTCCCCATTCTTCATTGTTGTAGTATTTATATTTTTTAATCACCTCAATCGGAATCTCTTCGAACTGCTTTGACCAGGTATTTAAATCAATCTTCTTCGGGATAATTTTTCTTGTTTTTTTCATACAATCCCACCCCGATATGAAGCAAGGACTTCAATGAATGCATCAATCCTTACCTTCAACTGGCTAATATTCTGTAAAGAAAAATCACTCTTCAATTTTAGAATTGGAAGTGAAAATCTTTTTTCCATTTTGACAATTTCAAAATCAAAATTATCACAGTAGTCAAGGATAAAGGCAATGATGCCCGTGCTCTTTGTTTCTTTCAAATCTTTATCCACCCATTCATAAAAGCCTTTATTCGGTCTTTTATAAATACAGGGCGCCTGTTTGAAATATGCCTGTTTTAAGCCCTCAATCGTCTTTTCTACAATCTTTATATATATCGCCCTTGATAATCCGCAATTGAAATCACCGCAGATACGCAATCTTTTTTCAATCAATTCAATTATTGGTCCTGATTCATAGGACACAGGACTACCCAATAAATAGACCCGTGGTTTATAAGACATTTCTTCCGGGACCTCTGTTTTTATATCTGAAAAATTTCCCTGAAGATAATCCATCATTATTCTCTGAAATGTCGTTGTGGATAAAACTGATGGGTTTGAGCGGCGCCGGGCATCAAACTCACGCAATCTCTGTTTTATCCTTTCTTGCTTTTCACATTCCTGTTGAATCAAACCTTTATCAAATCTGCGATGGAAGAATTGTTCTAATTCTTTGATCAACATATCAATCTCATTGCTGAAGATTTCAAAATTATCAGTGCGGGGATTATTAAATATGTAGACCGGGATACCGGTCATAAATCTTATTGCCTCAATCATTCTTCGTGACATATCACAACCTGTAGAACCAATGATACAGGCGAACTTTTTTTGATTTTCAATCACAAATCCGAGATTTGATTTAACAAGTGGACAGGCATCAACACGAACAATTCGTTCTCCTTTCTGGGAAAGATTTAAATCACCATGGAGTAAACGATATGGTCTCAATCCTGTTGCGGAAAGGATCTCTACTGGAATATAAGAGCAGGAATATCCAATTAGTTCCATGGTTTCAAGAGCAAACCTTCAACGAATCTTTTTTGAAAATCACTTTGCATTGCAAGTTCAAGATGGACGGCTCTTTTCCTCAGTATTTCTATATCTTCAGCTGTTATTCTATTCATTAAAAATTCTATCGCACCCATTATGGGCAGATCATTTTTAAGAACGATTTTTTTTATACCAGATGGTATAATCCCTGTCTCTTTCAAAGAATCGGGATTTAAATGGGAACCGAATTCTCCGGTAATAACCGCTGCTTCTATTTTTGAAGACCGCATACCAGCATAATCAAGGAGAAATTTTACGCCTGTGTGAATTGCACCAATGGCAAGTTGTAATCTTCTAATATCCATCTGTTCTATTTTAAACCCACTGACGAGAATCTTTTTTCTTAACATTCCATATTCTGTGAGCCATTTGTTTTTTAAAAGTATTGCCAGCAAATCGATAAATCCTGATGCACAAAATCCAATAGGTGGTTTGTTATCGATAGTATAGACTTTAAATTTTTTGCGGTATTCAACTTTTTCAATCGCACCAGAACCAGCAAGACTACCACAGGTAAGCCCCACACCTTCAAATGCCGGTCCTGCTGCGGTTGAAACCACATAGATTTTTTTATCGGCTATAAGTGAGATCTCGCCATTCGTTCCGAGATCAATATATAGACCGGCTTTTTTATTTGCTAATAATCCGCTGGCAATAATTCCTGCAATTGTATCACCACCAACAAACCCACCAATACAACCGAATACATAACCCTTAGATTTTTTTATAAAAATTCCCTTTTTTATATCACCATCAAATGGATAATGGGCAAAATTTTCCACTGGTTTACCAAGATAAAATGACAACATTACAGGATTGCCCACAACAGTTATAAATTGAGGAGATGGTTTACCCAATCTCAAATTTAGTTCTTTAATACCTTTGAGTAATGATGACCTCAGCAATCGGTATTGTCCATTTATAGCAAAGCCGACCCTGGTTAAAACATCACCACCCCAGGATTGCTGGGGATTTAAGACCTTTGCCATTCTGATAATCTCTCCATTATCAAGGTCCACAAGGGCACCCTTGATTATTGTTGTTCCGATGTCAATTGCCAGACCGGTATTCTTATCTTTAATTTTTTTTGATGGCTTAAATCGGGGAACGAATATCTCTGGAATTGTTTTTGTTTTATATCTGCAAGCAAGGCGATAACCTTTTTTCAAAAGATTTTCTGGGATTAGTATCTTTTCTATTTCATCAGGTGGTTTTACTTTACCCCTTATCAATACCCTACACCTGCCACATCTTCCTTTGCCACCACAGGATGCATCAATAAATATTCCCTTTTTCTGTAAAAGGGATAATAAGGTATCAGTTTTCATATTGCCTTGCAATCTCAACCATTGTTTTTATATTTTCAACCGGTGTATGCACTGCCACATCACAGGAGGTTGATAGAATCAGAAAATCTTCCTTCAATGCAGACACAATCTCTTTTTTTATTTTAATCTTATCACCATTGAGCAGGGTTAAAGTTGAAACACCACCCATCTTCAGGGTCTTGGTCTTGAGGGTTATATCCTCAATGCTCAGGATATCAGCCCCGGAATTATCCAACAATTCAATTATCGGTCCTGTATCACCGCAGATATGTACACCTGCAATCATTCCGGCAGATTTTATTTGCTTTATCAATATTTTTAGTGGTCTATAGGCAAATTTCTTAAAACTCTGTGGTGATATCACACTTGATGATGCCATTGGGTCTCCGATAAATATATGGACTGGTATTTTTGAAAGTGTTTTAAGATATGCCAATTGAAAATTCGTTGCAGTATTAATTACATTCTGTGCACGTATCTCATTGCTGAGAATGATTTTGAGAAAATCTTCGGTCCCATAAAGGAAGCAGGCAAGGGTGAAGGGTCCTTTTATGGAAACAAAAACAGGAATATCAAGATTTTTTTTCAGTATTTTAGCGGCGTTGATTATCGCTTTTGTTCTATCCCTGGAGTTAAGGTTTGAGGTTTCTATAAAAATTGTAGGAGGGGTTTCTAACCCCGATTTCTTTTTATGCTGTGGCTGAAAGTCCTTACCTCCGGTCAATTTTGGGTAGGGTGCGTATTCAATATAACATCCCATTGCCTCTGCCTCGACATAAGGGTCAGAAAAAATCAGAACCATATCATAGTTGTATAACCGATAGCCATATTCAAGAACCTCAGCAAGTTTTTTGCCATCCGTAGCAATATCTTTAAAATTTTTGTTTAATAGATGGGCACAGTGGTCTGCACAGACAATAGGAAAGACTGCAAACTTTCTTCTATGTTCAATCACCGCTCTAATTTTATCCTCGGAGCTAATCCGCAAGGATTTCATCAATCCCATAAAATTCTTACGAATTAACTCCTAATAACCTATCCACCAGTTTTACTGCACCTGACGCATCTTGAGCATAGCCATCGGCACCAATCTTATCCGCATACTCCTGATTTATTGGCGCACCACCAATAATCACCTTAACATTCTTACGGATTTTCTTCCTGTTCAAAAGTTTAATGACTGTTTCCATCTGTATCATTGTGGTCGTCATCAGAGAAGACAATGCAAGAATCTGCGGTTGTTGTTGTGCCACGATTTCAATAAACTTTTCATTTGGCACATCCTTGCCCAGGTCTATAATCTCATAACCAGATGCCTCAAGCATCACCTTTACGATATTCTTGCCAATATCATGGATATCTCCCTGGACAACGCCGATAACAATCCTGGCCTTTTTTGCTGTTTCGGTCTTTGCAATGAGTGGGCTCACCAATTCAAACCCTGCATAAAATGCCTCAGATGCAAGTAATACCTCAGGCACATAATACTCTTTAGTTTCAAATAATCTACCAACCTCTTTCATTCCTGCAATAAGTCCTTGTTCCAGAACTTCTTTCGGATTAAACCCTTTATTTAAAATTTCTTTGACCAGTTCTTTAACTTTTTCCGTTTCAAAACCAACGACTGCCCTTTTAATCTGCCCATAATCCAAGATGCCTCCTCTATTTATATTATTCTATCCAAAAAATCAATTATGACAATATCCAGAATTTTAAGATTTCATACCCATTCCGAACTTCGCTTAAGGAAAATTTGTGTTTACCTAAACTTACTCCAATTGATAAGCAATTCTATAATTGCACATTTTTATAATTATATAAACATCAAAATCGCCAAAGGTTGAGTTTTTAAACGAAAGGCATAACTCTTTCCATTGTTCAAATTAGCAGATGTTAAAAAGTTAATCCTTCTTTAAATCCGCAAGTATTCTATTACGACCTACCTCACCTTGCAACATTTTTTAGGCAGGCGGAGAGATGTTGCAAAATTTTAGACTCTAATGCCATTGCAGAAATACAGCAGTATGCCTATATCAATTTTGGATGAAAAACGATTGAAAGAAGAAGGTATGATGTTAAAATTTCTTATCTGATTATCTTTACTCTGATTTCTTTCCTTTATTCAGTAATCCTATTATCAAAATTATCAAAATAGATATAATTACCCCGATCATACCTGAAACCGGCACTCCTTTAGGTGAGGCGGCAAGGGAAAGATTGTGGCCAATGGCAATCCCAATGAGTATCCCGATTATTGCAATGAGTGCATCAATACTCCCCCGACTTGCCATAATAGTCTGTTTGAAAGGGCATCCTCCAATCATTACCGAACCAAGTCCGATTACAAACATAGGAAGAAAGTTCCAGAGGATTGCATTGTGCGCAACAGGATGGGCACCAGGTTTGAATTGTCCAAAGATTAAACTGGCTATAAAGGCAATTATCAGAAAGGCAATCGTTCCCTGTACACGATGCAAACTTTTTATCATTACCATATCAAGGGTGCCACCGAGTGAGCAGAACGAACTCCACTGACCGAGTATTCCTAACAAGATTCCAGCAATAAGCGAGATAACTATTGGTGCATGGGCAGTATGGCGTCTATTTATTCCGCTCGGATCCCAGATGAGTAAAACCAACAAGATAACAGCAAAGAGCGGTGTTATCCAGCCTAAAAGATTTGCCGTTTTTAATTCAGATGAACGACCCATATCAAGGCCATTTTTAACAAATAGATTGAATATCAGAATTGCAACGATAACACCAGCAAGGCCAGCAAGTGCGGTCCAGTCTCCAGCCGAAATTCTTCCAAACATTCTTATTGGACAGCCTAAAAATATCAAAGCATTATATCCAATAAGAATCCCGATGATAAATCTTATCAAAGGTTTTGCTCCACCGGTTGTGCGGAATGTTTTATTTAAAAGAGCAAAGATTGTGCCACCTAAAATAAAACCGATAATCTCTGGCCTTAAATAACTCAAGGTTGGGATTTTATGCAAACCAATTCCACCGGCAATATCGCGATAAAAACAAAGGACACATATTCCCATATTTGCAGGATTACCCATTTTTCCAAGGAATGCAAACAGGAACCCCATCACGCCACCAGTGAGTAAAAGTCCTGGTGATAATAAAAATTTTTTATTCATTTTAACCTCCAGTTATTAAATTTATAATCACTTCGGCATCACATAATTCAATTCTATGCCGGTAACATTTGCCCAGATTTCTTTATTATTCTTAAAAAATATGTTGTATAAATTCAATGTGCAATTTTTAAGACTACCTTTTGATGAGAGCGATTTCTGTGCGATTCTAATCTCAAAACTCATTGAACGATAATATTGTTCTTCACTGGATTTTGGAGGTCGCAAATAGGTGCGGATTCTTGTCCAGACAATATTCTTTTTTGTGATTTGCTGGATAAACTGTGCCCAGATATTATAGGAAACAGTACCCGCGAAGTTGTTGAACTGACGATACCCAATATGTAAGGCAGTCTTCTCACCAATTCGATGGGCTAAGAATGGCTCAAACTGGTTGGTCCAGGTTATCTCTGCTTCAGGGTCTGCAAAATTGGGGAACAGAAAACTGTTTTTCAACATTAAGTATGTGCGAGGAGTGATGAGCTGCTGACATCTCAGGATAATGATGTGGAATATTTTACCATTGACCATAGAAAGTGTATATGTTGGTTCTAACATCGTGGCCAGTCCAGGGTTGATGCGTGCGCCAAATACACCTGAGTGGCTCTCAAGATTTTCAAGGGATTTCAGGTATTCATAAAAGAAATAAGGGAATGACTTTGGTGAAGTAGCATAACCCATTCCCAATTTTATACGATGGTCGAATTCATAATCTATTGGTTTTATAAAACGGCGATAAGAATTTTCCCGAAGATTATATTCACGCATCTCGTATCTCAATACACATATATCTTTTTCTGTAAATCTCCGACGCAGACGGAACATTGTCTTATGATTCGGGATTAAAAAATCTGCAGTATCGGGTTCGTCCTCATCAGGCATCGGCATTTGAGATAAGCCAACTTGGTAGTTAAGATCAATGCGACCTTTGAGATTGGCATCGAGTGTTGGTCCTGCACCATAAAGAGATCCAATGGACAATATTATCAGAAACCCGAGTATTATGGTATGCTTTATTTCTATTTTTTTAACCATTTTTTTCTCCTGCTCAGAACTCTGAGTTATTTTGGTTACGGTCAAGTCGGGCAACCAGAATGAGAACCACCTTCAGTAACTGTCTCCTCAGCCTTCAAAAAATCAACATCTTTATCTTCATCAACAAACATCAACTCGCCTTTGGTCATCGGAGATGGTGTTTTAAAAACACTGGCGCAGGAGGATATAAAAATGATTAAGATTATGCAGAAGAATAGAAATAATCTTTTATTTTTTACCATCTATTCAATGAGTTTGAAAGTTACTATTATCAGTGTAGAGTCCTTTGGAAGAAGGCTTGGATTAGGTCTATATGTATAAACCCACATTTGCTTTTCACCCCAGTTATAGGTACTGTTGCTCGTTACACTGATATTACAGGCATTGTAACACATTATGCACCCCATATTGGTATCAATTGCACGCTGACGTCCATTATGCATTCTGATTTCAAAGCCACGGTTAAGACTATCACTTACCAGTTCATTCAATGTATATGATTTGGGTGCACCATCCCAGCGGAAAGTAACCTCAAATTTACTCCCTGTCGGCACTGCTGAACTATCAGGATTATCACCCATATCTATACCAGGATTTGCACCGATGTCAATTAGAGCATCAAAAAAGTCAACATGTGAACAGTATGACTGGAAAAGTGCTTTACTACTTTTGATACCATTTTGATAAACTATGCAGTTGTGCTTTGATACAGAATCATCACACCACATCCGATTAAGCCTTGTTGCAATTCTGACCTCTTTTTTATCCATATCAACAACCAGGGGTTTTTCCGGAGTCGGGTCTGTTATTTCTTGCTTCTCCTTGCAGGCGATGAATCCAAGCAAAGAAAACAATAAAATAAAAGTGAGGCTTCTAACTTTCATCTTACCTCCTTTTATAAAGATAATTTAAATATCGGAGCATTAATTCATTTTTATTGTTTGCTGCCTCTTTTAATGCTCCAAAGATTATTGCCGAGCAGATTGCACGATAATTATTTGAAGAACCTGACCAGCATACCACACGGGTCAAACTATCCTGAGATTTGAACATAGGTATTCCAGACTGGGGTGTTAAATAATCAACAAAGTTATCTGGATCTTGTTTGAATGGATAGCCAAACTCAAGACCATTTACTGGTGACGAACTCTGCCCTATAATCATACTCACATTTCCACTATCCTTGGGCAGTCCACCATCTCCAAATGCGCATCCAAATCTCTGTAACAATTGAGTAGTATCATTCTGTGCCGCAAAATCGCAACCCTCAATATATAGCCCTTTTCCAGCATCAAGGAATTCTGTCAAAGCCTGTCGCTCAGACTGAGCGATAATAGAAAAGTCCCCTCAACAACGTTCCCAGCCTAAGGTCACAAAACCAACTTTATAGGAACTCAAATCCGGTGGCAGAAAATAGAGTTTATCACAATTATACCCATTGGCAATTATTGTCTGTTCAAGCCAGTATGAACAATCAATGGATTGCTGAATTGTAGAATCGTAAAAAACATCTAAATGGTCATAAAGCCAGATAAATATTTCTGTATTATCAAGATTGTTAAATGCAATAACACTTACAGTATCAGAATACCCTTTATTACCTTCAAGGTCATAGGCATAGGCATAAATTATGTGAGAAGAATTATCAGACACACTACGGGTATTCCATTGATAAACACATATTGAATCATCAGCACTCTGGACTAACTGGTTATCAAGATAGATTTCAGTCTTTACAACTCCGACATTATCATTTGCATTAACCAGAACTTCACATACATTGCAAACAACCCTTTGCCTTGGTTTTACCAACTCCACTACCGGAGATTCCTCATCCTTTGATTTGCATGATAAGAGCATCAATAATAGGATAAACGCAATATAGAGGAATTTCTTTTTGATTAAACGGCCCAATTTACCTCCTTGTCCGGGGGGTGCCTTAAACACCCCCCGGTATTAAGTTTAAACTATTGCACCTTCTTGAAGGTTACCACTGCATGTGTGCCTTCAGCAGGCCATTTATCTTTTATTGGTCTGAATGGCCATTTAACTCCGCTATAATAGTAATCTCTTGCTGTGTAAGATGGATTGCTCGTAATGCTCGTCTTGCAGGTTGTGTAGCAGTATATGCAACCTTTATTCGTTGATACCGCACGGGTATAACTATTGTGCATCCTACACTTGAACTCCCTACCCAAAGAATCTTCAACAAGTTCATTAATATCATATGCTGTCGTATCACCATCAAATCTCACAAGAACCTTAAATTCAGTTCCGGTAGGAACGCCATTTGTATCTGGAGGGTCGCCAATATCTACACCCGGATTTGCACCGATCGAAATAAGTGCATCATAGAAATCCGCATGGTGCGCATTGGATACGAGGACCGCCCTCCCTGCATTTGAACCATATTTTGATACAATGCAGTTATGGTTTGCCACTGAATCATCTATCCACATCCTCTTGACTACGCAGGATATCTTGACCTCTTTATTCACTGTATCAACCACCACAGGATTGAGAGGAGTTGGGTTTATAACTTCCTCCTCTTCTTCTTTTTTACAGAAGATAGAAAGGGATGCAATTATTATGCATCCTATTATGAGTAGGGCGTGCAGTTTTTTCATTTTACCTCCTTTTTTTATGGTTTCTGCCCTATAAATAGCCCGGAGCCGACCTTGTGCTCGTGCGCAGCCTTGCGCCAGATGGTGACAAGGTTCTCGGCAAAAGTATAAAGGTCCTGACCAAAGTTTTTCAATATATCGGGTTTCATTTTAACTGTGACCATCTCATAATACTGGTCAAAATGTTTGGCGAATGCTTCAGTATTGTCAATTGCCTCAAGAACCTTGAATCCGACTTTCTTCATCAATTCCTGATAACCGTTAAATGATTCCATATAGGGAAATGCCATTGAATCATAAAGTGGTTCAAGTTCCTTCGGAGTGATATTGCCCGTAATAATCCAGTCTGTAAAACCAATCTTGCCACCGGGTTTTAATACCCGATACGCCTCACGCAAGAGCCTTTCTTTGTCCGTAACATAGCACCAGGCTTCCTGGCCCCACACTACATCAATACTTTCAGATTTAAATGGGAGGTCAAGGACATTCCCTTCATAGTATTCAATCATATGTTCAAGTTTCGCAGCCTTTGTCCTTTCCATTGCCTTTTGGAGCATAGTCTTTGTTGCATCAACCCCTTTCACATATACCCCATATTTGCCTGCCAGATGCCTTGCTGGTGCACCGAGCGCACTGCACAGGTCAGCAACGACCATTCCAGGCTTTAAACCCAGTTTTTGTGCCAGAACATCGGTTGCCTCTGGACCACCAGAGTGAATCTGCTCACCCATAACTGCTTCCCAGAGCAGTCCACCGGGTCCATCATAGACATCCTGAACATCCTTTATTGTATAGTCCTTTCTGTATATCTCCATATTACCCCCTTTCATTATTTTGCTATATCAAAAACTTCAACACCCTCAAGTGGTCTGGGTGATATTGTTGATAGTTGTTCAGAGGTTGGTGGTTTACCAATTAATGAACCAATAAGGAGTCCTATTATTGAGCCAATCAGCCCTACAATTATATAGCCGAGATATGTGTCGGCAAACCATTTTGGTTGAAAATTATGTTTCCAGATGTGGTATTCAAGTATGTAGAAAATCACATTGCCTATAAATCCCAATGATGCACTGAGTATCGCACCGAGTTGATTTGATTTCTTCCAGAACATTGCAAACGCAGGGATTGCAATAGATGCGGTTAGGACTCCTGAAGATAGGATATATACATCCATCAATGAAGTCGCATTTAATGCATACACTAAAGCAATTAAAATGGATATTACTGACAGAATTCTTGACCATTTTACAATCGTTTGTTTGGATAGATTCTTCATTAATCCTGGTTGAACAATATCATAAGTTAGTGGTAGCGCAATTACATTGGCAAATGTATCTACGGTCGACATCTGAGCAGCAATCAGTCCCACAAACATAAGAACCTGTCCCCAGACCGGGAAATATTTCAAAATTATGGCTGAGATAATACCCGTTGCATCATCACCAATTGCAATTGAACTCGACTCTAACCCTGGTGGAAAAAGAACCAGTGCGTTAAATGCAATCAATGTGGGTATGCCAATAACAAAGATGGTGATTAAGATAAGTGCAAACCACGCACCTTTACGAGCTTCTTTTAGACTGTTTGCAGCCTGGATTCTTAAGAGCAAATCCTGCTCAATCATCCATCCTGGTAGATATGCGAATAGTAGTATGATTGGCATTGCAATGCCACAGGCAAAGAGTTTGAACATCGTGCCTGGACCATAATAGGGGGTTGGGGTTTGTGCCAGGCAATTTATGATTCTATCACCTGAAGCCATTTGCGCGAAATGTAAACTAACAATTCCCAAAATTAGAATAAATAATGCCATAAAGATAAATTGGACAAGGTCGGTCAATACGACTGCTCTGAATCCACCGTAATAGGTATAAACCATAATTGGGATAACAACCAGAATCATTGTTAGACTATGTGATATACACAAAAATGGTGCTCCAAGATGCCCAACCATAAAAAGTTCGGCCCCGGTCCAGGATGCAAAAACAAAGATTGAGCATAACGCAATTATGAGCCGGGTTAATTTTCCATACCGTTTTTCCATAGATTCGGGTAAGGATATCGCTGGAAATCTTCGAACATACGGAACCATCCAGATTATTATAAAGCATAGTATAAACCAGGGGAGGGGAAGAATCCATACACCTGACAGACCCATCTGATAAATCATTGACATACCATAACCCAACCAGCCAAGCATCAGCCATCCTGCAGTCAAGGAAATTGCTAATCGCCAGCCTGGAAATCTGCGACTGGCAATCCAGAAATCAAGAATCTGATGGTTTGCAGTATCAGTATGGATTCTGCGCCAGATAAGATAACCGATAAGCATCACAAAGAGAGAGTAAACAATAAAGGCAATCCAGAAAGGAACCGGTGAATTCATCAATCACCCCCGGAAGGAAAATAGAAGTTTAGCCCAAGACCAAAATGGAAATTCTTATCAGTGCTGTAAGATTTTATCTTATCAGAAAGATCTTTATCAATTACAATTGTGTAATTAATGTCACCAGTTATTGTAGTAAAATTTCCGAGAGGTGAAGGAGGAATAAATTTTATAATGAACGAACTATTGAAGTCAGTCAGTCCAGACTTTTCCAATCCAAAATAGTAGAGATTATGTTTTTTATCTGCGTAACCAAGTGAGAATGCAATTGTTGGAACAAACGAACCAAATGAAAATTCTTTGTTTACTCCTGAAGATATGTAAAAACCCTTTACCTCTTTTATATCATAGTTTACGCTAATATCAATTTCACTCAATTTAACATTTGTGCCAACTTTACCATAAATTTCTCCGGTAGCAACAGATGTTGGCCCATACGCTGACCCTGGATATGTGTAATGAACATAGCCAATCGTTGAGGATATGGGGCCAAAATAATGTGCGTATTCGAAATAATAAGCGAGGTCAGTAATTTCAAATTGTTTATCTTTAACATTGGTGAGGTCAATAGAACTCCAGCCAGTTAGAGTAAAACCATACCAGTTTATCCATATATCTGGCCATAATACATATTCATCATTAAATACAAGTCCACGCCAGACATACTTATTTTTAGCTGCAAGGTCTGCACCAAACACTGGCAGAACAGCAGCATTACCTGTATTTATGGCAAATAGAATTATAAAGAAAATAACTATATATTTCATTTTACCCCCTTTCTTGTTGCTTCGCCACCCGCATATGATGAAGTCTTCTTTTTGCAAGGCTAAAGCCTTGCCCTACATCATTTTTAGGATGAGAAGCGAATTTAGGCATTTTGGATTTTAGGTATTTAGGTATTTCTATTCTCCGCCTCCTTTCGCAATTATTGCGGCGCCTAAGGCGCCGATTATCTGGGGTTCTTCAGGGATCAATATATTCCCCAGTTTCTTTCTTAACAGTTCAACCATACAGGGATTCTTTGCCACACCGCCAGCAAAGACAATATCATCCTCAGGATTTATTCTGCTGACCATTGGTAAGAGGCGGTTGACAATGGAGTGGTGCAGGCTCAAGGCAATATTTATTTTATCCTCGCCCCGGGCAATGAGCGAAACGACCTCAGATTCAGCAAAGACTGTGCACATAGAATTTATTGGGATTGAGTTTGTTCCTTTTAATGCATTCTTACCAAATTCATCTATTGTATAGCCAAGGGTATTTGCCATAACCTCAAGGAATTTGCCGGTGCCTGCAGCACAACGGTCATTCATCTCAAAATCAATCACATTGCCATCTCTTATTTTTATTACCTTTGTATCCTGGCCACCTATATCAATTACGGTGCGGCAACTGGGAAAAAGAAAATAGGCACCTGTTGCATAAGCCTTTATTTCAGTGATTATTGGACAATCATAGGCTTCCTGTATTAAATACCGTCCATAGCCGGTTGCAATCATTTTATCAAACTTCTTATCTCTTATTATCTCAACTATTCTTTTCATCGGCTCAACTGTAGTATCGGTTATCAAGTAATCAGCAATTTTTGTGTCTTCAAGAATTACAAGTTTAATCGTCCTTGAACCGATATCAATGCCTGCACTGACCATTTTCTATTTCCCTTCCTTTATCTCCGATTGCCTTATTCCTGCCCCCAATTGCCTCTCGCTATCCATTTCACAATCCCCCTCTCTGTCCCCCTTTTAGAAAGGGGGAGTAAGGGGGATTTTTGCCTTTTTTGCCCCCAATTGCCTTCAATTGCCCCCAATTGCCCCATTATATTATGTCAAAGTCTCCAGGAATGCCTCAATCCTCGTGCGTATTTGTGCAGTATCCTCTTCTGAATAGTCAGTGACGATCTTTATACTCGGTATATTTGCCTGTTTCAGTGTTCCTTCAACCCTTATTGCCTCAATATTGTAGGTATGGCAATACTGTAAGACATACTGGACAACACCCTTTACCTGACCTTCTATCGCAAGATTTTTTGCCATCTCCAAACGGTCGTTATTCGGTGTGAAGCAGGAACAGTTGAGTTTCAAATATCTATCTGCAATTGCACTCAACAGACCTTCTAAATCATTTTTATTTGTATCCACAAGGTCTTTAAAATATTTCACACCTGTGCAGGTCTCATCAACGACCACTGCACCACCTGAACTTTCTATTAAAGAATGAATCTTCCAGTTTCCCATCACTGAAGGGCAACCAGAGACCATAATCCTTTTTGCCTTATCAGAAAATGGTGATATTCCCTTTTTTATTCTTTCCTCAAGTTCATCACACAATTCTTCAACTTTTTTTGTGAAACGGACCGGTTCATCATTTAATGCGGCCTGCATCACCACAAGGGCATCAAGACCGCTTATCGGAATAGGTTCTTTTTTTCTTAATTCTGCAAGGCGCTGGAGTGCTTTTCTTTTCTTATTCATTATTTCGGTCGTTTCTTTTAATTTGATAAAATCAAGTTTCTTCTCAGCAAGATTCTCAAGTTTTTCAACGAATAAATGGACCTCATCATCCCAGAGATGGGCATCAATCACATTCTTTTTCTGGGGCACTTCCATAATGTGGAAGTTTACTTTCTGGGCTAAAATATCCCAGACCTTTTTCTTTGCATCACAGGTTGTCTCACCAACTGCCAGACTCTTTATCGGTGCATAAGGGCAGGTCTTGGAGAATGCAAGTCCGAGTGTGGATTTTACTAATGGACAGATATCCCTGGGCAGGGTCTTTTCTGCGTAGGGCACAGAAAAATTTGTGCCCCCACATAGGGCAATAGGAACCAGATCCAGTGCCATAATAATCTCTTCAGGCACATATATACAGAAGAATCCAACTATCTTTTTGCCCTTTGATTTTTCCCCAAGTAATTCAGCAACCCTGCCGCCGTGGGACTCGTGAAGAACATTATCAAAATACTCCATTGTCTTCGGTCTATTCTTCTGTTTACCCACTGTATTTTGAAAACCCTTGTTGATATACGCAAGGACCTCATTATGTAATGCGACATCAAGGCCCAATTCCTGCCACATCTTTTCATAGTTATGGAGAGTAGGCATTAAACCTCCTTTCACCCCCTCCTTTTTCCTCCCCCCTTTAAAAGAGGAGGGTAAGGGTTGGGTTTCTCATTTTTTCTCCTTTTTGTAAAATAATTCACAGAAGCAGTGTCCGTCTTTTTTCACTTCCTCATCCAGTGTTGGGCAGGGGCAGAGCACATCTTTTTCTGGATTTAAGGGCTCACTCTGTTTGCACGGACAATAATATTTTCCATATTCAAGATAATTCATCGTCATAAGACCTATCACTTTTTTCACCCGGCTTATCTTCTTATTAAAGACATAGCCCTTTTGCCGGGCGACCTTTATCAATCGTTCATAATTTTTATTATACTCCTTGGTCCCAACTATCTTATCCCAGGGATTGGGCATAAAACCTCCTGTGGTTGGTTAAATGGTAATTGGTTAAATGGTTAAATAACGAATTGTAATGGCTTAGATTGACTAAAAATACGAATTTAGAATTTATGTTAAGGGTTTTTTGAGGAGTTAATCTCGCCTGGTTTGCGCAGACCCGACCGGGTCTGAATACCCGGCGAATCATTTCCGCGCTCCTCTTTGAACCGATGTCCAGTCAGGCACAAAAATCATTATATCAGTATATTAAAAATTTATCTGAAGTCAAGAGATAAGATCACATATTATTTAAAGACTTAAGTCTCAATATTACAATCTGAACATAATATCTTCTTAATCTTGGAATATAAAACAAATTCTATCTAATAATTTTTCGTTTTGTAATCGCCTGAATAACCTCCTTTGTTTCCATATCCTGAACAAAAACAACAATACCCAGTTTATTAACTTTCCAGTTCGACTGAAGATTAAAATCTATTTCTTTTATAATTGAATCAGGATACACTGGATTTATTTGTATACCCTGTTCATCAGGAATCATCTTTCTCATCACAAAATAGAATATGGAATCAGGCGCACCGATCTGCTTGAAATAGACACTGTCTTCAGTTAATATCAGAAACAACCTGAAATTATTAGATTCAATAGAATCAATCGGAATTATAGTTACTTTTAAATGGACTGAATAGGTATTGATCCTTGATTCAATAGATAATTTTAAAGCCGTAGTCTTACCCTGTTCAGTTATGATATAATTTTTGTATGTGGGATAGTTATCTTCAGGCTTTTCAGTCTGGACCTTGTGTAAACCATCAAATACAACAATTGGAGAAGTCTGAATTGAATATAAGGATTCTCTCACTGCTACATAAGATGGACTCAATGTATCACCAAGGGCACGGCGATGATAAGCAATTACTGCAAGACTATCACCATATTCTTTTGATAAACTATCCAGCGCTTCTTCAGCATAGGGACAGTATACACACCGCGCAAAGGTGAAAAATTCAGCAAGGACAATCCGGCCTGCAGGTTCCTTTTTTATCTCTGGAGATTCTGAACAGAATAAAATGAATAAAGAGATAAGAAATATTAAATATATCTTCATTTTAATTTCACCACTACCTTAGTTGCTTTTAAACCATTGGTTTCCATACAGATTATATAAACACCATCAGGAAGAATGTTACCGGAATCGTCCTCACCAGACCATATAATTCGGTTAAATGAATAATTTCCGCCAAACTGCGTGGCGGATAAATTTCCCGTTTCTGTGAATCGAGGATTCTCGCCATGGCAGAAGTTGAATTGTTTTACCATTCTACCCGTTGTATCATAGATTTTTAGTTTGTAGTTTGGAATCTGGAAATTGGAAATTGTTTCGGATTTCGGATTTCGAATTTCGAATTTAATGGTTGTTTTGCTCGGAAAGGGATTTGGAAAAACCTCAAAATTAACCTTTTCAACCTCGCTCCTCTTATCCACTCTGACCCCTTGTTCCATTGCTGCATAGACATTAATGGAATCCCTTAATCCTGGATTGCGTAAAGACCGAACAAGGAGATTAATCTTTTCTGTTCCCCAGACATTTTGTGCTGTATAGACCGAAATATCAATCCCGGTATCTACTGCACCAGGCGTGAGATAGTCATAAAGTATGATGCCCGGTTCTGCACACTGACCACCAGCACAATAGATTTCAAACCATCCTGGCACACTGTCAATCACCCGACAGTCAAAGGCATAAGTATCAGGCAATGTTCCTGTATTGGTAAGACGAAAATAATATACAAAATAGTCTGTTCCAGTCTGAAATGTATCACTCACACAGGTAAAATCAAAACTGTATTGTCCAAATAATGGTAATACAAAAATAAGGGTAATTACAAACAATTTAATTTTATTCATAAATCACTCCTTTTTTGCGGGCAGGAGATTTTTAGTCTCCTGCCCGCCCATTTTTAACGAAGTAGTATCGCCTTTTCTATCAATGAACCATCTTCAGTATCCAATCTCACAAAGTAGATTCCATTTGGCAAGGCGTTTCCATTATTATCGTATCCATTCCATATTATATTATCAATTTTTGATAAGTCTTTGTTATCCCATTGTCTGATTAATCTTCCTGAAACATCGTAGATTGAAATTGTATATTCTTTTCCGGCTTTCAGATTTTCGTATCTTATGTGTAATCCCTTATTAAATGGATTGGGATAGACTGTGAATTTCGTTATGCCATCTTCGTTCTTGTTTTCCTCAGCGCCGACCGGTGTAGGAACATTGATATCATCCACATACCAGCCTTCCTGCACAACCGAGGCATCACTGATAAATCTGAACCTTAATCTTATAGTCTGTCCACTATAGTTCGTGAGCGGATATATAAGTTGATTCCAGGAACTCTGTGTTCCTGTGAATGTGCCAATAGTTCTCCACCAACCTGAACCATTATCAATCTCTATATAACCATAATCCCAGCCTGCTTCAAGACTGTATTGGTGCCATACCTTTAATGAACTATCAGGGGTTGCGACAAAATATGGGGATATGAGCGATGCATCATTTTGATTAGTATATTGCCAGGAACCTTCTACACCACAATACCAGGAATGGGTTGGTGAATGGCTTTTATAGGCCGTTATGTGCCAGTTATCATTAATACCCGAATGGGTCCAGTTTCCCTGTCCTGATTCAATATCGTCTGAAAAGCCTGGTGTTCTGGTAATAATAAACGGAAATGTATCATTATGTGCACCAAAATTTACAACAAAACTCACCTGACGTGGGGTAGGACAAGTAGCACTGATATTGAAATTGCAGATATTCACTGTATCGACATCACCCGGACCAATCGCCACAGTTTGCGGAGTTGCACTGGTTATTGTGACATAAGGGTCTGAGCAGGTAACAGTTGCAGAACCAGAATAAACCCCATCTCCTAAGTTCTTTGCATAGACATACATCCCTATTGCTTCACCGGGTTCAGCCCAGCGATTATTGTTTCCACTGATCTCGGTATAGCTCATTCCAAAGTAATCCATTTTCGGTATCGGCACAAGCCCGATTTCAGCCCCCTGATAGACTTCTCTATTGCTTGCCTGAACAAAGACAACTATCTTGCAATCCTTTTCTTTCCAGGTTGATGCGATTGTGAAACTTCTTGACCTTGTTATACTGCTATTTGCTGGGATAGAGACTGCCTCACCATTAGCATCAGGAAGCATATCCCTCATTAGAAATTCGAGTTTGGTCATTCCCTGCCAGTTATACGGAATATTATTCTCAACAATTACAAAATGAAGAGTTCCACTTATTGCACTTGCTGATGTATTCTGTATCGTTGCACTTACATTACCTGTATTGGCAACAGTATCATAATTACAGGTGAGATCGATTACCAGTGGACTTGGTATTCCAAGCCGATATGTTATACTGTCCCTGAAGCAGGAATACATTGTTCCTGTATGGACACCACCAACAACCTTTCTTACACCATCAAACCAGGTTGTCGGATAACCTGATAGACTATAATAACTCGCACGTGCCGCAGCCTTAGCACTATAGAATGGGTCACTCGTAGATGAATGATAGGAGATTACGACTATTGAATCGTAACCTCGTACATAATTTTCTTCCAGACCCCGGGCTGCACCAGGGCAATACTGACACCAGGTCGCAGTGAAATTTTCACACACCACAATCCGCTGGGCAGCAAAAGATAATGCCCAAGCCAGGATGCCTGTAAGGATTAACCATTTTTTCATTTTTACCCCCTTTCTGCTTATTCAATATTTTTTCCTAATAATATCGTAAATGATTTTTTTGATGTTATCACCTCCTTTCAATGTTGAAGACTTCAAAATTTTTATGTATTTATTTTTGTAGGTATGAATTAAATCTTTTGTTCGTGAGACTAAATTGTAGTATGATTTATTGAGGAATGCCATGACCCGACCGGGTCTATATACCAGACAAATCATTTGGCTCCTCCTGTAAATTTTATTGTATGTTCTATCATTTTGATTGGTTTGTGGTAAGAATCGTGGTTTATTTTGCAGACCCGACCGGGTCCATATACCCGGCGCGTCATTCCATTACTCCTTTTTTATAAAATACCCGAGAAGCCAATACCATAATAGTGTATTATATTTATTTTTTTAAAAATGTCAATAGATTAAATTATACATCAAATATGACTGTTGCCCGGTAATGATCGTTTGTTTTTTTTAAATTTAGATTATGATAAGTGGCATTTTTGATTTCTAATTTTATTTGATGCCTTTTTTTATCAAAAATATCACCGATCAATTGGGCTTTCAATTCATAATCTGGATTTATTTCGATCTTATATTCAGCCGGGATAAATCCTTTTACAGCAAAATTGTATAATAATTCTCTGCACCATTCAATGAGAAGTTCTTCAAATGATACACTCTTTATTTTAAAATCTAATTTTTCTTTTCTTAACACCCTTCCTTTGACCTGGATTTCAAATATCGCTCTTGCCGTGCTGATAAAAAGATCTTTTAATGAGTTTGCTTCAACCTCAATACCCAGGTCTGCAGTGTGGTCTAAGAATTTGTAAGGCATAGCTAAGAAATTATAAAAA
The DNA here is from genome assembly GCA_036796695.1 of bacterium. Lineage (GTDB taxonomy): Bacteria > Hydrothermota > Tepidihabitantia > SM23-42 > JAOAFX01 > JAOAFX01. Next base: position 107,221 of record DAIRCK010000005.1, read on the forward strand.
ACAGGGTTGAGATATTTTTAAATATACAAGTATCTCAACCCTGACCAATTTTCTATCAATAATACCAGAGCATATAGAATGCAAATGGTTTGGCGTTGCCGAGCCTGACTTCCATATATGTATCACCACCAGCTGGTGGATTTGAAATGAAAGTAAATCCACTCAGTGCTGCAAGGTTTAAGGAAAAGTGTTCACTTACAAAGTGCTCAAGCCCGAAACCAAATGGCAGATTAAAACCAAATTCTGTGTCTGCTCCACCACCTGGTGAGAAGAGCATAAACCCAAATCCTGCCTTGGCATAAAGATTTGTCTTTTGATGACCCTTCATAAGGAAATTGCCCAATCCAGAAATGGCAAGATTGATGCTTGTCCTATCATTGGCATTCCTCAAAGTGAACTGAAATATTGGTTCAACAGCAAGTTTAGGATTTAATCCAATCCTTGTAACCGCAAGGTCAATCACCGGCAGGGTTATCAGTTCGTTTGAAGATTCTTGATACACATCCGGTGAAAAACCCAATCCCATACCGATACGCCCGGTCAAATCAAAACCACAGACCACTGCGATGATTGATAATAGAGCAATCGCTCCTTTTTTCATAATACCTCCTTTAATCCATTATATTTAATTTTTACTCCTTAGTCAAGTAATTTAAAAATTTCTGAAATTGATAACCACTTTGTATTGAGGCATTTAAAATTTGATGGATCTTCAAGAAAAATTCCTCATATTTTTCCGATGAATATTTTCTATGCCTCTCAATCTCTCTAAAAATAAAATCGGTGATTATTAATGAAAGCATTAATTCCAGTCTTTCTTTATTGAACCATTCAATATTTTCATAGGTATGATTCATTAGGAAATTTTTGACTTCATTTGATTGAAAAAATTCTGATAATTTTATCCCATCTTCAAAAATTAAATTACTTCTTTCAATGATTCCGGCGATCGATGTATAAAGAATCAAATTTTTTAATTCAAATGGTTTTTTTATAATATTTTCAATTATTGATGATAATGGAGATTCAAAGGATAGAAATGTTTTAATCTCAGAGATATCCTTCAAATCCATAATCCTCTTTATCATTTTCATCCCGGATAATGCATAGTCAATATTCAGAAATCCACTGCCATCCAAAAAATCATACAATCTTTTAAAATCTTTATCTTTATTATCCGTTAATTCCTTAAATTCCATAAAGAGATGGTATTTATAGGCACCGAGTTTTATGAACCATCCCTGTTTTAAAAAAATTATAGGGTTTATCAAGTAGAAAAGATTATCTCTGTTTTCTCGACAGAGATAATAAATCCCTTCCTGACAACGAAGATTCAATCCTGCACAAATATTTTTTGCCTGAAATCTTTCCGAACTTCTTACCCAACCCTGTGCCTCTTGATACTGATTATTATAAACCACAAGTATTCGCTCAGATGCATTGCCATTGGAATATGCAAATACATTTTCGTTTACATTACCCTTTATATCATAGAAATCATAGAGGTGAAAATTCTCCACTCCACTGAATAAGTGGCGTTTCTTTAATAACGGGAATATTTCCCGTTGGTGCCTCTTTATTAGATATTCATCTGGCTTCTCCTCCCAGTAAGACCGACGATATTCCATTCCGTATTTTTCCTGGAATCCTTCAACCTGGCCGTGACCAAACATACATAATCCAGGCATTGTTGCCATCATTATACAAACACCAAAATATTTATCATCTTTACCAAATTGCTGGATCGCAGTTAATTCATCTGGATTACTCATAAAATTAACAAATCTTCGTAAAATTTCAGGATTATAATCAAGGACATTTTTAAGGACCTGATGGTATTCCCTATTCTGTTCCATTTTGAGCATATTCATAAATGCACTATTATAGACCCGATGCATTCCCAGATTCCTCACAAAATATCCTTCCATTAACCAGAATGCCTCAGCCAGTAATAATGTATCAGGTGATTCTATGGCAATACGGTCAACAACCTCACGCCAGAATTCTTTCGGAAATAGTTTGTTAAACTGATTATTGGTCATACTGTATTCGGTTCTTGAAGGAATATCACCACCCTTTCCTGGTTCTGGAAACCACAATCGGTGATAATGTTTTTTAGTCAAAGTCATTGCTGCGTCAAGCCTTATAATCGGTGAAAGTTTTGCAATATGAATGATTTTCTGTATCACTGCTTCTCTAACTTCAGGCAAAAGAAAGTTCAACTGGGCTGTATCATTCCAGGGTGTGCTCGTTCCATCATTACCATGATAAATATACCTTATTTTTCCTGTTCTTTTATCAACGAGTTTGAATACAACTGCGGCATCGGTTTTATTATAATATCCATCTTCAATATAAATTTCAAGCTCAGGGTCTTCAGAAAGATTTGGTCCAGAGAAACGATAATTAAAAAATGGGGAGGTATCTCTCTGGATAAACCAATCTGGATGTTCTTTTATCCATTTTGAATCAATCCCAGTATGATTGGGCACCATATCTACAGCAATTCTGATATTGTAGTTAAAAGCCCTCTGTTTCAAATTATTAAATGCCACCTCACCACCCAGTTCCTGGGCAACCTCATAGTCGTATATTGAATATGCCGAGGCAATCGCCTCTGGATTACCACAGAGTCTTTTTATCTTTGCTGAAGCCCTGCTCCTTTCCCAGATACCAATGAGCCAGATTGCATTGAATCCCCAATCACTCAACATCTTCAATTCTTCATCAGGTATCTCATCAAGTCTTTTTATATCTCTATTATACTTTTTGCTCAATTGATACAACCAGACATAGGTATGTTTGGCAATCATAACAACCCTTGGCATCCACTCTGTATCAGGGCTGAATCTCGGTTCATCATAATGAATATCAGTATAAATCTCGGTACCAAGGGTAAATTCAGGAATGATTGCCGGACCCGGACCAGGTAGTCTTTCTTTTTTTTCTTCACGGATAAAATCAAACGAGACAAGGATGCGACCGGTGAGGTGGTCAACTAAATCTGGCGATAATATCAGTCTCCAGTGTTCTTTTATGTATAATAATTGTCCGACAAGAGAATATGGTGAAGCCCGAATCGGAGATTTCAAGAGTTCAATCAGAGATTGATTATATGGACCATAAACTGGCTGTGTTTTAAAAAATTCTTCAAGTTCAATAATAACTCTTTTATACTCTGTTAGCCTTCTCAATTTTTCATCATCGAATAATTCCTTGAATTGTAAAAATGCGGGGTTTTCATTTGCCAGGTTCAACATTAAGATTTCCTGTAATGCAATTAAAACATTTGGTATATTATCTATCTTACCGCCGAGATATTCAACCACTGTTTCCTTTTTTGAATAAACAGAGTTCGGCGGAAATAATTCAACGAATTCTTTAATGACATCAAACACCTCTTTTTCACCAATCTTTCTGTTCAAATAATCAAATGCCTTTTTGAATCCATCTGGATTTTTTTCTATCTGGTATCTCTGGACTATAAGGTGGAATATCTCATCAATAAGCCCCATTGCATTCAGATCCGCTGGACTTATTAAATCTTTACCACTTCCTTTTCTATAACTGTTCCATTTATCAGCAAATTTTTTTACCGCGGATATATCAGTGAATACCACATTGCCATTTAATTGAAATAAAAATTTGTCAAATTTATATTTATCGCGACATTTTTTACTGATATGAAATTCAAACATTGTTATGGGAATTAAATATATGATTTACAAAAGGGATTCAGAATATTGATTATAAATATTTCAATAAAGATCTCCTTATGCCTCTTTCTTTTCATATTTGCTCAATTGTGCCTCAAGTTCCTGGATTTTCTCAACGAGTTTTTCCTTTTCTGCCTCTTTTTCTTTCTGGGCAATGCGTGTGAGCATGGCAAATGCAATTACCATTAAAATAATCGCCCAGAATGGTGTAAACCATTCAAAGATATTAAATATATTGAACAATAATGCCAAAACACCCAGTAAAAAGACCACAAGTGCCCACAAAGCCATAAAGCCTCCTTTTTTATTTTAGAATTAGAAAGTTCTGCCCAGTCAATAAATTATAATCTAATATGAATTTTTGTCAAGCCTGCTGTAAACTCTATCTTAACAAATAAAGCATCATCAGATTTAAAATGTATATAATAACAATAAAGATTGCATCCACGGATAATATAAGATATTTTTTCTCTGCTCGATAAGTTAGACTGATTATCACCACAGCTGTTATGATTATTGCTGATAACGCAGAGATTATATGATTTTGACTTACCAGAGAAAGTAGAGAACCTTTTACATAAATAAAATCAATAATCCCTAATATCGCAATATTAAATATTGTGCTTCCCATCAGATTACCCAATGCTAAATCCACAGCCTTGCATCTCAATGCACCAAAACAAACAACCGTTTCCGGCAGAGAAGTAGAACAAGCAATCAAAATATTACCAACAAATGTCTGTCCGAGTCCAGTTATTTCAGCAATACCTTCGCCTATTCTTGGAAGAAATATTGCTGCGACAATAACGAAAAGTGCATTTATAATAAAAAGCATAATTGCTTTATTTAATTTTATCTCAGAATAAATTTCAATATTTTGCTGGCTTACATTTTCAGCAACTTTCTTTTCATACTGGAAAGTCAACCCCATTCCCAAAATATAGATAAAGATAAAAATAAAACTGTTCAAACCAATCCAGCCAAGCCCTGGCATATTTTTCCCCAAAAATAGACTTATGACAACGATACTTAATTGCAATATACCAAAACTACCGGAAATTATATGCCCTGTCTGGGCAACACTTGAAATAGGTGTCTTACGATAAAACAAATCAAGAAATGCGATTATCAAGAGATTAAATACACAACTACCAATCAAATCACCTGCGGCAATTTCAGGAACCTGTGCATAAGTAACCGCACTGATTGAATTTACCAATTCAGGCAGGGATGTTATTGCAGCAACAAGAATGAGTCCGATCAAGGTTCTCCCAAGCCCGCTTTTTTCAGCAATCACATCACTATAAAATGAAAGTCTTGTTCCAGCAAAAAAGATTATTCCAGTGCATAAAAAAAAGCCCGCAATTAATAGAAACATATTATGATTATAATAAACTAAAAAGTAAAGTCAACAAATTCTTGACTCGGGATACATTTTAGTTATAATAACAAATATGACCCCTTTTTTATTAGGTCTGGTTTTCTTCAATCAATCTTTTGGACAGAATAAAATACAGTATCGCGATTTCAATTTTAATATTCTATCGAGCGAACATTTTGAAATCTATTTTTACGAAGGTGGTGAAACGATTGCCCACTTTGCCCAGGATGTACTGGAAGATGGTTATGAACAATTGAATAAGGATTTTGGTATTGAGGTTGAATTTCGTATCCCGGTAATACTTTACAACTCGCCCAATCATTTTTCCCAGACAAATGTTACCCTTGAACTAATCGAAGAATCGGTCGGAGGGTTCACTGAAATATTAAAGAATCGTATGGTCATACCATTTAATGGTGATTATGAAGAACTGCGCCATGTACTCGTCCATGAATTAACACATGTATTTCAATTTGTAATATTCTTTCCTTCAAAACTTGAAGCAATTCTCACCGGAGATTTTCTTTATTCAATCCCATTGTGGGTAATGGAAGGTTGTGCTGAATTCTTCTCTCAGGGCTGGAACCAGGAGGCAGATATTTATATGCGGGATCTGGTTATTAACAATCAGGTCGTTCCGCTTTCAGACCTTGGAAATTACGGTGGCTATATAATATATAAGGAAGGACAGGCATTCTATCATTATGTGAGCGTCAAATATGGTCGTGAAAAGATAAGTGAATTTATCCACCTCTTAAAGGCAAAAAAAAATCTGGAGAATGCATTCATCAGTGCCTTTGGTATTGGGGTTGATGAGTTCAATAAGCGCTGGATAAGATTTTATCAATTAAGATACTACCCCAAGATTAAACTTGTAGAAAATTTTGAAAGTTTTGCCCGAATTGTTTATGACCATAAGAAGACGGGTTCATTCTATAATACTTCATCTGCAATATCACCAAATGGAGATAAAATCGCATTCATCAGCGACCGGCAGGGAAATGTTGAGTTAATCGTAATTTCAAGCATCGATGGAAGAATACTTAAAAAACTCATTCGTGCTGAATATTCTTCGGGCTACGAAGGTCTACATCTTTATCAGGGTGGTATTACCTGGTCGCCGGATGAAAAATACATAAGTTTTGCTGCCAAGGCGCAGGGTGAAGATGTCCTTTATATAATAAATTCGCAAAATGGCAGGGTTTATAAAAAATTTAAATTAAAACTTAATGGTATATATTCTCCAAAATTTTCACCGGATGGAAAAAGAATTATATTCAGCGGGCTTAAAGATTCATCCCTTGATATCTATCAAATGGAGATAAAAAGTGGAAAGGTTGAAAGAATAACAAATGATATCTATGCTGATAAGTTTCCTGTTATTTCATCCGAAGATAAGATAGTCTTTGTCTCAGACCGTCCTGACTCTACTGAAAATTATCATTATGGTAGTTATGGTGTCTTTTTAAAAGATGGTGATGATATTAAAAGGCTGACTCCACGCACAACCTATATAGCCTTTCCTTTTTTCAATGCTGATACCGGTATTTTCTTTGTCGCTGATTATGATTCAGCCTATAATCTCTATTATTTCTCACTAAATGAAAATAGTATAGTAAAAAGAACAAACATTCTTACCGGCATTTATTATCCTTCTATTTCTAAAGATTTTCAAAAAATTGCATTTGGATACTATAATAATTATGGTTATGACATCTGTGTTTTGAAAGAACCACTTAAACATATGATTGAATCTGATTCAGTTGAAATTGAAATTGCCGAAAATTCATATACTGCAGGCGAGATTGACCGAGAAAAAGTTAGAAAATACTGTCTGAAATTTACACTTGATTATATTGTAGCAAGTGCCTCTTATTATACACCTCTTGGATTTTCAGGAATGACCCAGATTGCGTTAAGCGATATCCTGGGTGACCATCTCATACAGTTTAGCACTGATTTTTATGGAAGTTTGACTTCTTCTGACATATTTTTTGTTTACTGGTATTTGAAGAAAAGAATGGACTTTGGTTTTGCCTTTTATCAGTATCTTAACTACTTTGCCACAGGAAATGACCTTGTTATCTGGCGTTATCTTGGTGTAGGTGGGGTTGTTCAGTATCCATTTACAAAATTTCTCCGTGCCGAACTCGGCATTTATAAATACAAAATTTATGAAACAAAATGGTTTGATTTTTTTGACGATTTCTATTCTGATAGATACCGAGATACATCGTATAATTTTACATATCCTGAACTTTCTTTCATTTTTGATAATGCAAAATGGGGTGATACAGGACCCATCAATGGTGTGCGTGCAAGAATAACTGGGTATACTACAATATTCAGTGATTTTGATATAAAGGTAGGAATCCTTGATTGCCGTCGTTATTTTCGCCTTTCTCCAAGAGCAAGTCTTGCTTCAAGGCTTGTTCTTGCTGGAAATTTTGGTAGGGATGAAGAACTCTGGTCGATAGGCGGCCCGGGTTCTATAAGGGGTTTTGACTATTATACATTTACTGGAGCGGATTTAGGATTCTTTAATTTTGAATACCGATTCCCATTCATAGACCGGCTCAGACTTGCATTCCCTTTACCCATAGAATTCAAAAATATAAGGGGAGTCCTCTTTGCTGATTTTGCTGGAATTTATTCTGATTCATTTGATGTCTTTGCACCAGTAGAAGGAATTCTACCTGTTCGTTTCAAGGATGTGAAGATGGGACTGGGATTTGGATTGCGGTTCAATCTGTTTTTTGCGATATTTAAACTTGATTTTGCCCGTGCAAATGACCTTCAAAACTGGGTTGATGAGAAAGGTGAACCTTCAAAATGGAAATTCTATCTGACCATAGGTCCTGAGTGGTGATAGAAAAATCTAAAAAACTCTTTTATTTACTACTCTTTATTTCACTCATCAGTTGCACAAAAGAACAAAAATGCACTGTTTATTTCTGGCATGTGATGGGTGGTCCGATTGGAAGGAAGCTTGATGAGATGGTTCAGGAATTTAATAAACTCCATCCTGAAGGTGTGATAAAATCCGCACAGATGGGTTCTTATGATGCCCTGGCACAGAAACTTATGGGTGCTATCGCTTCAAATTCACCACCAACGATAGCCCAGATGTATGAATCCTGGACCGACCAGTTTCTAAAGGCAGGGTACCTCGAACCCCTTCAGAACTTTATTGATAAGGATTCATCTTTTGATATTTCCGATTTTTTCCCGGTATTCATTGAAGATAATACCTTTGATTCCATCATTGTCACACTCCCTTTTAATAAAAGTCTTCCTGTGTTTTATTACAATGCTACATTATTTGATTCTGCAGGCATAGAAAAATTTCCAGAAAACTGGGTTGAATTTAGAATGGCCTGTGAGAAGATTAAAAAATTTAAAATCTGGCCCACATCCTGGCCCATTGATGTCTGGTATTTTGGTTCAATGCTCTATCAAGAAGGTGGGGAGTTATTCAACCAGGAACTAAAAAAGCCGATGTTTCATTCCCAAGCAGGGATTAAGGTATTGGATTATATGGTTGATTTGGTGAAGGATAGTTTGTTCTATCTAAACCCGGGTTTTCAGCGCCAGGATGAATTTTTGAGCGGAAATGTTGCGATCATTCCAGCATCAGTCGTTTCCTGGGCATTCTTAAAAGGAAGGCCAAAATTCAAAATGGGTGTTGCACCATTTCCTCAGGGACAAAAACAGGGTGTGGTTATCGCCGGAACGAATATCGGGATGTTTAAAAAGTCAAACCCTTCCCAGAAAAAACTCGCCTGGGAATTTATAAAATGGTTTTTAGAACCAAAACAACAGATAGAATGGACTAAAGCAAGTTATTATCTACCTACAAGAAAGAGTGTTACAAGATTACCGGGATTCCAGGTCTTTCTCTCGGAAAATCCCAATTATGATAGAATCATTGCCCAGCTTGAATTTGCCCGAACTGAACCAAAAACCAAAGAATGGTTTACTGGCAGGATTTATCTTAACGAAGCCCTTGAAGAGGCATTGCGCCTTGAGTGCTCACCTGAGAAGTCACTTGAAAATGCAGCAAAGAGATTTTTAGTTGACCTGGAGTGATTATGGAATTTAAACCAGCAAAACTTGATACATTTGAATTACTTATCTCCATAATAACAACCGCATTTTTAATTTTTTTCTCAATTATTTTTATCACAAAACCCATTCCCTATGGATGGATTATTGTAATATTATTAATCTCCATACCAGTCTTCAGTTTCCTTTTGAGTCCGAAGTCATACTACATTCAGGGAGGGAATTTTATCATTGAAAAGGTAATTGGAAGAAAGATTTCTATTCCCCTCAATGAGATTGAAGAAATTATTCAAGTTAAAGATTTCAATAGATTAAAACCGATAAGGTCTATGGGTAACGGTGGTCTATTTGGTTATTATGGCATATTTACCACGAGGGAATATGGAAATATCAATTGCCAGTTGACCAGTTTGAGAAATATACTAATCATAAAATCAAAAAAAAGATATTATGCCATATCACCAGAAAAACCTGAGAGGGTTTTAGAACAGTTGGAATCAATGACAGGCATAGTAGAGAATACAGAGATTCCAAAACCAGAACCAGTAAAAAATAAGGCAAGTTTTCTGATCTTGCTCCTTCCTGATACAATCTTTACCCTGGTCTTAATTATGGTCATACTCTGTTATCAACAACTACCTAATAGAATCGCCACCCACTTTGACTTTTTTGGGAATCCTGATGGATGGGGAAATAAAATCTCTTTCCTTTATGCCGGGATTATTCCCCAGGTTATATTACTATTAATAAGTTTTTTTGTCTTCTTCACCAGCCAGAATAAATTCCATAATCCGCTGCCTTTTTATTTTTTGATTATTATAATCTCCCTAATACAAATTTTTGCGGGATTTACATCATTTGATATTTACTGGTATAATATCCATAGAATCCACCTCGTCCCGATGCACTGGCTGGTAATAATCTTTACCACATCAATTGCAATAACACTCATAATTTATAACCAGCTGTTGACCAGAAAAACTATTAAATAGTTTGTTGACAAAAAATTTTAATTTATTATAATTCTTAAGAGGATCAAAATGCCAAAATTTTGCAAAATCATAAGAATATTCTGCATCCTATTTGCCCCGGTATTAATAATCGCCAACCCCGTACCGATAGAGATTGGTAACACTGTAAACTCCACAGACCTTCGAGTTCCCGCAATGGGCGACATTGATATTGTGATTAAAGGTTCAAATAACGAGATAAATTTTTACGATTTTGGTGAATTAGGCGCAGGGATATTTGATGATAATGGCGGCAAATCTACTATTCTCATCCCTGGGATCTTTGGCTTTGATATGACCGAAGAGGCGTATGGCCAAGAGGAATATTTTGGTGGTGATATCATAGCAAGGGTTGTTAAAAGGATTGGTGCTAATAATTTTCTTGGCGTCTCGGCGAATCTTTCTAACCATAAATGGCAATATAACAATTGGTTTGGTAGAGAAGAAGTATCTGATAAAAATTTCTATGATACATTAATATTTGCACACGGATTTAAAACTATTTTTGCCGGATTTAGGAGCGGTTATATTACGAGAAGCAAAAGATACAGGATCCCTTACAATTCACACGACATTACTATATTCAGAAACATCCTCTTTGGTGAACCTTCTCTGGTTATGCGATTTAAAGATAATCCCTGGTCATTAGGATTTGGATACCGGTATGAAGAGCACAAAAGTGTTGTGAGAAACTATGATGATACAAATATTGAAAGATTCAATACACTCATTGTCCCGCTCATTTATAATACTTTGGATTTTAATCTGGGATTAAGATTTGACTACCAGATGATAAAAGCCGGAGAAGATACCAGAAAAGAAGTTTTATTCAAACTCAAGACATTATACAAAATCAATCTTCAAGATAAGTTTATTACCCTTGGGGCAGTCACATCCTATGATACAAAGACGGATTACCATTCTGAATTTCGGGTGTGGGATAAACACTTAAATGTTGGCTTTGGCATCTCATATATGAATCGGCTTGGAATTCAATATAAACATAGGATATTTTATGATGACTACAATCGCACATATCATTCTAATGGAATAAGCCAGGGGTGTGAAATAAATATTGCAGACAATCTATTTTTCCGTGCTGGTTATACCTTGGGTTTTACCTCACCCTATAGTTTTTATCTTCCTGAGATGGAAAGTATTATAAGTTCAGGTCTTGGTTTCTGTTCAGTGAATTCACGAATTAAGATAGACCTTCTTGGTCGACTTAATTTTATAAGATATGATGACTGGTGGTATACAGAACCAAACTTCGGAATTGCCTGGATTATATCTCTTTAAGTCTCACTAATAATACCACTACTTGAATATTTCTTTTCCCTTTCCAACAATCTTATTCAACTGTTCCTTAAAATAATCAGTGCTCTCTACAATGTGTTTGGGAATTTGCTGGCAATAGTATTCCCAGGAGCGCCTTATCTCCGCACCCAAAAGTTGAACCAATGTTCCATCCCGCAGACCCTGTTCCACCTTTTCCTGATTGTATAACACCAGGTCTGAAGCAAGTGCCTTGGCAAGCCTGCGTGCCCTTTCGTGCCATTTTTTATCTTCTTCACTCATCTCAGGCTGAGGCGGTGGCACAGGTTTAGAAACAACCTCAACCTGTGAAGTATCTGGACTTTTAACTACTGGTGGCTCAGGAATCTTTGTCTCTGGTGGAGGTGAAACAGGAGGCTCTGGAACAGAAACCTGCTTCGGTGTTTCAACTTTAGTGGTTGGCGGCGGTTCAACCTTAGGTGGTGATGGCGGTTCAACCTTTGGTGGTGGGGGTGGAAATTCTACCTGCGGGGTTTCAGGTATTGGTTCAGGAATTTCTTTCTTTATTAGAATCACATTCTGGCATTTTGGACATTTAACTTTCACACCAGTTCCGGGAATTTTACTTTCATCAACATTATATTTTGAATGGCAACTACTGCATTCAACAATCATTTTTTAACTCCTTTAAAATCTTCTGGCACTGCCTTTTTAGTTGCCTAAACGTGCCGCTATTTTCTATAACAAATTTTGCTGACTGCGCCATCTCAAATTCTTTTTTCTGATTCTTCAATATGTGGTAGAATATCTTTTCTGGTATTCCTCTTTTTCTTGCCCTTTCTCTTTTGAGTTCAAGCGGCGCCTTAACCAAAATTGGATAGTCAACCCTTTTCAACAATTCTGGCCAGTCAAAGAGAAGAGCAGCATCAATAACCACAAAACCACTGTGGATGCCATCAATCTTTCTGTTTATCTTCTCCAGCAATTTAGGATGAGAAAGGCTATTAAGAATTTTTAAATTTCTTTTATTAGAAAAGACTATCCTAAGAAGTTTTTTTCGATCAATTTTTTTACCCGTGATTATATCATTGCCAAAGTGTGATTTTAATTTGTCGGCAATCTCTGGTAATATACTTTTTCCAATACGATCCGCAGAAATATATCTCATACCCCAGGACTTAAATATTTTTGCTACTGTAGTCTTTCCTGAACCGATATTTCCGCCCACCCCGACCACCACTCTATCTTTTTTCATCAAAGAGTTTCATTCAGTATATCTCTTAAAACAGATTGTTGCATTGTGTCCGCCAAATCCCAATGAATTTGAAAGTGCGTAATCAATCTTTGTCTTTCTTGATTCTTTTACTACAAAATTCAAACCCTCACATTCAGGATCAGGATTCTCAAGATTTACTGAAGGATGTAGAATTTGCTCATAGATTGACAGAACTGTCACGACCGCTTCAATTGCACCTGCAGCACCAAGGGTATGCCCAATCATAGACTTGGTTGAATTCAACATAATCTTTGCAGCATGGGTTCCAAAAAGGTCTTTAATCGCCCTTGCCTCAAATTTATCGTTCAGATCGGTTGATGTTCCATGGGTGTTGATATAATCTATCTGCTCTTTCTGACATCCTGCTTCTTTTATTGCCCTTTCCATTGACCTGCGTGCACCCTCTCCTTCAGGTGAAGGTGCGGTTATATGATAACCATCACCAGTAGCACCAAATCCCACAATTTCAGCATATATCCTTGCCCCGCGTCGCTTTGCAAATTCTAATTCTTCGAGTATCAATACTGCTGCGCCCTCAGCCATTACAAAACCATCTCGATCCTTATCAAATGGCCGGCACGCCTTTTGAGGTTCATCGTTACGGCGGGAAAGCGCACGCATATTGCTGAATCCTGCTAAGGCAAATGGTGTCACCGGTGCCTCAGCGCCGCCTGTGACGACGACTGAGGCATTACCTAATTTTATTTCCCTGAATGCTGTTCCAATTGCATGGGCACCTGAGGCGCAGGCAGAGACAGTAGTGTAATTCGGTCCTTTTAAACCATAATGGATTGCAACATAGCCAGAGGTCATATCAGGAATCATCATTGGGATCAAAAATGGCGATACCCTTGCAGGTCCCTGATTCATAAATTTAGTATGTTCCTCTTCCCAGGTCAATAAACCACCTATACCTGAACCAAGGATCACACCGATTTCGGTCTTGTCATATTTTTCAAAATCAATCTGAGCATCAGCAACTGATTCAAGTGCTGCCCACAGACATAATTGGACACACCGATCAAGTCTTTTAATTACCTTGGGATCAAGTTTCGTTTCAGGTTGAAAGTCTTTTACCTCACCTGCAATCTTTACTGTGTGCTTTGATGTATCGAAAGATTTAATAAGATCAATACCGCTTCTCCCCTGGAGCATATTATTCCAGGTAGTCTTAACATCATTACCAAGGGGCGTTATTGCGCCAAGACCAGTTATTACAACCCGTTTCATTGTGCTTTTAATTTATCTTCAAGGTAGGCAATCGCCTTACCTACAGTATCAAGTTTCTGTGCATCTTCTTCAGGTATTTGAATATTGAATTTCTCTTCAAATGCCATAATGAGTTCCACTGTATCAAGAGAATCTGCACCAAGGTCTTCAATAAACTTCGCATCAGTGTTTACCTTTTCCGGTGGAACATGTAATTGTTCCACAATGATGTTTCGGACTTCATCAAATATTGCCATTTTGCTCTCCTTTCTTTGTTACATTACCATTCCGCCATCAATGGCGATCACCTGACCAGTTATATAATCTGCCTGGTCCGAGGCTAAAAATAGTGCCAGATTTGCCACATCTTCAGGTTTACCAAACCTGCCCAGGGGAATCAATTTAAAATATGCCTGTTTTATTTCCTCAGGAAGTTTCTCTGTCATCCTTGTTTCAATAAACCCCGGGGCGATTGCATTCACAGTAATATTCCTTGAGGCAAATTCCTTGGCACAGGATTTTGTAAATCCAATTATCCCTGCCTTGCTTGCAGCATAGTTTGCCTGTCCGGCATTACCAATCAAACCGATTACTGATGCAATATTAATTATTTTGCCGAAACGTTGTTTCATCATATATTTTACGACTGCCTTTGTCACAAGAAATGTTCCTGTTAGATTGATATTTAATACTTTTTCCCAATCTTCCTTTGTCATACGCACAAGTAATCTGTCATTGGTGATACCTGCATTATTCACCAGTATATCAATCTTTGCAAATTCATTTGCTATTTTATCAATAGCACCGCTAACAGATTGTTCGTCCGCAATATTAAGATAATAAAAATAAACTTTTTCACCCATAGCCAATGCTGTTGCCTTACCCAATTCCTCATCTACATCACCAATCATAACAGTGGCACCCTGTTCAACAAATTTCTTCGCAATCGCAGCCCCAATCCCACTGGCACCACCTGTGACAAGGGCTATCTTTCCTTTAAGCAACATATTCAATTCTATTTAAAATAATAAGATTGTCAAGGGCTTTATTAACTGAGGTTTACCCACATCTTGGATTTTAATGATTTTTTGTAGCGGTAGGATTTA
>DAIRCK010000006.1:0-112867 GCA_036796695.1 bacterium
ACTCATCTCGCCCAAAGACTTCTCCCCACAAAACACCCCAGACCACTGAACAGTTGGTTTTAGAAATCTTTCAGAAGACAAACTGGGGTTTTCGGCGGATTGCTAAAACCCTCAAGCGAAAGTATGGGATTAAAATTTCCTATGCCACGGTAGGCAATATCCTGAAACGGCATAAGCGTTTTAAGCCCCGGATAAAGATTACCATTCGGCGGACTGGTCGGCGCTAATACAATCCCTTAGACTTTAAACCCTTTGAGTTTCTTCAGCTGGACATCAAGGATGTGGTGGATGGTGATACTCTTCCGGCCGAGGTTTATGCCCATTTTTTGGATTTGCGGCGTAGGAATGTGCCTTTGTATCAATTTACCGCGGTGGATATTCGGACGCGGCTGAGGTTTATTGCCTATGGGCAGGAGAAGAGTTTTGCGAATGGTTGGGCGTTTATTATTTTGGTGGTTTTGTGGCTTCGTGCGTTTGGGGTTAAGGGGCGGATAGTGATTCAGACGGACTGAGGAGATGAGTGGGGTGGTAATGATGGGAAGAAACTTGCCTGGATGAATCAACTTTTAGCCCCTTTGGATGCGGAAATTACCCGTATCCATAAAGGTCGCAAAGAGGAGAATGGTTATGTGGAGCGGAGCCACAGGACTGACGATGAGGAATTTTACATTCCCTATGGGCTTGAGGTTAAAGATACTGATTCTCTATTTTTAATGGCTTACAGTTGGATTAAATATTACAATACAAAACGCACCCATACCGGGGAAAATCTTGACGGTAAGACACCAATTGAGTATGCTAAAGCGATTATGCCTGAAGTGAGCCGAGATATTGCGCTATTTCCACCAGTAGTTTTAGACAATCTTACTACCAGTTCTTACTGGAAAAGTGTAAACAAGGTCCCTTCACATTACAATTCGCATAGTAAGGTTGTTAAGGGGGTTGTGTTGTAAGGAAAATAAATAGTAAATAATCTCTGAACCATCAGGCGAAAATTGATGTCGATGAAAATAGAAAGGTATCAAATGTTCATCCCCGACATCGATTACCCTTATGATATTCCCATTTATATCACCAATACAAATTCCTTGTCATCACTTAAGCACAACAAATTTGATCCTCTGCCCTACACAATAGAGAAAGTAAACACCCTTGGGAAGGGAATTAGTTTCTATATTTAACCTGTGGGATCCTTTATTGAATAGTCCAGCATTTATTATCTTTACCAGATTGCCCATAGAATTGTAAATAGTCAGTTTTAAACTCTGTGTTTTCTCTAATTCAAATTCCACGAAAGCATAGTCTATCACTGGATTTGGTCTTATGACCATAGGTTTTCTTAACAACATTGAATAATACTCTTCTAAACCAACATTCTGGGCAACACCGACATAGGTATCCTGGTTTCCACTGCGCGTATCAGTCCAGATTGGCACAGGATTACCCTTTGACGCAGCAGCAATGCCATTATACTCTCCGATCAGCCCTGCCCTCTGGTCAGCAAGTGGTTTATTCGGATCATAATAAACAAATTCAAAATCCGAGCCTGCCCTTAAATCAAATGATACATTTGTAACCCGAACATTAGGGAGCCAGGTAACTCCACCATCAGTAGATTGGGCAAGATAGACATCGCAAAGAATATTGTTCGGATCATTTCGGGAATCATAGAATATCACTGAGATACAACCTGTCCTATCCACAGTAAGCCAGGGATGGAACTGGTCAATATGATTACCAACCGGGTCATCGTTTATTCGCACCTTTGAACTCCAGGTATTGCCGCCATCAGTGGAACGGGTAAAGTAGATATCAGGATAACCATCTGTTCCATTGTCCATATAGGCGATATAGATATTACCCCGATATGGACCATTCGTTATATCAACATCCATTGCTGGATAGGAAAATGTTAGGATGGTCCCTTTAACATATCTGTTCATTGAGGCATAACTCTGGACAGTTCGGTCAGCTCCAAATGTAATTCCTCCATCGGTTGAACGATCAAATCTTATTGATGTAGAACCACACCAGGCAACATAGACTTCACCATTTGCCCCAACCGCAGGCACTGGCCATTGCAGACTTCCCTGTGTATCACTTATTTGTATCGGAGTTGACCAGTTGAATCCCTGATTCGTTGACCTGGTAAAATATATCGCGGGTGTACTATAGTTGAGAAATCTTGCCCATGCTACATAGATATTATTATGATACGGGCTATTTGTTCTATCACAGGCAATCAACTCCTTATCCTCAAATACATTGGAAACACCATTGACGACTGTCCTCGGTGCACTCCAGGTTATGCCCTTATCCGTGGATTGGAACAGAAAAAAACCATTGGGCTGGGAGGTTGAATTGAATGAAAGGACGATGGCATAGAAATTTCCCAGGGCATCCACGGTCATTCCGGGGTCAGAATCCCAGTTATAGGTTGGTTCAACAAATAATGTTTCGGCTATCCAGGTTCTGCCGCCATCCATTGATGCAGCGTGCCCTACCTGACGATAGCCAACCCGAAAATCGCGCCAGTCTGCGACAAAATTGAGCGTATCAGTGGGATTTATCACAATCTGCTGTTCATTCTGAATTTGAGTAGTATTATCCGTATTAATCCTGATGTTCAAAAATCCCTGACTGAGTACGGTCTGGATGACAATAAAAAAAATCGCACAGACTCTTTTCATAATACCTCCTTTATCCTGTATTTCAATTTTATATAAGAATAACGAATTGTCAATGGAATTATGGAATGAAGTTAATGATAAAACTCTGGAGTAGAGACTTTAGTCTCATTTTCTAAAAAGTGTAGCAATGTAACCATACTTTTAACTATTTTTCCTGAATCTTTCCCTTCATTGGCACAAATCGGACCGGAATGAGCTCCTGTTTTTCCAACCTGCCTTTTATCTTTTTGTATAATACCAGCATCTGGAATTCATCACCCTCAGGCATTACAATCCTGCCTCCTTCGGCAAGTTGTTCTATCAATGGTTCAGGAATTCTCGGGGCAGCGCAAGTAATTATTATCCCATCAAATGGTGCCTTCTCAGGCCAGCCTAAAAATCCATCTCCGCATTTCACATATACATTTTTATAGCCAAGGCTCTCCAACCTTTCCCTGGCTGATTTTGCTAATGAGGGGATAATTTCAATTGTATAGACCTCTTTGGCAATAAGAGAAAGTATCGCTGCTTGATACCCAGAGCCAGTGCCAATCTCCAGAACCTTCTCCACTCCTTTAAGTTGTAGCACTTCGGTCATCAAAGCAACAATATAAGGCTGGGAGATGGTCTGCTCTTCTCCGATTGGTAATGGTCCATCTGTATAGGCATATTTTTCATATTCTTTAGGCACGAATTTATGCCTTTCAACCTTGAGCATTGCTTTTATTACATTTGAGTCTTTGATACCACGGGCAACAATCTGTTCCTCAACCATCTGCCTGCGCGCTATATCATAACTGCTCTCACTTTGCCTTGGTTTGGGAGAACAATTTATATGGAATATTAATAATATCAGAATTTTTAGGA
Organism: bacterium; assembly: GCA_036796695.1. Taxonomy (GTDB): domain Bacteria; phylum Hydrothermota; class Tepidihabitantia; order SM23-42; family JAOAFX01; genus JAOAFX01. Next base: position 3,537 of record DAIRCK010000006.1, read on the forward strand.
ATCTTTTCATACGATAATTATTATATGTGTTTCGCAAACCTAAAGTTTTGCTCTACAATTTCTCAAACTTTATCTTTATCAATCCTAAGTTTGCATCTTTGTCAGCGATTACAAAGAGCACCCCTTCATTCTTCGCCTTTGCAAGAAATATGATGTTGTCAGTATAAAGAATTATTGAGGCATTTTCTTTACCAAAACTCTTTTTTATTTGATTTGCAATCTTCGCTGACATTGCCCCAAATTTTTCTGCATCATAACCATGGACAAACTGGCTATCAATAATAAAGCCATCAAAGGTTGCCAGTCCTGCACCCAATACTCTCGGAATTTTTGTAAGTTGTGATAAATTCATAGCTTACCCCAGTATCTTTCTTATCTCTTCAATTATCTTACGTGCATAAACAAAGACCAGTCCTGGTTTTGCCTCGGGCTTTGTTATTATGCACAAAATCGACTCACCAGCAGTGATAACACATATCGTCTCATCACTCTTTTCAATTATAAATTTTTCTAAATTCCCGGCTTTTAAAAATTTGAAGGCATTGTCTGCATCATTAAATATACCCGCAATAAGTGCACAGAGTTCTTCAATATCTTCCCTGCCTTTGTAATAACTCTGGATAAGCAAACCATCCCGTGATAAAATAAATGCACCCTGCACCGACTTGATGTCTATCAATCTCTGCATCGGCTCATTGAGTGCATCAAAAGGACTTGGCTTTTCAGCTAACTTTTCCTCTGCAACAGGTTCAAGCCCAATCTCAGGTAGAATAGGGGTAACCTCTATTGGTTCAACTGCAGGTTGTTCCTTTGAAATAACAGGCTCTTGAACTTCAGATTTGAATTCGGCTTCTACCCTGGTTGGTATCTCTGGTTGAACAACTACATCAGGGGTTTTTTCTGACTCCGTCTCTTCAACCACAATTTCAGTTTTAGGCTCCATCTTCTCTATGATTTCCTCAATCGGTAGTTCTTGTGCAGAAGATTCTTCTTTTGGCACAGCAACCATCTCCGGTGTAATCGTTTCAACTGGTTTAGCAGGTTCAACCGGTGTCGCAACTACTTCTTCCATCTTAACTTTCGGTTTTAATAATTCAAGTTCCTGTTTTGCCTCTTTATTTTCAGGATTAATTTTTAAAGTTGCCTCATAAAATGAGATTGCCTTCTCATAATCACCAATTTTTTTGTAAATGTGTCCTAAATAGAGATTTTCACTCTCACTCTCCTTTGCCTGGTCATAAATTTCTTCAAGAATTTTCAATGCCTGTTCTGTATCACCCTTAAGATAATATGCCCTTCCCAAGATTATCTTACCAAGTGTATAATTCGGATTTCTACTCAAGCCATCTTTTAAAATTGATATTGCTTCATCTATCATACCAGAAGTCAAATACACATCCGCCAGCGTCGCAAATATAAGTGCCTTAGAATCCATTGCAAGTTCATCAGGCATAATTATATCCCCTGTTTTAGAAACTCCATCATCTCCATTGTAATATTCAAACAATGGGTGATTTTGCTTGCCAGTTCTTCATCCGGGCTCAAAAGCATCGCCTTTTTCCAGTAACTACAGGCTTCATCAAATTTTCCTTCCTGCACCGAAATAATACCGAGGTTATAGTAAGGAACTGGCTTTGAAGGTTCGAGTTCAATTGCCCGCTCAAAATAACTCTTTGCCTTGGTTCGCTCATTCTTCTCAAGATAATATAAACCGGCTGAAGCATAAAAATCGTAAATTTCTGGTTTATCTTTTTCAAGCAAATCAATATATTTTTCCACTTTTTCCAGTTCCTTTTTCTTTAAATATATATTCAATAATCCTAAGTTTACAGAAACATCGTTGGGATTTTTTTCGTATAACTGATTATAAATAATCAAAGCGTCATCCAGTTCATTCAGGGCAGAACTTAATGAAGCAAGTTCTTTTAGCCAATCAACATTGTCGCGCTGTATCGTCAAAAGATTCTGATATTTCTCTTTTGCCTGTTTTAATCTACCAAGTGTCTTTAACATATTAGCAAGGGTTAAAATTGAGTCAATATCATCCGGATGTCTCTGGGTAAAAATTTCAAGTTGATTTAATGCATCATCAATATTACCAGCCTGGAATAGAATCTTGGATTTAAGTATAACTGCTTCACTCATTTCAGGAACGAGTTTCAGTGCCTCATCAATCATATTTAAAGCCCTGTCAAATTCATTTTGCTTCAACAAATTCTCTGCTTCCTGGATGTAATCCTGGGGTGTAGGCACTTCAAGGGTCGGGAAAAATTCTTCAACCTCCTCAACAAGTTTCTCTTCAAATTTTTCTTCTATTGGTGTTGGTGTATAATATAGTCCATATTCATACAACTCAGGGGCAATCGCAATACGATATTTTTCTTTCTCATAATTCGGTTCTATCTCCATTCCCCTTCTGATATTTGACAACCCTTCTTCAAATTGTCCCATCTTCATCAGTAGAAAACCTAAGTTATAATACGCACCTGCATAAGTCGGTAAAACACTGATGATATTCTTAAACGAAGCAACTGCCTCATCATCCCTGCCCAGTTCAGCATAAACAAGACCACGGAAAAAATTGCTATCAATAGAATCATCTTTAAATAGTTTTAATACCTGCTCATAGTCACCTTTTTTATAAAAATACATACCTAAGTTATATTTTGCATCTTCACTACCTTGTTCTATGGCTGAGCTTAAAATCTTCACTGCTTCTTCTATCTGATTTGATAAATAATAAGTAAGACCGAGATTTGCAAGTCCCTGTATATAAGTCTTATCAACAGCGCTGACCTTTTCAAAATAGGTCTTAGCCTGTCCATAATTGTTTTTCTTTAAGTAAACAACACCAAGACCATTGAGTCCCCTTACCGAGAGTGAATCAAGTTCAAGACAGCGAGAAAAATAATTATAAGCGTCATCCAGTTTATTCAAAAAAAGATTGACCTCACCAAGCGAGGCGAACAATTCGGAATCGTCTTCCTTGAATTTCAAAGATTCTTCAAATTCTCTTTTTGCTTCTGTAAATAGACCCTTATTACGATAGGTCATACCAAGATTATAATGAGCCTGGAATTCGTTTACCGAACTCTTGGGCATTCCAAGCTGTTCTTTTAAAAATTCAAGATAACCTTTGTGTTCTTTTAATTCAATCGGTAGATTTGGTTCAAACTGGGCAAGTGCAGGATTCAACTGAATCGCCTTTTTAATCTCTTCCCTGCCTTCTTTATGCATTCCTTTTTCACCCAAAGCAAAACCTAAAAAGAAATGGGCTTCAGCAGAAGAAGAGTCAAGCATTATTGCTTCCTGGAAATTTTTAATTGCAAGATCAATAATTCCTTTGTTAAAATATATCTCACCGAGCAGGCGATAACCTTCAGGAGAAATCTTGATTTCTAAACTCTTTTTTATCTCCTCCAGGGCATCATCATATTTACCGAGGTTTCTAAGCGTGATACCAAGGCCAAAATGGGCTTCATAAGAACCTGGATTGAAATCAAGAACCTTGCGGTAATAGATTATTGCCTGAGAATACTTATTCAATTTTCTGTAGGTATCGGCAAGTTCAAGGGTTTTTATTTCATCAAATGGCTCCACATCAATATGATGTGCAAGTTCTTTTACTTTGTTATCAAGTTTCCCGGATTTCTTCAAAATTATTTCTAAATTATTCCTTGCAAGGGTAAAATTGGGATCGATGCTGAGTGCCTTTTCTAACTCCTGGATTGCCTCTTCGTAAAGACCTTTGTTATAATAAACAACCGCGAGATTGTTATGTGCCCCGGGGTCATTATCCGGGATTCTTTCAGCAAAACTTTTTAATACCTTATATTCTTCTGGTGATATCATATCAAATTTAATTTTTTTAACATAACTTCCAAACTTGAATTATCCGGTAACAATAGAAAATAGGCAGAAAGAGGTTTATTAAAATCACCAAAATCAAATTGTGTTTCAATGCAGAAAATGAAGTCTTTCTCATTACCAAATTCAACAATAACACTGGAGAGAACCGCACCTACCATATCAATTATCATCCCTGGAACTGAGGGCAGGATCAAAAGTCCGAGCAATTCACCAAGGGCATTCATATATGCACAGGATAAAATATTTGAAACTTCTTTAAGAAGGGATTCCTGGAGTTCAACTGTGCTTTCGTGTCCTTCTGGCATTAACAATCTTGTAAGTTCCTGTGCGTCTTCATAAGGATATATAAGTAGTGTCCTTCCTGTTAAATCACCAAGGAAATATAACAAGACTGATGCGACAACATCATTAGGGTCGGCAATCTTTAATATCACTTCTTCAAGTTGTCCGGTATAGAGTTTCGGCACACGAATCATCACTTTTTTACCTAATAATTGGGATAGTGATGTGGCTGCATGCCCGCCCCCGATATTGGCAACTTCAGTCAGGGCATCAATCTGTCTTACAGTAAGATTTTTTGCATCAATCATTCAAACCCCCTCGGATCAAGAATCAAAATTGGCTTGCCATCGCCATATATTGAACATCCAGAAAAAAGAGAAGAAGGTAAAAATCTGTCGGTTTTTTTAACCACAATCTCATCTTCATTTAATATTTCATCAACAATAAAGCCTCTTTTTTTACCTTCATAATCAACTACGAGCACCGATTTTTTCCCTGGCTTTGTTACACAGTTTAATTTTTCAGGTATTCTGACAAGGGGTAGAATGTTATTTCTTAGTTTAATAAGTTCATGTTTATAAACGGTCTGGATATCTTTATCATCAATATAGAATGTTTCCTGCACATAATTGAGAGGGAGTGCATAACGTTGACTGTCCATACCTAAAATAAATGAACGTATCACTGCGAGACTTATAGGCAATTCAATAATAAATGTAGAACCTCTACCTTTCTCTGATTTTATCTCCAATCTACCCCCCAAATCCTTAACAAATTTATTGACTATATCAAGCCCTATGCCCCTTCCAGAAACCTTTGATACATCCTTTTTGGTTGAAAAATCTGGCTTTAATAAAAATTTATATAATTCGCCAGCCCCTAATGATTGGGCTGTATTATAATCAACAAGATTCTTTTCAACAATTAGTCTTCTTATCTCTTCAGAGTCAATTCCTTTTCCATCGTCTGAAACACTTATTCTGATAAATTCTTTTTCCCTTGTTGCACTCAAAGTTATTTTACCTTTTTTCTCTATTCCATGGTCAAGTGCATTTCTTAAAAGATGCATCACAGGTTCCTTAAGAATATCAATGATTGAACGGTCAACCTCAATTTCACCACCGGTTATTACAAACTCAATCTCTTTATCCTGCTTTTTTGCTTCATCCCTAAGCCAGCGCGGGAAAAATTCAAAAACCGTTGATAATGGAAGCATACGTAAGCGCATTATTTCATCCTGCAATGAGGATATTAACCTTGCTGCACTCTCAGTAAGATTTTGAAGTTCACTATTTTTTATTTCCGAACTTAATTTTACAAGGCGTGACCTTACAACGAGTAATTCATTTGTAAGATTGAACAGATTATCAACCTTCGATATCTTTATTCTGATCTCACCAAATTCCGGACCTTCAGCAGTGCCTCTCTTTAATGTAACTTCCTTTCCTTGCCTGATTTCTTCACAGATTGTAAGTAACTCATTTGCTGATGGCAAAACAGCATTATTTTTTATTGATTTTAAAACCTGTGAAAAGTAATCAACTATGATAAAAAGAAATTCTACAGTTTTTCCGTCGATCTCCCCTCTTGTTTTGGGTTCAGTAAGCAGGTCTTCTACCGAGTGTGCTAAATTACCAAGTTCTTCAAAACCCATCGTCTGTGCCATACCTTTTATTGTGTGTAAAATTCTAAATACCTCAAGAATTATATCGCGATTTTTCCTATCTTTCTCCAGGGTCAAAAGATCCTTTTCAAGTTGTTTTATATATGATTCAGTCTCGCTAATAAAAAGGGATAAATATTCTTCCAGCATTTCTTTTTAATTCTTAATCATTTTTTCATAATCCGCTCAATAGACTCAAGCACCCTTGAAGGTTGAAAGGGCTTTACAACATAGTCTATTGCGCCAGCCTGAACCGCTTCCAGCACAAGCGCCTGCTGCCCCATTGCTGATACCATTAAAATCTTAGCCTTTGGATCAATCTTTTTTATCTCTTTAACCGCCTCAATTCCACTCATATCCGGCATAATGATATCCATCGTAACAAGATCCGGTTTCAATTCTTTATATCGCTCGACTGCTTCCTTACCAGTTGACGCTTCACCACAAACAGTATGGCCACCTTTTTCTAAAATATCGGTTAGCATCCGACGCATAAACATAGCGTCGTCCACCACCATTATTCTCATTTAACCTCCTTTTTCCTCAAACCCCTGGGTGATGAACTCTTAACCCTTATTCTGATAACCATAGTAAATTAATTTTATCTTAATTTTTGAAAAAGTCAATATCTTTTTTATCCCTCCTTTGCAAGAACTCGGGAAAGGTTTAATATCAAAATTGGTTTCTCTTCAGTCTCATATGCACCAACAAAGAAATCTTTTTCTTTTTTTGTAGAAAGCAGTTCAGAATTCTTATTAATCAGTTTTTCGTCTATCTTTTTTGTTCCCAAAAGGCGGTCAATTCTCAAACCAGCAATTCTATCTTCTTCTTCAACAACCAATAGTATATTACAGAGTTCATCACCTGAAACACCAAGTCTTTTGCGTAAGGATATGACTGGCACAACCTCCCCCCTTATATTTACCAGTCCTAACAAAAATTCTGGTGCCTTAGGTACAGGAACATAAGAAGTTAATTCTGTAACCTCCCGCACCTTTTTAATATCCAAGCCGACTGTTTCATCGGCAATCTTAAAAATGATCAATGTATCCATAGTTATAAACAAAAAAGGTTGCGAAAACGAACCAAACCAAAGGGATCAACCGTAAACCCCTTTATATTCTTTTGAACTGCGTAGCAATCAACCCCATAAGAAATGAAAATCCAGAGCGCATTCTCAACAATAAAATTCTCTATCTTCTGGTATAATTCTATTCTACGTCTCGGGATCTGTTCTGCCCTTGCTGACTCAATCATTCTATCAAGGTCCTCATTGGCGTAAAAAGATGTATTGCCACTCGCTCCAAAATTCTTGGAATGGAATAATGTGTGGACAAAGTTATCTGGATCACCGTTGTCTGATACCCACCCCCTCAGGCTCAATATGCTATTTCCACTATAAGTTTTATTGAGAAATTCTTCCCAAGGCAGGGGATTTATCTGCAGATGGATTCCAATCTTGGCAAAGGAATCTTTTATAAATTCTGCCCTTTTTAATGTATCAATACCTTTTCTGACATCAAGGACAAATTCCTCAGGTATTCCACCACCGAATCCTGCCTGACGCATTAAATCCCGTGCTTTCTTAATGTCGTATTGGTAACCCTGTAGATTGCTATTATATCCAGGGAGGCCGGGTGGATATACCCCGTTTGCCGGTATAGCCTTGCCTTTCAATAATGTCCGGCAATAATAGTCACGATCAATTGAATGATTCATTGCCCTGCGCACATTCAAATCAAAAAAAGGACTCTTTTTAGAGAAATTTATAGCAAGATACTGGGTAGAAAGAACAGGTCCTGTATAAACATCTTCCTGTGAAAATTCTTGAAGCATATCTGCGGTCAAATTTAAAATGGAAATTTCACCCTTTTTAAATAATTCCACTGCTTCTTTATCATCGGAAACTATCTCAATAATGCACTCATCAACCGGAGGCCTACCGTCAAAGAACTCATCAAAAGCCTCAAGAACAATTCTTTTTTTCTTCTCATAAGCAACAAGTTTATATGGACCACAGCCAATCGGCTTTTCTGGATTAAAATCTGAAGGGACTATATCACATACTCCGCAGGCAAGATTCGCAAGAAATGGCACATAGGGAAATTTCAATATAAATCTGATATGGTAGGGATCAATAATAATCATTTCAGAGAGATACTCTATAAAATTTGCATTAGGACCCTTTTTTACTTTATTCAGTGAATAGACTATATCCTTTGCTTGCACTTCTGTTCCATTATGAAACTTTACTCCCTTCTTAAGATTAAAATCCCATATCCTACCATCTTCAGAAACTGTAAATGCAAGAGCGACGCCAGGAATTAAATGATTAAGCTGGTCAAATGTATAGAGTCCGGTAAATATCTGTTCAATCACCTGATGGCTTGTAGTGTCTGTCTTTACCGCAGGGTCAAGCGTTATCGGGTCTTCAGTTGCGCGCAACACGATTTTCTTTCTTCGGGTTGTAATCAAAGAAATATCTTTCTTAAATTCATTAATAACAGTCCTCATTCCCTTTGTTAACTCTTCTCCGGATTTTATTATCGTTCCATATGAAGAGAAGTGTTCACTTATTTTATGATATTCAGTATCAAAGTTCCGATGATGTTCTCCAAGCATTCCACACTGATTTACCATATCAGCGGTTGAAGAAAACATTTCTTGAGAAAGGGCTGAAAGATTATCAAGAACTTTACTGCTCTCAGCCACTGCATCCATTGAAAGAGTTAAAGATTCCCTTCCCAATTCAACATCTTCAGTCGTTTTTGTGAAACAATAAATGAGGTAATTAATGTCCTTCAGGATTTCTCCAACAGTTGAATCAATACTTCCAACAAATTCAGAGGATCTCATTGATAATGTCTTAATCTCACTCGTAACAACACCGAGTGGTTCAGCATATTTTCCACTCCGTGCACTTTCTATACCCGCATATAAACCTAAAAGACGGGAGCGCTCAGTTATCCTTTTTAATTCCTGGACAGGTCTGTCAACTCTGTTAATGAGGTCCTTCAATTTATTAGATTTTTCATTCAGGGAGCCGAGCAATTCACTGATATCCTGATAAAAAACTTTAGCACGGTTCAATGTTTCATTTGCAAAATTATGGATTTTAGTCCAGGATTTTATCTTATCCGAAATAACCCCCACTACTTCGTTGAGATGTTTTGCTTCAGAAACGAACTGCAATATCAATCTCTCTGAAGTATGAATTTCAAGTTTCCTCAATGCACTGCTGAAAAATTTCTCTTGTTCTCCTTCTAATTTAGGCTCGTTATTAAGGATATGTCTTATTGTATTAAATATGTAATAGAAATTAGTGTCGTCTTCGGCAATCATTAAGCTGTTCTTTACATTATTGAGATGTTGAAAAAATGCACCTAAAAACATCTCGGTAATGGCGGTTGTTCTAATAATACGATAAGTATCATCAACATAACCAGGCAATTTATCGCTTTCCTTCTGCAAATTTATATGTAATTCCTTTTGAATGGCTACACTATTAGATATATCTTTAATATAATTTTCAAGATAAGGAATAAGGCTGAGCAATTCATTATTAATATTCAAAAACTTATCAGCAATTTCTCTTAAATATACAATCACATCCTGAATCTTTTTTAAATCCTGATTTAATTCATCAATATTTTTCAATAATTCATTAGATATGGTGGGAATAACCTTAGTTGGTTCCTGGGCATTTCGAACCAAACCCGTCATTTCCCGGGCAATTACCTCAAAACCTCTTCCCTCCCTGCCTGCATGGAAAGCTGTTATTCCGGCATTTCTTGATGCAACTTCTATTGATTCGGAAACGAAATTGATATTATAAATAATTTCTGCAAGCTTCCTTACACTAAGCTGGATTTTCTTTGAAATCTCTGCAATATTGTTCAGGTCTGTGCTCACTTTTTCGGAAATTAAAACTGACTCATTAAAATTCTCAATACTTTTTTTCAACAATCCGTGCGTCTTTTTTATTTCCGCATCAAATACATCAACACCTTCAAGAACGAGTTCAACAGTTGCAGATAGGTTATTAAATCGATGACGAATTTCAGTCAAAATTTCTGAATTGGTTTGAAGGCTCTGGTCAATTCTTTGATTTGTAGATAGAAAGTTTTGAAAGTATGAATCATATTGAGCAAAAAGAGGTTTAAGCCTTTCAATAAGATTCTTTCTTAAATCATCACCCATATGCTATAATTTTATTGAAATTTTAGTGTTTGTCAATTAAAAAATTTATCGAAGAAATATTAATGATACTCCAATCACTGCGATCAAGGTTCCAATGATTGAAATATATGTAATCCGCTCCTTAAATATCCAATACGAAAGAGGAATTAAAATCACCGGAGGCAGTGCCATCAATGTAGATGCTATCCCGATAAAAGTATGTTGTATGGCAATCAATGAAAGCCATACACCAATGAATGGGCCAAATATAGCACCACCCAGGATTGCCAAATCAGCTTTTTTATTGGATAACTGCGAAATAGTTTTGAAGGCTTGTTTCTGGAATAATGCAATGACCCATATAAAAAATGCACCTGACATAATTCTAATAAGATTGCCTGATAGTGCAGGAAAACCGTTATATAAAAGCCCTTTTTTTGAAGCAAAATATCCTATTGCCTGACACAGTGCCGCACCTAAACCACAAAAAATACCTTCAAAAAAATCTTTGTTTTTATGTTCAGTTCCTTTTTTATTATAAATTACCATTGAAATGCCCGAAATGGTGATCATAATTCCAAGAACTTCCATTAAATTCAAAGACTCACCAAGGAAAACCCAGGCAAGCATTGTTCCGAAAATAGGTGAAAGAGACATTAATAACATTGTCAAGCGTGGTCCGATTAACACATATCCACGGAATAAAAACGTATCACCGATTGTAAAACCAATTAATCCTGATATCCCAAACCAAAACCAATGATAAATACCTGCATTTACTGGTATGGGAGATCCCAATAGTAAAAAGTGGGTGAACATCAAAAATAACATTCCCAATACTAACCTGATGCGGTTTACTTCGTTTGAGCCAATCAAACGAGATGCAATTGTAAAAAATACTGAACCGAATGCCCAGCAAAAGGATGTTCCCAGTGCAGCAATTTCACCGAGGTATCTATTCATTATTTAATAATAAAAATGCCAGGGCGCAGAATCGAACTGCGGACACCCGGATTTTCAGTCCGGTGCTCTACCAACTGAGCTACCCTGGCTAATGTGAATGATTATATAAAATTTTAGACAAAAGTCAATAGCCTTAATTTTCCTCTCTTATTGTTCCGACAATTTCTTCAATAAGATCGTAAATAGTTATTATTCCCATGGGCTTTTGTTTGTCATTATTGACAACTGCGATATGCTCACCCCTTTCTTTCATTTTTAAAAATACCGTCATACATTTTTCATTTTCGTTTATAAAAAATGGCGATTTAATCTGAACAGAGCCGTGAAAAAAGTAGTCCTTTGTATTTATTACACCCACAACTTCATTTTTTTCATCATCAAGAATAGGAACATATCTAAATATCCTTTCAGATTCAAGGCACAATTTTTTGAAATCTTCGCTTTTTTTGCATACCATCGCCATATTTATCGGCACCATAATTTCTGAAACCTTTCTTTTTGAGAAATCAAATAATCTTGCGGCAAGCAAACTTGTATCTTTCTCATATTCGCTTATAGCAAAAATAATGTCCTGATGGCGAATTATATCAGCGCTGGAATAATTTTTATTAAATAAACTGGCAAGACCCTGACTTATTCCGGCGAAAATTGCGACAATAGGTGTAAGAAGGGTCTTGAAGAAAAGAATTATCCTTGTGTTTATCGCAAGTGTTCTTTCTGGATGTAACAGAGCAATTGATTTGGGTATTAATTGGCCAAATATCAAAGAGAAAATAGATAAAAAGATTGTTGAAAAAAAGACCCAGCTTTCACCATGATTTCTAATAAAATATATCGCGGTTAGATTTGAAGCAATCACAATTAAAAAATCCTCACAAATAAGAATTGTGGAAAAAAATTCTGCCGATTTCTGCATAAAAGTTTTTGTTATCACTGCCCAGGTTTTTCTCTCCTCTGCAGCATAGAGAACCTTTGTTTTATCAACACATAGAAAGGCGGTTTCTGATGAAGTAAAGATGCCTATTGATAATACCAATAACAGAGCAATAAGGATCAGTAGCATATCAGACTCCGGGGATTTCACCAAAAAGATATTTGAAAACATCATTCAGTGTGACAATACCTAAAAATTTGTTTCCTTCATCACATACCACAGCAAAATGAACACCCTTTTTCCTGAATTCAACAAGTAAATCATCGATCGGTTTTGTCTTTTGGACAAAGAACGGTTTACGCATAAAGTCTGTAACCCGATTATTTCTTGTGGTTTTTCTCAAAACAAGTTCTTTTGCATATAAAATTCCAATTACCTTATTCTCATTGTCATATACACAGATACGTAAATGTCCTGTTTTTCTCATTAAGTCAATTGCTTCATTTACAGTTCGATTCATATTGAGCCCGACAACACTACTTGCCGGAACCATAATTTCTTCAACAAGGGCTTTACCGAATTTTAGTATTCTATATCCTAATTGCTCTTCTGTTTCATCAAGGATTTTTAATTTTTTGGCCTCGGTCAGCATCTTTCTAATGTCATCTTCTGAAACATTAAGAGTTATTTTGCCTGGTAGAATTAAATGTATTATTCCACTTGAAATTTTTGTAAATGGTAATGTAATTTTATTAAGAATCTCAATAATAAAACTCAACCGCAAGCCAAAAAATTCTGCATTTTTTAGAAAAATAACTTTAGGTGTGATTTCGCCGAGGGTTAAAAGGATAAACGTCATTATGATTATCTCGAAAATATAGAAAAATAATTGATTCAAGTGATAACGTTGTAGTATTTGACTGATGATGATTGCTGCAACCGAAGAAGCACCAATATTAACCAAATCGTTTAACAGTAATAGTGTGGGAAGGGTTTTACCTGATGCTTCTTTTATCCGGAATAGGCTACTGGCTCCTTTTATGTTTTCAAACAATAAACTCTTAACCCGAAATTTGCTGATAGAAAATACTGCTGCCTCCATACCAGAAAAAAATGCGCTGCAAATAATTAAAACCGCCATCAAAAACCAGTATAGAATCATAAATTTCTTAATTAATCAGACAAAAATTTTTTTATATACTCCCAGCATTTTTCATCCATAAGGCTTTCTGTCTTTTTTGTTCTGTGGTCGTAACCCAAGATATGTAAAAGACCATGCACCATATAATAATACAAATCTCCTGGAACACTCACCTGGTCTTTTGATATATAAATCTCACCTATATCACCTAGGTTGAATGATATGACATTTGTTGTTTTATTACGTTTGAAAAATTTTTTGTTCAATTCTCTGAGATATGATGTATTAGCAATGATGATATTGACCAAAGTTAAATTATAAAACTTTTCTTTTTTTAAAACATACAATGCGATTTTTTTTAACCTCGATTTATCACAAAATTTATTATCCGTTAAATTATATATTTTTATTTTGGTCTTCCCTGGATTCCTTTTCATAATCAACCCTTGGATGGAATATGCCAAGTAGTATCGGTAAGAATGCTGTTTTTATATGTTCAAGGTCAACCCTGCTTATCGGACAATCATCAAGCTGTCCTTCATTAAATTTTTTGTCAAAATTATCCTTTAAAATTTTCTGCAATTTAGAAACAGTAATATTCTTTTCGGCGCGTGCTGTTGCCTCAACTGAATCGGCAAGCATTACAAGCGCCGCCTCTTTGGTCTTTGGTTTTGGGCCGGGATAATTAAAGACATCTTCGCTCACCTTTTCAGTAGAATAGAGGGCTTTACGATAGAAACTTTCTATACGGGATGTTCCATGATGTTCTTCAATGATTGATAAGATTTTTTTTGGCAGTTTCATTGCCTTACCCATCTCAAAGCCATCTTTTACATGGGAGATTATAACAAGGGCACTCATTTGAGGTTTTAAATTGTCATGCGGATTTTTCTGACCGATTTGATTCTCAATGAAATATTCGGGTTTTTTCAATTTGCCAATGTCATGATAATATGCACCAACACGTGCGAGAACTGGATCCGCACCAATAGCACTGGCACCTGCCTCAGCAAGGTTACCGACAACAACAGAATGATGATAAGTTCCAGGTGCGCGCATGGACATCTCTTTGAATACTGGTAGATTTAAATTACCCAGTTCAATCAGAGTAAAATCTGTTGTAAAATCAAAGATATGTTCAAATAGAGGCAAAAATATTGCCAGTGCTACTATACTTATAAATGCATTCAAAACTCCCATACCTAAATTTACGATGTTTATTCCGGTTTTTGTAAGATAATTATCAACAAAAAAAATCAAAATAACATTGGCAAGGCTGAGATACAAAGCAGGTCGATACAATAAATATCTACTTTTTAACGACTGCACAATTAAATTTGCAACAATACCACTAATCAACAAATAAATAAATATCGACAACGAATTATATATAATCCCGAAAATAGAACTTAAAACAATCGCGGTAGAAAATCCAGTGTAAAAATTGAAATAGAACGAGAATAAAAATACGAAAAAAGCAATGGGTAACAAATAAAAAACCCGTGTTTCATAAGTAATTTTACCTAAGGTGACATATGTTATTAACAATATGAGGACAAAATACAGATTTTTTTCCTTGAATAATTCTAAATTTTCCTGACGGCTGTAATATAAAAAAAATAAAAACAGACTGATAAAGAATAAATTGCGGAAAAAGAGTGTTTTAAGAATTTGGCGCACACCAGAAGCGGTATAAGTCTTTTCAAGTGCCATAAGTTTTTCTATAGCATTGTGATCGACCTTCTTATGTTTTTCTACAATCAATTCACCTTTCAACACCTCGCCCTTGGTCTTTTTCACATTTGCATATACTTCGTCAATCCTTTTTTCAGTTTCTTTTTGATTTAAAATTACATTCGGCTTAATAAAAAATTTAACCAATTGCCGGTATTCATTTGGAACCTTTATACATAGTATACTCTCTGCTTCTGCGATTGAATAAATTTCATCAACTGAGATCAAAGTCTCTTTATCACCCCTTACTACAATCAGAATTCTATAAGGAAGTGATTTGCTTTGAATTATTCCCTTAGAAAGATAGAAACCCAATTCCTTTAATAATTTTCGGAGTGTATATTTATAATCACTTTTTATTAAATACTGAACTAAATCTTTGGGTAACCCGAACTCCTTTTGGACTAAATAAACAATTGTATCACGATTGTATCTACCTTTAAGTGTATCTATCATTCTTTCCAGACTAACGATTGCTGTTTCTAAATTTTTATAAACGCTATGCTCATAATCATATACAGGTGGAAGGCGCTGAGCAATTGCATTTCTTTCTTCAAGTAATTCAGTATCAGTTTTGGGTATGGAAAAATCATAGGGCGCAATTATATCTTCAGTCGCGATCTCACCTTCCTTAAAGTTGAACCTTCTTCCACCCAGGGGCGGCAAAAAGATTATATTTAAATACAAAAGTGTTGCGATAAGTAAAAAATATTTATAAGGAATTTTTGTTTTCATAGGCACGGATTATTTCCTGAACAAGTCTATGTCTAACAACATCCTTTTCATCAAGATAGACAAATTGTATGCCTTTGATACCGGCCAAAAGTTTTTGTATTTCAACGAGTCCGGAGAGAACATTGGTTGGAAGGTCAATCTGGGTTATATCCCCTGTCACCACAACCTTTGACCTCCATCCCATTCTGGTTAAAAACATCTTCATCTGCATACCTGTAGTATTCTGAGCTTCATCAAGGATGATAAAGGCATCATTAAGTGTCCTCCCTCTCATATAGGCGAGTGGTGCCACTTCAATAACCTTCATATCAAGATATTTTCTTATACGGTCATAAGGAAGAAAATCATTCAACGCATCAAAGAGTGGTCGCAAATAGGGATCAACCTTCTCTTCAATGGCACCGGGGAGAAAACCAAGAGATTCTCCTGCTTCAACTGCAGGACGGGTCAGAATTATCCGTTCTACCTTCTTCTCCATAAGATAAGAAACAGCCTTTGCAACACCAAGGTATGTCTTGCCCGTTCCTGCAGGACCAATACTTACAACAATATCGTATTCATCTATTGCCTTCAAATACGTCTCCTGTCCAGAACTCTTTGCGCGCACAGTCCGCTTTGGTGTTATGATTGAATCAGGTCCTGCTTCTTCATTTGATTGAAGATATTTAGTCATAGTAAAAGGTTTGGGATATGACTTGAGGGCATCCTGTATAAATATTCTTGCTTTTTTAACCTTTTCGTTTGGGCCTTTTAAATATATCGTCTCATTACGGAATACTACAATAATACCAAACTCTTCCTGAACATATTTCAATAGCTCATCTTGCATACCTACAATATATGCTGGGTCATAACCACTTAGTGAAATTGTTGCTTTCAAAGAGATTATTTTTTTCAAATCAGGAGCAGGGGAACCCCCCTCCTATACACTGTTAATCATGTGGTATAGTAATAACCTGCTTCGGGTATATCAAATCAGGGTCTTTAATCTTATCTTTGTTTGCCTCGTATATTTCGGGCCATTTCTTGGCATCCGAATATATGGAAAGATATGAGGCAATCATCCACAGACAATCACCTGGGAGCACGGTATATGAATCAAGGGTGGGGATTAATAAAACCCAGTTAGGATATATTAAATTTGGGTTTTTGATCTTATCTTTATTGGCTTCGTAAATCATAGGCCATTTTTTACCATCAGCATAAACATTGCGCATACTCGCAATTTTTGAAAGCCAATCACCCTCAACAACTTTATATCTGCCATACTGGCATTTTTTCCAGGTCTCTTTTAACTCGGCAAGTTTATTTTTGAGTTCATCACGCTTTGATTCAAGCCCGGTAATCTCCGATTTTAAATTTGCTATCTCTGATTCAAGAGATGAGATCTTAGCCTCTGTTTGTTGTAATTGATCTTTTACGCGCAACAACTCTGCCTGTGCCTGTTCCTCTGTGAATTTTTCCTGGGCAAAACCCATTACACCAGAAAGCAACAAAAGGATAGATATAATAACAGGGATTCTTTTCATTTTAATCACTCCTATTTCTTTTTGCAACGGGTATCAATCTTTGTCTGAAGTGCATCTACTTCAGCAGAAAGATTTGCAATCTCTTGTTCGAGTTGAGCCTTTTGAGCAAGTAATTGTGCCTTTTCATTCTCAAGTTCTGTTAACCTTGATTGAGCTGATTGAAGCGCACCACGGGCTTCATTAAGCGCATCCATCGTCTCCTTCTTTGCCCATTTTGGACCACAACCAATAAGGAATAGAGCAATGAGAAGGAAACCGCATAGTTTTTTCATAAAACCTCCTTCCTGCATTAGCATATATAATGATATATAAAATTAAGAAAAAGTCAAGCCTTTAGGTAAGTTTAATTTTTGTTGACTAACAAAATATTTCTGGATATAATATAATCGAGGTTGATATGGAAAATATTAAAAAAACACTTGATGCCCGGGGGCTTTCCTGCCCAATGCCTATTGTCAAACTCTCCCAGGCAATGAAGGATATGAAGATTGGTGAGGTAATAGAGGTTCTTGCCTCAGACCCCTCTTTTGTCCCTGATGTTGAAGCCTGGTGTCGTAAAACCGAACAAAAACTTATTAAAATTGATGAATCTGCTGAAATTATAAAAGCTTATATAGAAAAAGTAAAATAAGGAGAGATATGAGCGAAAAAGAAAGGATTTCAATAGTCGTTTTTAGTGGTGAACTGGACAAATGCCTTGCTGCATTTATCATTGGCACAGGTGCTGCTGCCTCAGGGATGGAAGTTGATATGTTTTTCACCTTCTGGGGATTGAGTGTATTGAGAAAAAAAGGTGTAAAGGAGAAAGGAAAATCATTCATGGATAGGATGTTTGGAATGATGCTTCCAAAAGGAGCTGAAGAACTTGCCCTATCCAAAATGAATATGATGGGAATCGGAACAAAGATGATGAAGGATGTGATGAAAAAGAAAAAAGTTGCTTCCCTGCCTGAACTCATCGATATTGCTCTCCAATTAGGAGTAAACCTCTATGCCTGTGAGATGTCAATGAATGTCCTTGGTCTAAAAAAAGAAGAACTGATTGATGGTGTGAAAGGAATCGTTGGTGTTGCAACATATCTTGAGAATGCAGCAAAATCGCAGATAACACTTTTTATATGAACAATCAGAAGAGAATTGGATTTTTGATAACCGGGGGACCCTATACATACCAGGCAATAGATACTGCATATAACCTCAGTAAAACTGCACTCCAGAAAGGTTATGGTGTGAGTATATTTTTGTATCTTGATGCGGTGATAGCGCTTAACAAAAATATAAAGTCGCCAGGTGAAAGGCATATCCCCTCAATGCTCAAGGAATTATCTGATGCAGGAGCAAAAATAGTTGCCTGTGGTGACTGTGCGCATTTTAGAGGATTATTCCGCGAAAACCTGATAGAAGGAACAAAACTTACGGGTATTGCTACCCTTGCTGAAATTATAGATGAATGCGATAGGTTTATCACTTTAAGGATTGGAGAATGAAAAAAGTAGTTATTTTGAGTTTCAAACCACCCTATGGGTCTTCAATCAATGCTGAGGCATTCAGGGCAGGTCTGGGACTGGCGTTTTCCGAAACAATCGTTGATTTGATTCTAATCGGGGATGGGGTTTATTCAGCAGTAAAGGAACAAAATCCTCAACAACTACAGATGAAACCTATCAGCGATGTGTATAAGAACATCAAAGATTTCAATATAAATCTTTTTATCGATGAATATTCAATTAAAGAGAGGAATCTACAGATTAATGAATTAGTTCCCGCACAGATTATCACAAATGACGAACTAAAAGAAAAGATTAGCAAAGCAGATACCATACTAACATTTTGATTATGAAGACCCTCTGGCTATTTACCCAGACACCAAATCAGGAGAATATTAAAATTTTAAAGAGATTTGTTGATGAAACTGATTGTGTTGTATTCATTCAGAATGGTGTGTATATTGCTAAACATAATGTCGATATCGCCTGTCAAAAGTATGTATTAAAATCAGATATGGAGTCAAGAGGAATTAATTGTTCAGAAAAAAATATTGATTATAATGAGTTGGTTGATTTATTTTTTAATTATGATAGGGTTGTAACAATATAAAAATAAGGATAAGGAGATTATATGAGTGAAATCTTTGGCAAAAATAAAAAAGAGCAGTTAAAAGAGTTAATCAAGAAGCTCCATTCTGGAGCAAAACTTGAAGAGATTAAAGAACAATTCAGTAAGATAATACAGGGTGTTGATGCAAGTGAGATTGCAAGGATTGAAGAGGAATTGATAAAAGAAGGGATGCCTGCAGAAGAGATCCACAGATTATGTGATGTCCATATTGCAATGTTCAAAGAATCGCTGGAAAAAGAGAAAACAATTGCTCCTGTAGGTCATCCGATAAATATTTTGATGGAAGAGCACAAAATTCTTCTTTCCTATGCAGGTGAGATTAAAAAGACAGTTGAAAATATAAAAAATATGAAATCTTTCGAAGATGCAAAACAGGGGCTTGAATTTTTAACTCACATTGCCGGGCATTTTAAAGATTCTGAAAAACACTATCTACGCGAAGAGAATGTGCTATTCCCCTATCTTGAAAAACACGGTATAACCCAGCCACCAGCAATTATGTGGTCAGAGCATAATATGATTCGGGAACAGAAGAAAAAATTTTATGGAATCCTTGAGAAGAGAGAAAATTTTTTAGAATTTGTAAAGAACATTGAAATGATTGGTAATGAGATAAATCAGATGCTGGGTAGCCATTTTTATAAAGAGAATAATATCCTCTTCCCTACTGCGATGAAGGTAATAACTGATAACGAATGGAAAGAAATAAAAAAAGAATTTGATGAGATTGGATACTGTTGTTTCACACCTGGTGTTCAAGAATCTATTTCTACAGTAACTTCAGAAAAAAGCACTATTTTAGAACAGGGTAAAATAAACCTTGAAACCGGAAGTTTTACAGTTGAGGAGTTAGAATCCACACTCAATACCCTGCCTGTGGATATCACATTTGTGGACAAAAATGATACGGTAGCCTATTTCAGTCAGACAAAAGATAGAATATTTACAAGAACAAAAGCAGTAATTGGCAGAAAGGTCCAGCAATGCCATCCGCAAAAGAGTATCCATATTGTAAATCAAATCCTTGAAGATTTTAAAAACAAAAGAAGAGATTCAGCAGAATTCTGGATTAATATGGGCGGAAGGTTGATTTACATAAGATATTTTGCAGTGAGAAATAAAAATGGTGATTATCTTGGATGCCTTGAAGTTACACAGGATATCACAGACATCCAGAAAATAACCGGAGAAAAAAGACTTCTCTAAAGGAGGGCTTATGGCAAATCTTTTTTGTGCAAGTGAAATAATAGAGATAAATATAAAGGCAAGAAAAAAGGCAATTGATTTTTTCAAAAAGGTTATTAAGCGCACAAAATCATCAGAAATAAAGGAAACTTTTAAATACCTTGCCTCTGCAGAAGAAAAATATATTGACTCATTGAATCAGGTCCTGCAAAAGATTGAGGTATGCCAGCCATTTGAGGCATACCAGGATGAATATTCCCTGTATGTTGAGGCATTGTTAAAAAGGCATACTTTTAATAATGTAAAAATGAGTGACCTGTTAAAAAAGATAAAGACGAATGCAGATGCAGTTGATACTGCTATTGAATATGAAAAGGATGCCTTGCTCATCCTCTATGAGATGAAGAATTTTGTGCGTAAACCAGAATTAAAGATTATAAATAAACTGATAAAGGCGACACAGGATAATATAAATCGGCTATACAATCTGAAAAAATGCCTTTCAAGTAAGGACTTAAAGACCTGTCTTTTAAAATAAAAGATGAGAACGGTCTATCTTGATAATGGTTCAGCAACAAAGATCGACCCCAGGGTCCTTGAGGCGATGCTCCCTTATTTAAAAGAAGAATATGGAAATGCCCAGAGTATGCACTCTATGGGTCAGAAGGCAAAGGATGCACTTGAAAACAGTCGTGCCGCTGTTGCAGGACTGATAAATGCACCTGCCAGTCAGATAATTTTCACCTCCTGCGGTTCAGAGTCAAACAACCTTGCAATAAAAGGGGTTGCCCATGCGTCCAAAGAAAAAGGAAAACACATTATTATTTCCAGCATTGAACACTTTTCGGTCTTACAATCAGCAAAGAGATTGGGTCAGGAAGGTTATGAAATCACCTATCTGCCTGTTGATAAATATGGTGGTGTATCACCAGATGAATTGGAAAGCAATATAAGAAAGGACACAATCCTTGTCTCAATCCAGCATGCAAATCCTGAGATTGGAACTATCCAGGATATAAAGAAATTAAGTGAAATTGCTCATAAAGCAGGTGCATTATTCCATACCGATGCAGTTGCCAGTGCAGGTGTTATACCAATAGATGTTAATGAACTTGGTGTTGATTTACTGAGTTTTGCAGGTTCAACTATGTATGGACCAAAGGGGGCAGGTGCCTTATACTTCAAAAAAGGCGTAAGAATAGTTCCACTCTTTGATGGTGGGATTCAGGAATCTGGTAGAAGGGCAGGAACTGAAAATATTCCTGCGATAGTAGGCTTTGGCAAAGCCTGTGAGATTGCAAAAGAAGAACTAAAAACTAATTCTGAAAAGATGGCAGGTCTACAAAAGCGTTTGATAAATGAACTACCCCAGCGAATACAATATATCTATTTAAATGGACACCCTGAAATGCGCCTTCCCAATAATGTAAACTTCTCTGTAGAATTTGTTGAAGGTGAAGGTATGCTATTATTTTTAGACCAGAAAGGGATATATGTTACGAGCGGTTCTGCCTGCACATCAAGGGCACTCAAGATGTCCCATGTGCTACAGGCAATAAAAATTGACCCGGCAGTTGCCCAGGGTTCGGTCTTGATGGTCTTATCAAAGTATAATACAGATGAAGATATTGATTATATTCTGGCTGAATTTCCACCAATTGTTACACAATTACGTAATATGTCGCCACTCTATGCATATTTTTTAAAGACTGGAAAGAGGATGGAGGCAGGACCAGGCACTGATTATGAGCACCACCACGAGGTTGGAGATTCTTAAAATTTGACTACTTTTTAAAGCATCTTAAAATCTTCTCCTTGATTTCAAACTCAACTGGCAGGAATTTTTTAACCACCCAGATATTTGTCCGGGTATGGAGGGTCAATTCGGAAAATCTCAAACTGATAGATTTACCTGTAGCATTTGTTGTTAGAGCGATATAAGGTATTATCTGGTCAAGCATATATTCATCGAAACAGCAAGGATTATTGAGAAATTTTTTTAATCTCTCTGCAACTTCTTTACCAATCTTCTCTGCAGGTTTTCCTTTTTCACCCAGACCATCAATGCCAATTATACCATTTTCAAATATCCCGATTGAGTGTATAAAACATCCTGGTGAGTCTGTATCAACATACTTATATTTGAATTGTGCTTCAGGATATATATCCTGGAAACCGGTTATGAGCCTTTCTGCAACCCGTGCATTCCTTAATTGGTTTGAAGAGAGTGCAAAAACAGATACCCTCTTTAATTGCCCGTTTTCTACAAAATCAACTGGTTTTAGAACCCCTGGATTAATAACTACTGAAACCCTACCTCCACCAATCGGATAAAATCCGTGTTTCTTTATATCAACCTTAATCTCTATGCCCATTCGCTTCATATAATAGCAGAAAACATCTTCAAAATAGAGAATAGTCGGACTGAAAGGGACTGCTGTACCACCCTTTATATCAAGTCCGAGTGGCTCTTTTGCATAAATACCAATAGGAACTAAAGTCTGGAGGATGAGCGTTATCGCACCTGCAGTCTTTGTGTCAATCTCATAGAATCCACCTTTGATATCACCGGGCTTGAAAATTATCTCCATTGAATTCAATTCTGCACCACTTATTTCTGCGTTACATATCCTTGCTGCTGCCTTTATTCCTTCAAGGTGTTGTGGTTTTAATCCTGGTTTTTCTCTACCCTTTCTGATATTGTAAACCCTTATTGGTTTTTTTTTGATTACAGATAGGCTGACAGATGTCCTCAAAATCTGCCCACCACCTTCTAAATATGAACCATCAATCTCAATCATATCAACTCCTTGGGTATACCATCAGGTGTATAGGCAACATAGGGTTTTATTTGTGCCCTTTTCAGACGTTCTATCACATGGGGATAGAGAAAAACATACTCCTCTTCAAAATCATCAATTATCCTATTTGAAATCTTTTTCAATCTATCCTTTAATTGGACAATATTTTTATCAGGACTGAAAGAAAGCATCACTGCGAGATTGAATCTTAAATTAAATTTAACGAGATTATTGAGATTATCTAATATGAGTTCAAATGTCTCAGGGATTGCACCTGTGAGCATTGAAAACTCATCAGGTGTTGTTCCTTTTAAAGAAATACGGATATGGAGATTTTTGAATTGTGATAGTTTTTTTATAAAATCCTCATCAAGCAGGGTTCCATTGGTCTCAAGGATAAATAGAAGATTGCTCTTCATAATGATAGAAATTACAGAGATGAGATGCTCTTTACCAAGGGTTGGTTCATTACCACTGACTCTTACATAACGATACCTATTCTCTATTGCACATCTAATCAGTTTTTCAGCAATAAATTCTGGAGAATGGAACTCACCAATCTTATCAGGATTATCCCGGGGCTTATTGCTCCAGCAGAATATACAATTTAAATTACAACCACAGCAATCAGCAGTTGCAATTCCTCCATACCACCTCCCTGGTCTTGCAACGCGATAATATTTTCTTTCGTTATTTCTGATGACTATCTTTCTGGTCTCATCTGCAATTTTGATTGGATCAAATAATTTCATATGATAAATATTACTGAAAAAATATAGGGTGTCAATCAAATATTTAGTAGCGAGAAAAAATCGTCTTTCGTTATACGGTTTCGCAGCCCGTATCGTAATTTTTGAAATTGGTTGTTAGGTGAGGAAGTGAGTATGGAGGTTAGAAATAAGAAGTTAGCCTTAATCCGCCACACTGCTTGGCGGATGGCGGACGATTCTACCAATGTTTTTGTAGTGGTCAATCTTGCTTGACTTATTCTTGAATTCAACTTTTGTTGGATGGTTTTGCTACCTGTTTCTTTAATTTCGATTTTTAAAAATGTAGCGGTGCGATTCATCGCACAAAAATTTGTTTTCATTGTCGGATAAATCCGACCGCTACAGGAAGTTCTTCTTCAGATTTTTATCGCGGTTGGAAACCGCTCCTACAAAAAATCGTTGATGGTCATACAGTGTCGCTACCCGTATCATAGAATCGGAAGTTGGTTGTTAGGTATTGACTTCAAAAAAAAAATAAGTATTATTAAAACAAAAGGAGGTGTTATGCCAAAATCAATAAGGTTGGTCGGAATTATTTTTTCCCTGGTTGCATTTTTGTTGTCAACAGTTTCTGCAAATCCTAACTCCAGGGCAGACAATGATTATCAAAAACCGACCAAAAGAAATATAGAGAATCAAAAACCACCATATACCCCATCGTTTACAAGGGGTGGAATCCTTTTCGTTGAGGACCCTGGCGACCCTGCCTTTGGTCCTGCTACGAAACCCGATCCTCTATGGACTAATACACTGAATGACCTGCTTGGCTCTGGAGCTTATGGGTGGTTCGGTCCGACAAACGACCCGACATCAAACGGTCCTGACCTGCCAACGATGCAGAACTATGACCTTGTTATATGGAATTGCTATGATTTCTGGTGGGATGATATGGCACTTACATCTACAGATCAAACAAATATCCAGAATTACATAAATGGAGGTGGTAAAGTCTGGCTTTTTGGGCAGGATGTGGTATACAGTGGGGTTCCATTATCCTGGCTTATGACAAATTTCCATCTGGCAAGTGTAAGCGAAGATTATTGTCAGGATGCTACATCTTTAAATATACAGGGACTTGCTGAAATCAATGGGATCTCATTTACAACAAATTGTGACTATCAATCAAATGGTTTCTGGTGTGATGCGTTAACTCCTGATGCACAAGCACATCACATAATTCAAGATTTTACATATACTCAATACAATTCAATTGCATATCCAAATACCACTCCACTTCGAACTTCTTTCTGGACTGTTGATGGCAGAAATCCATCGAATTATAATGAATGGCTTAATATGGTTTACGGAATGCTCAATGCATTTGGTGTATATGGTGTTGAAGAAATGCCGAATAAATTACCAGCACGAAACATCAAACTCAATACAACACCTTCGGTCCTCAAGAATACAACAATAATAAAATACAATCTTCCTGTTTCGGGTCATATTACACTCAGAATATATGACATATCCGGTAAACTAATAAAAACCCTTGTCGATGATTATAAACCAGCCGGAGGTTACAAAGTTAGCTGGAATGGTAAGGATGAAGCAGGGTCAAATGTTACCAGCGGAACATACTTTGTGAGAATAAATTGTGAAAAGTATAATTGCAGTTCCCCGCTCGTTGTTATCAGATAAATAATAAAAAGAAATAATCAAGTTAAAGAGGCGGGTTATATAAAATACCCGCCTCTTTACCCATTGACAGCATCAATTTTTAGCGTAAATTATAGATATGAAATTATTACTTGTAACACCACGTTCATCGGAAAAGAAACCTCCAATTGGATTAAAGATTCCACAACTGGCATTGCACATCCTTGCTGCACTAACTCCACCAGATGTTGAACTCACTGTAATTGATGAACAAATTAATGACATTGACTTCACTAAAAATTATGACCTCGCTGGTATATCAATAATGACTGCAAATGCACCAAGGGGATACAAAATTGCTCAGAGATTAAAAGAAAAAGGAACAAAGATTGTATTTGGTGGAATCCATGCATCGGTTCTGTCTGATGAGGCATTAAAATATGGTGATTCTGTTGTGATTGGAGAGGCTGAAGGTATATGGCAAAAGGTCATTGAAGATTTTAAAAATAATCAATTGCAAAAAGTATACAAACCCGGACCTTTTGATTTGAATAAGTCTCCCCTGTCCAGAAGGGATTTGAATCTTGAACCAGTCATCCTTGGTTATAAATGGCCTGGATTCTTTACTACAAGGGGCTGTCCATACAACTGTGAGTTCTGTTCAGTGAGTGATATCTTTGGTAGAAAAATAAGGCATCTACCAGTTACCACTGTTATAAAAGACATTGAGAATGCAAAATCAAAGGTATTCTTGAATCTTGATGACAATGTTGCCGGTAACCCAAATTATGCAAAAGAATTATTCCAGGCACTTGCACCTTTAAAAATAGAATGGGGCGGGCAGAGCACAATAAATATTGCCAATGATAAGGAATTACTAAAACTTTGTTATAAATCTGGTTGTCGTGGACTCTTTATTGGTATTGAATCCATATCTAAGAAAGGCTCAGCAGGTTTTAAAAAGACCTTAAAGACAGTCCAGGAAAATCTTGATGCGGTCAAAAAGATTCAGGATGCAGGTATATTATTCCATCCTTCTTTTGTTTTCGGTCTTGATGATGATACAAAAGGAATTTTTGATGATACACTTGATTTTTTGTATAAAGCCCATATAACAACTGCAACCTTTAATATCCTTACCCCATATCCTGGAACAAGGCTCTACCTGAGATTAAAGAATGAAGGAAGGCTCCTTACTGAAGACTGGAGTAAATACAACCATTCCACTGTGGTATTTAAGCCTAAAAATATGACGGTTGATGAACTGATTGAAGGATACTATCTTTTAAAAAAGGAATTCTATTCAATCTCAAATATTTGTAAAAGAGTATTGCGCTTGGGCGAAATCCCACATTTTGGTTTGGTCCAATTTTTCTATGCAGTCTTTAATAATATTGCAGGAAGGAAGATAATTGCTGAATCTGTAAGAAATAATTATATAACCGATGCATAGAAAAAATCACCCTTCAGATAACCCTTTATCTTTATTATTGGGATTTCGTCTCCAAAATTTTTCAAATCCTTAAAGATTATTGATTCAAGTATACCGGTCTCGTCATCCATTGTATAAAATGACATCAAATTCCTGTTTCTGGTAAGGATTGTCCTCTTTGCTATAACAAGGCAGGTCAATTGGAAATCCCTAACAGAGGTATCGATATCTGAAATCCTTTTTTGCCTTTCTGGGTATAAAAATTCAAGGATATGTTTTGCAGGGATAAAACTTAGAGCTGAAAATTGTGCCCGCAACTTTTCCGAATCATCAAAATCAGAAAAATATTCTGCGTCAATTGTTTCTTTGATAAAATTTTTCTGCCCATTAAAATTTGATTTTTTCATATACAACGATTTTTTGAGAATTAGATATAATTTGGTCCAGGGTTCTTTAAAAGTATTAAGTGCCCCTGATTTTATAAGGTTCACTCCTTCTTCTATATCAGGTTGAACAAGCATAAAAAAATCTTCAGGGGTCTTAAAAGGACGAAGATTTATTATCTTTTTTATTGTCGTATAAGAGAGATTCCTTATCATACCCAGACCGGTCCTCAGACAACCATTCTCAATTGTAAATCCTGTTTCGCTCTTATTTATGTCGGGCTCCAGGATATTTATCCCCCGTCTCCTTGCCTCATTTATATAAGCATAGAATGGATAATAACCACCCTGGTTGTTCAAAAGGCGACAAAAAAATTTTAGGGGATTGTATAATTTCTGGTAGGCAGAAAGATAGGCGAGTGTAGCATAGGTGATGCTGTGTGCCTTGTTAAATCCAAATGAAGAAAATGAAGATATCCTCTCCCATACCCTTTCTATCTCCTTTTTATTATAACCCAATCCCAGGGCTTGAGAGAAAAATCTTTCTCTTATTTCATCCATCAAATTTGATTCACGGTCTTTGGTCATCGCCCTTCTTAAAAGGTCTGCATCATCTAAATTGAATCCGGCAAAACGATGTGCCATATTGAGAATCTGTTCCTGATATACAGGTATGCCTAAAGTCTCTTTTAGAATATCCTTAAGGTCTGGATGCGGGTAATCTATCTCTTCTTCTTTATTCAACCTTTTTAAAAACCTCTCCTTCATTCCACCCCTTGCTGGTCCTGGTCTTATGATTGCAATGGCATTGGCAATGTCCATAAGACTCTTTGGCTTTATCTTTTTCAAAATCTGGCGCACCATCGGACTTTCAATCTGGAAACAACCGAGTGTCTTTGCCTCAGAAATGAATCTGTATACATTCTGGTCATCAAAATCTATCCCTTCTCTTTTAAGATACAATTCAGGAAATCCACGCACACCAAGGATATCAAGTTTTACAAGACCCGCAATACCGATACCATCCTTATCAAAATGGGTTATCGGACCAATGGGACTGAGATATAGCGGAACATATTTAAAAATTGGTTCAGGGGTGATAACAATTCCGCTCGGATGGGATGCAAAATATCTTGGATAACCATCAATCTTTTCTGCTAATTTCATTATTTGATTCATCAATCTTTCACCGAAGTGGTCTTCAATCCTTTTCAATTCTAAGGGCGATATACCAAAGGCACGGGCTGAATCTCTAAAACCTGCACGGGTCTGGAATCTATTTATCATAGATATCCGTGCTACATAATCCTCACCAAATTTTTTATATATCTCATTTATCAAATATTCACGCTGGTTGTATTCTACATCAAGGTCTATATCTGGAGGCTCACTCCTTTTCTGGTTTAAAAATCTTTCAAAAGGAAGGTAGTATTTCAATGGATTAACAACGGAGAGACCGAGCAGATAAAGAATAAAAGAAGAAGCAGCAGAACCCCGCACATTGATACCGATTCCCTTCTCCTTTGCAAATTCTTTTAATTCATATATCAGAACAAAGTATGGTTCAAAACCCATATCTTTTATAATTTTGTATTCAAACTCCACTCTTTTCTTTTCATTTATGTTCAATCTTTTATAAAAAGGTTTGATGATTTCAAATAAACATTTTTTTGTTTCAGGGAATATCCAGGATTCTGCTTCTGGAATGTATGTGCATTGTTCGGCAATTCTAAAAAGATTTTTCACTGCCTCTGGCTTTGAATCATAAATTTTTATGAACCTATCAGGTTTGAGTAGATAGAATATCTTCTTCTTTCCATCTTCGTTTTTAAATTTTTTTATTACAGATAAAAGTTTATGTATAATCCGCTCTTCTGGATTTACATAAAATATCTCATTGGCACTTACTGATGGAATCTTTTTATCGGGTATAAAACAGAAATCAGGGGATAAAAGAAAATAAATATCTGTAAATGCCGGGGATAACTCATCGATAAGATTTAAAGAATTGGTTAGAAGAATCAAACCGCTTGAGTGTTCTTTTATAAAATTGATATCAAGTTTTTTAAATCCATACCAGGTCAAAATCTGACAGAGGTTGGTATAACCAATCTTGTTTTTTATGAAGAGATAAAAAATTTTTTTATCTATGGGACTAAAGTCCCTTTTCCATTTTGAACTTGGGTCCATATTCTGGTTTTGTATAGATATCCTTGCACCAATGATAGGCTTTATTCCATATTCATAGGCATATTTCAAAAATTCATTCAATCCAAAGAATGTATCATCCACAATACCACAGGCAGGTATGTGGTACTGCTTCAGGGTTTCAAAAAGGGTTCTGAAATCAGAACCACCATAACCATAATTACTGTGATAAAGAAGGGGAATATACATAAATAAAATTCCAGATCCCAAATAATGGTTAAGCACCAATATTTAAACATTTATATCTAAGAATATTCGCTGGAAGAATGGTATTGAAACCAAATTTTAATCTTGTCCTATCAATGCCATAATTGAATCTTTTAAGGCGGTCATATTCTCTATAGAATATTGAATTTTGCAATCCATTATACCCTAATTTTGAAAGAGAAACTCCGATAAGCCTGACCCTCTTATTCTCCTTTAGCATATCATAGAGTGCAGGTAAAGACAATTCATAAATTATTTGCTGGGAATTTGTGCTAGGATTTAATCTCACCCTCCTGGTTATGGTCTTAAAATCTGAAAACCTCAACTTTATCGTGCAGACCCCTGAATCCAATCCTGATTCCCTCAATCTCTGACAAAGGGATTCTACAAGTTGATAAAATATTGAGGTTATCAACCCCTTATCCTTTGTATCCTCTATAAGGGTCGTCTCCTGACTTACAGATTTCATCGTTTGAATAATTTTATAATCACCTCCATTAATAAATGATTTTATGACTTTATAGTTTTTACCAAGGGCAATCATCAATATCCAATCAGGGGTATTAAAAAACTCACCAACTGTATTTATCTTCAAATTCTTGAGGACTTCAAGGGCTTTGGGTCCAATACCAGGCAGAACATCAACAGACAAAGGAAAGAGAAATTCCTTCTCCTGTCCAGGATTAATTAGTATCAAACCATCGGGTTTTGATTGGTCGCAGGAGATTTTTGCGATGACCTTTTTTCGTGCAATACCTATGGAACAGGGAAGTTTCAAACTTTCTCTAATCTCCTTTTTCAATCTTTGTGCTAATCTTAAAGGTTGCCCAAATAACCTTTCTGTTCCTTTTATATCCACAAATGCCTCATCAATAGATACCATCTCTATGATAGGTGAATAATGATAAAGTATTTGTTTAAATCTTTGCGAAAACTCTTCATATATAGAGAATTTTGGTTTTATAAATATCGCACAGGGGCATAGTTTATAAGCCTTAGAAATCGGCATCCCCGATTTTATACCATATTTTCTCGCCTCATAAGAAACAGAGGCTACAACACCCCTTTCACCGGGTAAAGCACCAACGACTACAGGTTTTCCATTGATTTCTGGATTCAATACCCGTTCTACTGAAACAAAAAATGCATCTAAATCAATACAGAGAAACATATCATTTCCTATATCTTCCTCACTATTCCTACCACTTTTCCAATTATCTCAAATGGCTTATCTATTACTGGATAAGAGTCATTCTCAGGTTTAAGGATAAAACTTCCGTTTGCCTTTTTCAATCTCTTTATTGTAGTCTCACCATCAACATTAGCCACAATTATATCACCATCATCTGCATTCTTCCCAGGACGAACAACAACAAGGTCACCATCATAGATATGGGCATTTATCATACTATCACCCTTCACTTTTAATAAAAAACAATCCTGCCAGGAGAGTGGATTGAAATAACCTTCTATCTCTTCAAATGCAAGTTCTGGTGTTCCTGCTGCCACCCTACCAACTATCGGCAGTTTTTTTGGTTCTATCCTTAAACCCCTTGCTTTTGAGCCGATCTTTGTTATCAAACCATCCCTTACAAGGTTATCAATATGAACCTTAACCCCCTTTGTGCTCTTTAATCCCACCATTCTGCATATCTCCCTTATCGTTGGTGGATAACCATGATCCATTATAAAATCCTGTATTGCCTTTAATATCTCTTCTCTTTTCTTCATAAATGCCCCCTTTAAGTAAACATTTGTTTACATTATATTATAACCAAAACTTTTAAATTGTCAAGGGGGAAAATGCATTTCTACCCTTGACAAAGTCCAATTTTTCAATATAATATATAGAGTGAAGGTCGGTTTTTTTTTAAATTTTTGGCATTTATCCCCAATTATTATTTTTTTATTAAAAAATGATAACCTGAAAGGAGGTGTTAACTTAAATGACCAAGATAGTGGTCTATGAAGGCGAATCTTTTGATAATGCGATGCGCCGGTTCCGCAAATCTGTAGAGCGTGCGGGCATTCTTCGTGCGATTAAAAAACACGAAGTCTATGAAAAACCGAGCGAAAAGAGAAAGCGCCGCCTGCTCGCGGCAAGAAAGAAAGAATTAAAAAGGCAACGGGAGGAATTATAGAAAGAACCCATGCTGAACAGGTTCTTGAACTCCCCAAAGTCCTAAATATTCTGGCAGATTATTGTCAAACTGAACCAGGTAAATCGAAAGCACTCAATATAACCAGGTTTAAAAGCCAGGAACTTGCTGAATTTGAATTGAAAAGGATTGACGAAATCAGAAAATCGGGTGAACGCGTTGATTTTTATATTCCATTTATGCCTGGTGAACTTAAGACGTTGCTTAATAGCCAATCATATCTCCATATAGATATCTTACACACATTACGTCTCTTCCTCACACACCTGCGCACTATTAAAAATAGATATGATAAAGGGAAATTGAAAAACTACTTCAATCGGTTCCATAATTATGGTGATATAATTACAGAGATAAATGCGAAGATAGATGATAATAAAGAGATTAAAAACGATGCCTCTCCTGTTCTTTATAAAATTAGAATTAGAAAGAGAACTCTTTACAACCAGATAAAAAATGAGTTGAAAGAAATACTAAATTCAGCCCCATATCTCTTCACCGAATTAAATATTGTAGAAAGAAATGGCAGGTATGTTCTTCCGGTCAAAGCAAATTTGAAGCATAATCTTCCGGGCATTGTTCATGCTTATTCAAACTCTGGTGAGACCGTATTCGTTGAGCCTATGCAGATTGTTGAGTTTGGTGCTGAACTCGTTGAACTCGAGAAAGAAGAACAGGACGAAATAGTTAATATCCTCAGGGTATTGACATCAAAAATCAAATTGATTATTGATGATATTGAATCAGACATTGATTATGCAGCAAGTCTTGACCTGCTCTTTGCCAAAGTGAATTATGCCTCAGATTATAATTGTTCTATGCCGGTATTTGGAGACCATCTGGATATAAGGAATGGATACCATCCATTATTAAAACATTTAAAAAAAGATACTGTGCCTTTAAATCTCAATATGCCAAAGGATAAGAAAGTTCTGCTGATATCAGGACCAAATGCCGGGGGTAAGACAGTCGTATTAAAAACTGTTGGTTTATTATGTCTGATGGCAGAATTTGGAATGTTTATTCCAGCAGATGAAGGAACGGTTATTCCTTTTTTTGGTGAAATTTATGCTGATATTGGAGATGAGCAGAGCCTTGAATCCAACCTCTCAACATTTGCTGCCCATCTTTTGCAAATAAAATATGCACTTGAATCAAAAAATGGAAACAATCTTGTCCTTCTTGATGAATTGATGAATCAAACATCGGTTGAGGAGGGTTCAGCACTTGCTTCAGCGATAATGGAAGAACTTGCAAAAAGAAAAAATATTGTCCTGGCAACAACCCATAATGAAAGTCTCAAGATCTATGTAAGCAAAAAGAATGACATGATTAATGCTGGTATGGAATTTACTGATAGACCTACTTACAGACTCATACTTGGAATTCCTCAACCAAGCAACGCACTAAAACTCGCCGAACAAATGGGGCTTGACAAAGAAGTTATTGAAAATGCAAAGTCATATCTGGATAAAGAAAAGGAATCTCTAAACAGACTATTTGAAAGTTTGTCTAAAGAATTGACTGTAGTCCAGGAAGAAAAGGAACGGCTCAACAGATTGATTAATGAATACGATTCTAAACTCGCTGATTTCCAGTCAAAAAAGAAAAAAGAAATGAATGAATTAAAAGAAAAATATCAAAAAGAATTGATGAAGGCAAAACATCGTATTGAAGAACTGGTGAGAACTTTGAGGAAAGAAGGTCCGAAACCTGAGGTAGTTAAAGAAACAAAAGAATTTTTTAAAGAAGAGTTGAAAAAAGAAGAATCAAAAATACCATATTATCCACAGATTGGTGAGATGGTGAAGATAAGAGGCTCAAATAAGGCAGGCGTTGTAATGGCACAACATCAAGGAAGATACAAGATTGGCTTTGAAAACCTTTTCTTCTGGGCAAAGCCTGAAGAAATTGAACCTGAGGTTAAGTGATGGTTGAAAGGGAAAAAATAGACGAGATAATCAGACAGACCGATATTGTAGATTTGATTTCCCAATATATTCAATTAAAGAAGATCGGTAAGAATTATCGTGCGCTGTGTCCTTTTCATTCGGAAAAGACCCCTTCATTCTATGTCAGTCCAGAAAAGGGCATTTATTATTGTTTCGGTTGCAAAAAGGGCGGCAATGCAATAAGTTTTCTTATGGAATATGAACATCTCGATTTTCCTGATGCCCTGCGTAAACTTGCAAAGAATCTCGGAATTGAAATTGATACAACCAAGAATTTAAAATATAAGGAATTGTATGAAGTAAACGAACTGGCTACCCAGTTCTATACACTAATGCTCACAAAAGAAATCGGACGAAGGGGACAAAATTATCTGAAAGAAAGAAAGATCGACCCGGAAAAATTAAAGGAATTTCGTCTTGGCTATGCACCGAGTTCTGGTGGTTTGATGACATTCATGAGACAGAAAGGCATCAATGTTGAAAAGTTAATCCAGGCAGGATTGATTTCACAGAACCACGAAATATTTCACGATAGGATTATCTTTCCCATATTTAATCTTGCAGGAAGGGTTATCGGATTTGGTGGCAGAGGGATTGACGACTATATACAACCGAAATATCTAAATTCTCCAGAAACCCCCATCTTCAAAAAAGGTGAAATCTTATATGGTTTATTCCAGGCAAAAGAAGCAATAAAATCAAAATCTGAGGCAATCCTGGTGGAAGGTTATTTTGACCTTTTAAGCCTTTATCAATCAAATATCAAAAATATCTGCGCACCACTTGGTACTGCCCTAACCGAAAATCAGGCGTTATTGATCTCAAGGTATGCGAGAAAGGCAAATATACTATTTGATGGTGATCTCTCAGGAATTAAGGCAACAC
This sequence comes from bacterium, assembly GCA_036796695.1. Taxonomy (GTDB): domain Bacteria; phylum Hydrothermota; class Tepidihabitantia; order SM23-42; family JAOAFX01; genus JAOAFX01. The sequence goes on from DAIRCK010000006.1 coordinate 38,206, forward strand.
TACGGGCAATAGGTATCCTGATAAATGCCCAGGTAGATATCCACATCGTGGTAATGCCTGAGGACTATGACCCTGATGAATTTATCAAGGAAAAGGGGATTGATGCCCTTAATAATCTAATTGCCTCGGCGCCTGACTTTTTCACATTTTACAAAAACATATCAAAGATAAACAGTGTTGAAGACGAGGTTTACCTGATAAAAGATTTGATCGAAATCATAAGCAGAATTCAGGATCCGATAAGGTTTGACCGCTATTTGAAACATACTGCCCAGGTTTTTAATATTCCAATTGATCTCTTAAGAAAAAAGGTCGGTATGGACTATAGTCCTAAGAAACCACCTCAACAGGAGAAAACTCCAAATAAAAAACATAATACTGAAGAAAAGTTGATTATTTTAATCTTAAATAATTTAAAATATTTCAATCGTGCGAAAGAAATTGTATCAAGTGATGATTTCAATGATACCAGAATAAAGAATATATTTGAAATATTGTTAAAAAATGAAAATTTTTCAGTCCAGGACATTGTCGATTTAAAAATAGAAGAAGATTTAAAAAATCGCCTCCTTGCCTCACTCATTGATTCTGAAAAGTTGAACGAAGAAGATTTTATCCAGTCATTAAATCTTTATAAAAAGAATATTTTAAGAACACAACTAAAAACGAAAATCAGTGAGGCAATAAAATCCGGCGACGATGAATCTTTAAAGAAATATAAAGAATTACTTAGAAAATAAAAGGAGCAAAATGGTAAAATATTCTCAAAAAATCTTTGAAAAGGCAAAAGAAACAGGGAAGATTACTATAAATGAAATAAATAATCTTATCCCTGAAAATGTAACACCAGAAGAGATAGATGAAGTCCTTGATTTGCTCGCACGCAATAACATTGTTATTGTTCAAAGTGAAGAAGAAGAAGTCCCAAAGCCCGGTGCTCCTAAGGTTGCCCAGAGGGCTGAGGAGCCAATAAGGGCTTATTTCCGTGAACTTGCACGATACGACCTTCTTACCAAAGACGAGGAATACGAATTCTCGGTGAAGACTGAAGAAGGGTATCGAATGATTGTAAAAGAATTCCTTCGTTATCCCTGTGCACTCTTTGAACTCATTTCAGTATGTAAACAGGTGGAAATGGGCAAAAAGAGTCTTGATCAAATTTCTCGTGTTGAAATTGAAGCAATAATGGATAAACATACATTCTGGGCAGAAAGGCAGAAATTCATTCGCCGTGTAAAATCACTTGAAAAGGATTACAATGTATTATTGAAATACTACAAAAAGGCAGAAAAGGATCGCTCAAAATTGCTGCGCGGTATAATTTTTCATAAAGAGGAACGCGTTAGGAAATCAATTGAAAAACTCGCATTACAGCACAATGTATTAAATTGTGCAATACAAAAATTCAAAGAAAATCTCGAGCGTTTTGAAAAAATTGAAAAAGCACTTATCAGATTACGCAATCAGGATGGGATAAATGCATTTACAAAAGAAAAACGAAGACTACTCTCTGAACTCGGTAATAATCCTGAACGGGCGCAAGAATCGTTAAAAATAATAGAAAATCTTGAGGGTATGATAAATCGGTCGCGCCAGCGGATGATTGAAGGAAATGTGAGATTAGTGATATCTATTGCAAAAAAATATGTGAATCGCGGTCTTGAATTTGCTGATCTTGTAGGAGAAGGCAATAATGGTCTGATTAAAGCAGTGGAGAAGTTTGATTATCGTAAAGGCTACAAGTTCTCCACATATGCGACCTGGTGGATCAGACAGGCAATAACCCGTGCGATTGGTGATCAGGCAAGAACCGTAAGAGTTCCTGCGCATATCCTTGATACAATGAACAAAGTGGCTCGTGCCCAGAGAGATATGACCCAGGACCTTGGCCGTGAACCAACGATTGAAGAAATAGCACAACATCTTGACCTGCCGACAGATAAAGTAAGAATGGTCCAAAACATCTCACTCATTCCAATATCGCTTGATAAACCTATTGATGATGAAGAATCAAGTTTTGTGGGTGATTTTATAAGCAATCCATTATCTGAGTCACCGTCAAGAAGGGCTGCAATATCTATATTAAAAGACAGATTCAATGAGATTTTAAAGGACTTGCCTAAAAGAGAAGAAAAAATTATTAGACTCAGATTCGGGCTTGGAAATGGTACTCCAAAGACCCTTGAGGAAGTAGGCAGGATGTTCAATATCACAAGGGAAAGGGTAAGACAGATTGAGGCAAAGGCTCTGCGTAAACTCCGCCATCCGACAAGAATTCGCAAACTCCAGGTCTTCAAGGATTTGATTGAGATGGAGTGATAAATAGAATTAAGAAGGCGATAAACCCGCAAAAGATAATGAAACACCAATTCCTATTCTCTCACTTACAGAGAATAATTCCTCTTATCATACTATTGTTTTTCTTTTTTATGGATCAATTGTTTGCTGATGTAATGGTTCCACCATTTGTTCCGGGGAATGTGAGTATTTCAAGTGAACTATTGCTAAGTTTGGAGAAACCTTTTTTAAATCATTTTTCTTCTTCAATATGGGGCGGCGCCGGATTAATTACCAATTTTCCACTTGAAAATCGCCAGAAAAATATCTCTCCTGGTATTGAGGGTGCATTAGAATTGAGGTTTTATCCGGTCGATTCCGAAATAAAAAAGACATTTTTAAGTTTCTATTTAGGTATTGGTTATATGTTGGCCCAAGAGGTCGATGCGGCTTATTGGAAGAGGGTGATTACCTGGGGTGGAAAGTTGGGCTATAAGTTTGTCCCCTGGTCTCTTAATTGGGGTAGCAGAAAAATTAGGATGGATATAGAGCCATATATTAGTATCGCCTGGACTACATATTGGGAGAGATATTGGGCAAATTTAGGGTTTCGGTTTGTTGGTGAATTCCCGTTGCATTAATCGAAATTTCAATTTGAAAAATCCAATATTTCGTATAAAAAATAAAAACAAGATACACCTTCCAAAGGCTTTTTGCTTAAGATGTAACAAAGGCAGGTGTAGTACTCAATTCAATAATTTTAAAATTGTGAATTTCTGAAATCAAACATCGCCCCTTGAATGTAATGCTGAAATCTGTTTTTTGTTAAAAACAAAGAAAACTTGATTATTTTTATTAAATGGATATAATAGAATTACTAAATAAAGGAGACGCAATGGATTTTTTCTTGAGATTGCTAAAATCTATAGCCAACGATATTACAGAACAGATCAACCAACCTTATAAAACGGTTACTGGTCATATCAAAAATTTAGAGAGAACAGGTTTATTGAAACCCGAGCATTGTAAAGGAAATATTCTTAACACCATAAATATATCTGACAACCCAAAGTATAATAACCATTTATTTACCATATTAAAAAGGGAATAAACAAAAAGTGAGTCTAAAATTACTATAGTAAGATAATAGATTGAGAGAGAAACGAAAAAAGGAGGTTAAATGTCAACTCTACATAAAAAATATGATGTTGTTATCATTGGTGCTGGGCCTGGTGGTTATCCCTGTGCTATCAGACTTGGACAATTAAAGAAAAATGTCCTCGTCATTGAATCTGGTGAACTTGGTGGTGTATGTTTGAATCGCGGTTGCATTCCAACCAAGGCATTGAGTTTTGCAGCAGAACTAATAGAAAATCTTCAAAAGGCACAAAAAATTGGATTGAATATAGAAAATGCTGGAACTGATTTAAACCTTCTGCGCTGCCATACCGAAGGCGTTGTAAAAAGATTGCGCGCAGGGATTGAATATCTCTTTAAGAACAATGGCGTAAATTACAAAAAGGCAAGGGCAAAAATTACATCCGAACACAAGGTTGAACTTGAAACCAATGGAACTATTGAACAGGTTGAGGCTGAAAATATTGTTATCGCCACAGGAACCGAGATAATTGCCCTGCCTGGATTTGAATTTGATGGCAAGTATATTACAAATACGGATGATGCATTGAAACTGAATGATGTTCCGGAAAAGTTGCTCGTTGTTGGTGCAGGTGCTTGCGGTCTTGAACTGGCGAATATCTATGCGTGTCTTGGTAGCAAAGTTAAGGTCGTTGAAATTATGGAACAAATCTTGCCTGGGATGGAGACCGAACTATGTGAAAATTTATACAAGATATTGAAAAAGAAAGGAATTGAAATATTATTGAAGTCCACGGTTCAAAGTTATAAAATCAACAATAACAAAGTTTGGGTTGAGGTCAAAACCCCTGAAAAGATAGAGACTGAAGAGTTTGATAAAATTTTAATAACTGTGGGCAGGAAACCTACAGATTTTGCATTTAAAGAAATCAATCTGTCCTGTGATAAGAAGGGATATATCATAGTTGATGAATTTTATCATACAAGTATAAAAAATATCTTTGCAATTGGTGATATAATCGGACCACCCCTATTGGCACACAAGGCAACGAAACAGGGTGTTGAAGTAGCAGAGATAATTGCTGGAATTCATTATACAAATAAAAAACATTTTATACCTTCCTGTGTATTCACCATCCCACCATTGTCTTCGGTTGGTTTGACTGAAAAAGAGGCAATTGAAAAGGGATTCAAAATAAAGATTGGGAAATTCCATTATCGTGCATCAGGCAAGGCATTATCAATGCTTGAAACCGAAGGGCTTGTTAAGATTGTTGCTGAAGAGAATGGAAAAATACTGGGCGTTCATATCCTCGGTGTAGAATCACCAAGCCTTATTGGAGAGGCAATTCTTGCTATTGAAAAAGGATTGCAAGTCAGCGACCTTGCTGAAACAATCCACCCCCACCCTACCCTCACTGAAATAATTGGTGAAGCCGCAGAGAATTTCTATAAAAAGGCAATACATATTGTGAACTAAAATTCCAAACACCAAAATTTAAAAAATATTGGAGACAATTGGTTAGATGGTTAAATAGTTAAATAAAAGCGAAACCGTATAACTATTGATGATTTTTGTAGGAGGCACTTCCAGTGCCGATAAAAAAAATCTTTTTTAAAATTCTTTCTACCATTATTGTCAGCCTGCTAAATCTCATCTTTACACACCTTTGGTCGTTCTCTAAATATTCAGTTTTTGTTTTGAATTTATGATTTGGAATTTGTTTGGGATTTAGTGCTTGGAATTTGGAATTTAGCTTTGTTACTGATAACCCTTTATCACCCTTCATAACCCCTACCTGTAGGAGCTGTTTCGAACCGCGATTCCCTTGTAATTGCCTGATTTATCAGGCAAATGTATTGGCAAAGAGCGGTTTCCAGCCGCGAATTCTCGGTCGGCGTTGGAAACGCCTCCTACATCTATTAGAAACTCGTAGAGCAAGGCTTTAGCCTTGCAAAACAAAAATCCTCAATTCTTTTAGGACTCACATTGAAATGTTGAATAAAATAAACCAGGCTTTACATAAAAAAGTAATTTTTTCTAAACATTGCCCCTCTCCCTACCCTCTCCCCGCCACAAAAATGGCGGGGAGAGGATTAAGGTGAGGGGTTCATTGTCGGCGTTGGAAACGCCTCCTACATCATTAAGTGTTCGAAAGTATAGATATTTAATAAATATAAACCCTTGATGATATTCAAATTCTGTATATCATTGGCTATGCTTTCAAACAAGACAATCGGTGTAATTGCAGTTCTTGGGGCAAGTGTGATGTGGGCACTTGAACCAATCCTTGCCAAATTATCATTTCAGTCAACCGACTTCTATAACACATTTGCAACCAGGATTCTTTTCTGTCTTTTGATAATAACAATCTATGTATTCCTGACCAATCCCAAAAACCTAATGGTCAAGAAGAAAGAATTAAAATGGCTCATATACCTCTCTATCACCGCAACCCTGTTTGCTGATTTGGTCTATACCTATGCACTGACAAAAGTAATGGTCGTAAACGCAGTTTTGATTGGCCATATCCAGCCGATATTTATTGTCATCTTAGGATATTTTATTTTAAAATCAGACCGATTAACAAAATTTGACTATTTAGGGGTTCTCTTTATGATTTTTGCGGGCATATTTGTATCAACAAAGACACTTGATAATCTAAGGTCATTAAAATTCGGTACATTTGGCGACCTTCTCGTTCTGCTTGCTACTTTTGCCTGGGCAACGACCGCAATTACAACAAGAAAATATCTCAAAGAATTACCTGCCCAGGTGATTGCATTCTACAGATTTCTATTTGCCGGAATAATACTCTTTGTTTATCTTGTGATAACGCAAGGAATCAAAATTACAAATATCTACCAGGTTCTACTCGGCTTTGTTATTGGCATAGGCACAATATTATATTATGAAGGTCTGAAAAGGTTAAAGGCTGCGCAGGTTGCTGCATTAGAACTCTCCACCCCGTTTTTTGCTACCTTCTTAGGTTATGTCGTATTAAAAGAATTTATCACGATGTTACAATTTTTCGGCTTATTATTTCTAATCATAGGAATTTATCTTATCTCAAAAAAAGAAATGGATTAAAAATATGCATTCCACACTTTTGCAGAGTAAACCGCCAGGAAGTTTGATGGTCTGCCACTACATTTAATAAATAAAATGCAAACAATAAGTGATTCCCCCCCAATTCCCCCACTTCGTAAGTGGGGTAAAGGTTTAAAAAACAGAGGCAAAAACTTATGATATTTCGTAGGGTTTTCACCCCCACTTACGAAGTGGGGGGGAATGTTATTTAAATTTTATTATTCTTGCAAAATCTTCGGGTTTTAAACTTGCACCCCCGACAAGCACACCATCAATCTCTTTTTCTGCCATCAAGGCATCGATATTTCCGGCATTGACACTACCGCCATAAAGTATCGTTATCTGTTTTTTGAACTGACTGCGGATTAGTTTGTGGACCTCACTTGCCTGCTGGGGTGTTGCTGTTTTTCCAGTTCCTATTGCCCATACCGGTTCATAGGCAAAGATAATCTTATGAACCTCTGTTTCTATATCCTTTAAACCCAATTTCAATTGATTTAAAATTACCTCTTCGGTCCTATTAGCATCTCTCTCACGATCAGTCTCACCAATACAGAATATTGAAATCAAACCAATCTCTAATGCTGTCTTCAACTTTTTGTTTATCATCTCATTGGTTTCGCCCATAATATGGCGTCTTTCAGAGTGTCCTATGATTACATATTCACAACCAAGGGATTTTAAAAATAATCCGGAAATCTCACCAGTATATGCACCACTCCTTTCCCAGTGCATATTCTGGGCACCTAATTTGAATCGTGTATTTTTCAATATTTCAGCAACTGCTGGCAAAGAGGTAAAGGGTGGAATGATAATAACATCACGGTCTTTTACATCACCAGCAAGTTCTAAAAGTCTCTGAACCAGAACCCTTGATTCACCTGGGTCCTTATTCATCTTCCAATTGCCAGCAATAATACGATCCACAAAAACCTCCTCTTTAATTTTTTAAAAATCGTACCCACACTTCGTAAGTGGGGGTAAAAACCTTCGAAATATCATAAGTTTTTGCTATATTTTTAAAATCAGCACCCCCACTTACGAAGTGGGGGTGCGGCTAACAGCATCTTAACTCACTTTTCCTTCAAAACCTTAACACCAGGGAGTTCTTTGCCTTCAAGGAATTCCAAAGATGCGCCACCACCGGTTGAGACATGGCTGATCTTTGATTTCAAATTGAATTTCTCCAGTGCAGCAACTGTATCACCACCACCAACAATTGATATTGCACCCTTATCTGTTGCTTCAGCAATTGCCTTTGCTATCTCTTCTGTCCCTTTTGCAAAGTCATCGATCTCAAACACGCCCATTGGTCCATTCCAGACAATGGTCTTTGCATTTTTTATAAAGTTTTTAATATCAGAGATTGACCTCTCCCCTATATCAACCCCGACTGCATCAGAAGGAATATTTGAAACTCCAACCGTCCCAATCTTCTGCCCGGGCTTAATCTCACGGGCGATTACCACATCAACGGGCAGATAGAACTTTGGATTTCCGAGTAGTCCTTTTGCCTCATTTACAAAATCATCTTCACAGAGCGATTTTCCAATATTCAATCCCTTTGCCTTATAGAATGTGAAGCACATCCCACCACCAATTAAAAGGTTATCAACCTTTTCAATTAAATTTTTCAAAACACCAATCTTGGTTGAAACCTTAGCCCCACCGATTATTGCAAGCAATGGTCTTTCAGGATTCTTTAATGCACCCTCAAGGTATTTTAATTCCTTTTCCATCAAAAATCCGCACGCTGGATTATCAAAATAATGAGCAATTGCCTCAACCGAGGCATGGGCACGATGTGCTGAACCAAATGCATCATTTACATAAACTTCAGCGAGTGAGGCAAGTTCTTTTGCAAAGTTTACATCGTTCTTCTCTTCTTCAGAATGGAATCTCAAATTTTCTAATAAAATAATATCACCGGGTTTTAGACCATCAACCATCTTCTTTACCTCTGGTCCAACACAATCCGGTGCAAACTTTACTTCTCTATTCAGAAGTTCACCAAGCCTCTTTGCTACAGGTTTCAAACTCTGCTTTGGGTCTATCTTTCCTTTGGGCCTTCCAAGATGGCTTGCAATGATTAAAATGCCACCATTTTCAAGGATGTATTTTATCGTGGGTAAAGACTCCACAATTCTTGTATCATCAGTGATATTTAAATTCTCATCAAGGGGAACATTGAAATCCACCCTTAAGAAAACCTTCTTGCCCTTTATTGGAAGGTCCTTTACTGAAAGTTTGGGCATCATTCCCTCCCGATGATATATTCAAGCAGGTCGATTATCCTTAAAGAATATGCCCATTCATTATCATACCAGGCAAAGGTCTTCACAATATTTCCATTGACCATTGTCAACTGGGCATCAAATATTGATGAATGGGGATTGCCGATAAAATCAACGGAGACGAGTGGTTCTTCGCAATATTCAAGGTATTTACCAAGTGGTCCCTGTGCTGCCTTTTTGAATGCCTGATTCACCTCTTCTTTTGTTGTTGGCTTTTCTACCTCACAGACAAAATCGCAGATTGAAACATTTGCAGTTGGCACCCTTATTGCTACACCATCAAGTTTGCCTTTTAATTCTGGAAATATCTCACCAATTACCTTTGCTGCACCAGTAGAAGTCGGTATCATTGATAATCCAGCAGCCCTTGCCCGACGCAGATCTTTGTGAACTAAATCCAGTATACGTTGATCATTGGTATAGGCGTGAATTGTAGTTAAATAACCCTTTATGATCTTGAAATTGTCATGGAGGACCTTTACCATTGGCGCAAAACAGTTTGTTGTGCAGGAGGCATTGGAAACAATTGCATCTTTTTTCGGGTCGTATTTATCTTCATTTATCCCCATTACAATTGTGGGCACTTTTGGTTCACCCTTTGCTGGTGCTGTTATTATCACCCGTTTTGCACCATTCTTTAGATGAATTTCACACTGAGCTCTATCAGTAAACTTTCCTGATGCCTCAATCACATAATCAACACCAAGGTCCTTCCAGGGTAGTTTTGCAGGTTCTTTTTCAGCAAGAACCTTATAATCTTTACCATCAACAATAAAGGCATTGGATTTGACTTCAACCTTTGCCTCAAATTTTCTATGGACTGAATCATATTTTAATAGATGTGCTAATGTTGGTGCATCACTTATATCATTTATTGCAACAAAATCAAATTTTTCACTTTTATAGCCGGCTCGAAAAACAAGCCTGCCAATTCTTCCAAAGCCATTAATTGCGACCTTTGGTTTCATCAAAACCTCCTTATGAGAATTATAGCCAAGAAAATTCTGAAGTCAAGGATGAAACTGACAACCACTCTTGACAATACCAATACTCTGGATAGAATACCATTAGAGGTTTAAGATGTCTTTCAGGGATAACGCCCTTAGAGATATATTTAAGATTCTTTTCTTTTGATGTAAATTTTTACAAAAGGAGAAAAGATGAGAAATAATTCTCAATCAAATAAAAAACCATGTCACTGCCGGAGGTATTATGGGGGGGGATATGCAAGAAAGTTATTGAAAAGAGACTCAAATACTTAAGGGCTTACCGTCGTGGTAAAATCTATAGACTGCAAATTGCCACTTGGTATAGCAAACATCCCGATTATCATAGACTCTGTTATTGCAGACGAATCCAAAAAGATCCTGAATATTTCAGAAGGTACCGTCGGCAGTATCGTAAAAATTAAGGGAATACTGGCGTAGATACCGGCGAAAAGAGAGATTGCGTAAATATATGAAGTATGTTCATAACCAAAAACACAGTGCTGAAAATTCTGTTCACATAGATAAAATCAAGCATAATGGGTATAGTGGAACTAAATAAATGGAAGGCGCTAAATATTATGAAACCAGATAAACGAGAAAAACGAGAAAGACTAAACAGACCAGAATCGGTTCCGGTCCTGACCCCTGTGGGCTGGGCGCATCCTTAGGATGCGTATTGAATTACCAGCTCATAGCGAGAAGGGTCCTTATAAAAGGTCGTGTTACTCGGGGGCCGGGGTGGGAATATACTTGAATAAAGTAGTTTAATAGATTAGCAAAAATCAAAAAGGAGTCAACATGAAGAAAGTAATCCTTACTCTAATCTTGGTATTAATGATTGGTGGTTTAATTTTCATACTCACACCATCAAAGGCAACAGGAGATGATCTGGCTTGGAAATTGAGTGGATTTGTGTACTATGGAACCACTGGTCAAGGGGTTGGTTCTGGTAAACGTGTCTATGTTTACTACAACCAAACTCAATACTATGGATACGCTCTAACTCGTAATGACAGCTGGTATCTCTGGGGTTTTAATAACTCCTTGTATGTCTATAAAGTAAGATGCGGTTTCTATGTGGGATCTACATACTACTCAGGGGAAACAATAATAGATGATACACTCACGCAAGATACCCGGGTTGATATTGCAGTATACCCGGGCGGAGCTCCCCCTGATGGTGCCGGATATTAAAATGGACAAACCGGGATGGGATTTTTCCCATCCCGGTTGCAAATTGGTGTCTTTTTCAATCTGTGCTAAATAATTCAAGCCTTGACTTTAAAATAATTTAATTTATAATTTAACACATTCTAATAATCTGGAGGTAAGAATGAAAGGAATTAAATTTGTGATATTATTCTCCTCCATCGTCTTTAGTAATGCACAGTGGCTGGAGAATACCATATATCTTCCGGATGAATATAGTGGTGCTATTTATCCCCGTGCTCTAACTTATAATGCCACGAACAATAAGATATATGTTGGAGGCTTGCAGGGAGGCACGGTGGTTATAATTGATGGCGCAACGAATGACAAAATAGCAAGGGTCGGCACCGGGGTCGTGATATATGATATTTTATGGAATTCCATTAGTAACAAGGTATATGTCACCAATTATCTCAGCAATAGTGTGACGATTATTGATGGTCCAGCAAATTCAGTGATAACAGAAATTTCTGTAGGAAATGGTCCCTGGGCATTTACTCATAATCGCATTAATAACAAGGTCTATTGCGCAAATATCAGTAACAATACAATTTCAGTAATTGATGGTTATGGTGATTCATTAATTAAGAATTTCTTTGTTGGCGGTAGCCCACATCGTTTAGCCTGGAATGCTTTAAATAATAAAGTTTACTGTACCAAAATTTCTGGTGGCAGTATTGCGGTGATTGATGGTGTGAGTGATTCAGTGGTTAAAACAATTAGTGTTGGTACCTCGCCTTCTGCGATTATCTGGAATGCACCCAATAATAAAATCTACTGCACGAATAAAAATAGCAACACAGTGAGTGTCATTGATTGTGTGACGGATGTGGTTATCAAGACCATTCCGGTTGGGGGTAGTCCAGATGCATTGTGCTGGAATGAAACAAACAATTTGATTTACTGTGCCAATAGTGGAGGAAATACCTTATCGGTTATTGATTGTTTTAGTGATTCAATAATAGCCACCATATCGGTTGGTAGTAAGCCATGTGCATTGGTATGGAATCCCACTAATAATAAAGTTTATTCTGCAAGCAAAGGATATGATTGTGTTGCAATAATCAATTGTGAAACCAATGCCTTGATTACATTAGTTCCTTTAAGTGATGACCCCTATGAATTATGTTATAATCCTGCCAACAATAAGATATATTGCGCCTATGGTATGCATGAATTGCCGACCGAAACCTATGATGCAAACAATGTATTAGTAATTGATGGGGCAAGTGATTCAGTGATTGCGGATATTGTGGTTGGGACTACGCCTCTTGCGTTAGTGTGGAATGTAACTGATAATAAACTTTACTGTGCGAATAACTGTAGTGAAATGATGAATGTGATTGATTGTGCAACAAATTCGGTTATAAAGAATATAAAGGTTGAAAATCCTTTTCCATCAATTGTCCCATTTGGTATGGTGTGGAATTCAACCAATAACAAAGTTTACTTTGCCAATTATTTTGGAAACAAGGTCACGGTAATTGACTGTCAATTGGATACAGTTATTGCGGGTATTCCTGCGGGCAATGGTCCCTGGGCATTGGTCTGGAATTCAAATAATAATAAGATTTATTGCAGTAACGGCGAAGGTAATACGATAACAGTTATTGATTGTGAGGGTGATACGGTGATAAAAAATGTCAGGGTGGGCGCATATCCTTGTGGTTTGATATGGGTTCCAACAACAAATAAGGTCTATTGTAGTGCTTGTGGGGATTATTTTATATCTGTGATTGACGGTGCAAGTGATTCAGTAATAAAAAATATTCCGGTTGCCTGGGGTCATGCTGCGTTGGGTTGGAATTCAGTGAATAATAAAATTTACTGTGCAAATTTTGACAGTGGTTATGTGACGGTGATAGACGGGGTAGTTGATACAGTGATAAAAAGAATTGTTGTTGGAAGAAAACCGGACTACTTTGTCCATACTACAACCCATAACAAAATTTATTGCAGTAATACTCAAGATGGAACCGTGTCTATTATTGACGGGGCAGAGGATACTGTGATAACGACCATTCAGGTTGGCGATGATGGTGCTAATCTTATTGTTTGGGATTCAATTAATAATAAAGTCTATTGCAGTGGTGATTGGATTAATGGCGGATCATCTGTGACTATACTTGACGAGGCAACGGATTCAGTGATAGCACGAATCTGGACAGGAAGATGGAGCTGGGGTTTGGCCTGGAATTATTTGCAGAACAAGGTCTATGTAGCAAATCACTTTAGTTCAAGTATTTCAGTGATTGGAGATTTAGGGATAGCCGAGGGCAAAAATTCGGTTGTAAGGAGTGCGCGATTGAATGTTTTCCCAAGTCCTTTTAAGAATCATCTTACAATAAAATTTACATATCCAAATCCACAATCGGAAATTTCGTTAAGAATCTATGATGTTTCAGGCAGGTTGGTCAAACGATTTAATCCTTTAACCAATTACCAATCATCAATAATCTGGTTTGGTGATGATATGTCGGGTCGTAAATTGCCCCAGGGGATTTATTTTGTAAGGTTAGAAACAAATAGCTGTTCGGAAACTAAAAAAGTTGTTTTGATGAGATAGTTAGATTTTCGGCTTTATTTTTCAATTTTAGAAACTCTTTTAATTTTGCCATATTCTTCTTGTTTGGTTTAGTTTTGCCATTTTCCCAGTAAGTTATTTTATCAGTTGAAACACCAATGAATTTAGCAACATCCTTCAGAAATAAACCTAAATCCATGCGATGTTTTCTTAAGTCTTTACTCCAGTTTTTTCTCGCTACTTTCAACTCTCTAATCGCTTGATGCGGGCGTATAATATCGGGGATGTTGACAAAGGAATAGAAATTAGTAAAATAGTTAATATAATAGAGGAGTATAGAGTGAATTCGAAAGATGACTGTATTAATTGCTGGGCAGCAAAGGTCTGCGGTGCCTGCTTTGCCACTGCGGTAAAGAACAACAGATTTGATATTGAAAGAAAACGGGAACGATGTGAGGTTCTCAGGATGGCAAAGCACATTGATTTTGTTACTTATGCAACGATTATGGAGGCAAATCCGAATGCATTTGATTTTACAAAGGATATGGAAATTGCATAACGCAAAAACGGAGCTTTTTTCTTGCATTTTGTGCATAATCCTGGGCATCAATTCTATTTTCGGTTTTGAGCCATATGAATTTAAAGCAAATAGGTTTACAAAACCGCCCGTGATTGATGGTTATCTCAATGACCCCTGTTGGGAACAAGCAACAAGGATAGATAAGGATTTCAGGATTTATCAAAACTTTGATGACCCCGAATGGGGTAAAATTGCGCCGATTAAGACCATTGTCCTTGTTGGTTATGATGATAAAAACCTTTATCTTGGTTTTATCTGTGAAGAACCACAAATGAAAAAGTTGCGGGCGAATGCTAAAAGGCATGGCGCGTCAAAGGAAATTTTAGAAGATGCCCGGGTAGAGATTTTAATTAATCCTTCCAAAGATAAAAATGATATATATTGCTTCTGGGTAAATCCAAAAGGTATACACAATATACCAATCTTCTGGAATTATATTGCCCCCGGACTTCTTTCTGAATATGAACACATTGATATCATCTGGTATTCTGATGGCAAGATTCTTGATACCTGCTGGACTGTAGAGGTTCAGATTCCATTCCAGAGTCTTAAGATTCATTCAAATTACATTGACTACTGGCGTATAGATTTTGGAAGGGTGAAAGAAGTGGATTTTTTTATCGTTTATCATCTATCCCCAAGGGTACGCGATAAATTGATAAATACATATTATGCCCGAATGTATATAAATGATTGGATTGCCAAACCTGAAAAGATAGAGCTTCTTCCTTATGGTTTTGGTGGGCTGTCCACCGATAGCCTTACCAAGGATTTGAATTTACGTGCTGGTTTTGGTGCACGGTATTATTTCAATTATGAAAATATCCTTGATTTTGCATTACTACCTGATTTTTCCCAGATTGAGACTGATATGCCCCAGATTGATGTCAATGCGATATCTGCTTTATATTATCAAGAAAAGAGGCCTTTTTTTACCGAACGTAAGTCATTCTTTGAGACACCCCTTGAGGTATTCTATTCAAGGATGATAAACGACCCTTTCTTTGCAACAAAATATGCTGGTAGTATTAAAGACTATTCATTTGGTTATATCCTTGCCATTGACCGACATTCACCATTTATCATTCCATTCAGGGAAAGGAGTTTTAGTCTTGTCAGCGATAAATATAGTTTGTGCAACATTTTGCGGGTGAAAAAGAGTTTACTTTTAGATACTTATTTAGGACTGATTACCACCGACCGTGAGATATTGGATGGCGGGATTAACCGAATTTTTGGTCTGGATGGAGGATTTGGTTTCTGGGGTAAGAATACAGTAAAATATCAGGCATTATTTTCCTGGACAAAAGAGCCTTTTGATACATTATTATTCGATGGCTACGGGATTAAGTTTGATAGCAAAACAGCAAGATTTGATGCTGAAGAATTTACAGGCAATGGAATTTTATTTGAGTTTAACCATAACCGAAAATATCTCAATTTTACGGGTTATCTGAAATCCCTGTCTCCAGGATTTCGGGCAGACCAGGGTTATATCAGCTATAATGATTATACAAAATATGGTGTCTCATTCAATTTTCCATATGTTATAAAAAAATCTTTTCTTTATGCGGTTACGCCCGAATTAAAATTTGAATGGACGCATAGATATTTGGGAGAAAATACTGGCTTTATGCGTGGTGGCGCATTAGCACTGCAGTTCAAATATTCTGTCAGCGCTCAGTTCTCCTATCAATTGGTTGATAAGTTCTACCGTGACAATTGGTTCAATAACCTGTGGACTTATAACGGCAACCTATCAAGTTATGCCCTGAAATTCTGGACTTATGGTCTATCTTTGAATTACGGCCGGGAAATAAATTATTATTCATTTCCATTGAGTTTGGGTTATAGTCTATATCCCTATTTCTGGACTGAGTTCCATTTTGGTGCCTTATCCACCCGTTTTGAACATTATCGTTATCTGTTCTGGGCAGAAAGATTTGGTGAATGGATATATGACCAGAAGACTTATGGCACAAATTTTAGTTACGCACTTACCCGAATTATGGGTATAAGGGTAATTTGTCAGTATAATTCAGGGCTGAAGAATCTTTTGATTAACCCTCTATTTTCATTTACACCGACACCATTAACCATTTTCTATTTCGGCTCAAATCATAATTTTAGTAATGAAGCACCATTAGATATCCGCGAATATGAACATACAAAATCTCAGGTTTTCTTAAAAGTTCAATACCTTTTCAGACATTGAAAATGAAGGTCAAAGAATACCTCGCACATTATTCAAATTTTTTGAAAATGTGTCAGGAATATTATAAATATGGTTATTGGTCTGTAATCTTGACCTTAATAACTATCGTTTTGCAAATCCCCGGCCCACTTTTGACAAGGTATGCAATTGACCGGGTGTTTCCCCAGAAGAATCTGCAACTGCTCAATATCATTGTTTTTGGTTTACTGGTATTGATGGCTTTCAAAATTCTTGCTGGTTCTCTAAATGAAATACTTTTGTTTCTATTCCGCAATAAAGCAATAATGAATATCCAGTTGAAACTATTTGCCCATATTGTGGATTTGAGTGTTCCGTTCCATAACGAAAAAACTGTTGGGTTTTTTACCACAAGATTAGGACAGGATACCGCAAATCTTCAGGGTTTGATTGCAGACACAATAATAAATTTTGTGCGTAGTATAATGACATTCCTCTTTGGTATTTGTGCCTTGATGTTTATCCATTGGAAATTAGCCCTTATTTCCCTATCATTTCTACCCTTCTTTGCATATGCAGCCTATTTCTTTTCAGGGAGGATTAGAGATAAGACTATACAATTGCAGGATTCCTGGCGTCTTCTCTATGACCTGTTCTTTGAGACACTATATTCCATTCCTGTGATAAAGGCGTTCTGTTTGGAAGATACTCAGGTGCAAAAAGCACAAGAACGGTTAAGTGGTGTATTTAAGATGAATTATGACCTAACCAGAACATCTATGATTTCTGGAAGCATAAGTGCATTTATCGGTGGGCTTGGACCATTAGCCATTCTCTGGTATGGTGGTATGGAGATAATGGCGAACCGACTTACCCTTGGTAGTTACTTTGCCTTTACTGCATTTTTGGGTTACCTATACAATCCGGTTCAAACTTTAATCAGTATTAATGCCATTGTGCAGAGGGGAATAATCTCCTTACCCAGGATTTTTGAGATATTTCATACAAAGACTGAGTATGAGGTTGGAGAAAAGATAGTTAATCTCAATGGGCAGATAAATAACATCTCCTATAAAAACATCGCTTTTTCTTACAATGGTGCAAAGCCTATTCTTAAGGGAATAACCTTTACTCTTAATGCAAAAGAGAAGGTCGCGATCATCGGCAAGTCTGGCTCAGGTAAAACAACCTTGATAAATCTGCTCTTAAAATTCTATAGACCAACATCTGGCGAGATTCTACTCAATGGCGTTAGCATTAATAAGGTAGATACGAAAGAGTTACGACAAAAAATTGGCGTTGTCTTACAAACACCTTTTATCTTTTCCGGAACAATCGCTGACAACATAAGAATAGGTAAGGTAAATGCCCGTGAGGATGAGATTATCAGGGCGGCAAAGATTGCCGGTATATATGATTTCGTTGCCTCTTTACCAAAGGGTTTTGAGACTGAGGTTGGGGAGAGGGGAGTAAGGCTTTCAGGTGGTGAGAGGCAGCGTCTTGCGATTGCCCGGGCTTTGATAAAGAAACCTGATATACTAATTCTTGATGAGGCAACATCAGAATTGGATGTTGATACAGAGAAGACAGTTTTTGATGCTCTTTATGAAGCTTCTACAGATAGAATTATTATTATGATAACACACCGGTTATACAACATTGTAAAGGCGGATAAAATTATTTATCTTGAACATGGTTCAATTGAAGGTATGGGCACGCATGCTGTTTTATATTATTCAAACTCTGTATATAGAAATTTATTCAATAATCAGAGCAAACAACCTAACCTTTATCCAAAATAGTATGAATAGTCTGCACTGCTATACAACTTGCAATTACAATATGAATTTCCGTTGGCGTTGACCGTGAGGATTAGTTTATTCAGGTATAATTCTAATTATAAATTCCTGTCCTGTTTTTGTATAACGCAATATAGTAATCTTCTTAACAGGATTCCCGTATTCATCAAAAGTTATCTCTCCAGAAACGCCTTTAAAATCCTTTATCCCCTGGAGGGCTTCTTTCACCTTTACCGGATTATCTGAATTCGCCTTCTTTATTGCCTCAAGCAAAAGACAGGTTGCATCATAGCCGAGCGTTGCCAGGGCATCAGGATTTGACCCATATTTTGCAAGATATTTCTTAACCCATTCTTGAACCTCGGGCCTCGGATCATTTGGTGAATAATGATTTGTAAAATAACCGCCCACAATCGCATCACCGGCAATCTTGAGCATCTCTGGAGAATCCCAGCCATCACCACCCATTAGTATCGCATTTATACCGAGTTGCCTTGCCTGTTTCGCAATCAGACCAACCTTATTGTAGTAATCAGGAATATATAGAATATCAGGGTCTGCCTGTTTTATCTTTGTCAGTAATGCTGAAAAATCCGTATCATCTTTTTGATATGATTCATAAACAACAACCTCTCCTCCACCCTGGGTAAAATTGTCGCGGTAAAATTCAGCAAGTCCTTTTACATAGTCATTACCAACATCATACAGGATAGCCGTGGTCTTTGCCTTTAAATTTTCAAGGGCAAACTTTGCCGCAACCTTTCCCTGGAATGGATCAATAAAACACGCCCTGAAGACAAAATCCTTTCTTGAACCGTCGTCTCTGATTGTAACCTTCGGGTTTGTTGAAGTCGGTGTAATCATTACCGCACTTGCATCCTGACAGGTCTGGGCAAGAGGGATTGAACACTTTGAAGAAACTGAGCCAATGATCAATTTCACACCATCCTGATTTATAAGTTTGCTACCTGCATTCTGAGCCTCGGTCGGGTCATTCTTATCGTCCTGGATAAAGGTTTTTATCTGTTTTCCATTTATTCCACCCTGGGCATTGACCTCTTCAATTGCCAGTAAGAATCCATTCTTTGTAGATTCACCAAAGGTCTTCACATCACCGGTCAAAGGTGCAACAAGGCCGATTTTTATCACATTCTCCTGTGGTCCACAGGAGAGAATAAT
The DNA here is from genome assembly GCA_036796695.1 of bacterium. Classification (GTDB taxonomy): domain Bacteria; phylum Hydrothermota; class Tepidihabitantia; order SM23-42; family JAOAFX01; genus JAOAFX01. The sequence continues at coordinate 57,419 of DAIRCK010000006.1, forward strand.
AACAGCAAATAATGATATAAGTATCTTTTTCATTATACCTCCTCAGGTTTTAATATCAAATTACAAAAAACGAGATTGCTGAAGAAGTCTCTATCTGTCTGAAGGGATTCTGAACCAAGTTCAGAATGACAAAGTATTTGATTGACCACTTTTTCAGCAATCTCAAAAATAAATTGAACAATTGAATATTTGAACTTCGTTTCTCATCTGTGATTGATTATTCCTTGCGGTATTTTTTCATACCCTCTTCATACAAATCACCACCATATGCATCATTGGCAACAATCACCGGAAAGTCTTCTACCTCAAGTTCCCTTATTGCCTCAGCACCGAGGTCTTCATAGGCAACGACCTTAACTGCCTTGATATTCTTAGCAATGAGTGCAGCTGCACCACCAGTTGCAGCAAAATAGACTGCCTTATACTTTTTCATCGCATCCCGAACCTCTTTTGAACGAACACCCTTACCAATCATCCCTTTCAACCCAATCTCGAGCAATTTTGGAGTATATGGGTCGCAACGACCTGATGTTGTCGGACCTGCAGGGCCAATTACATAGCCGGGTTTTGCTGGAGCAGGTCCTGCATAATAGATTATCTGCCCCTTCAAATCCAGGGGGAGTGGTTCATCTTTTTCCGCAAGTTCAAAGAGCCTCTTATGCGCTGCATCCCTTGCGGTATAAATCTTACCCGTTATTAAAACACTATCACCAATTTTCAATTTTAAAACATCCTCATCGCTCAATGGCGTTTTAAGTTTGATTGGCTCTGACATAATGCCTCCTATTTTTTCACTTCTAACTTCTCACTTTTTACTTATTTACTTATATTACTGCTGTTTTATGCCGTGCCGCATGGCAATTGATGTTTACTGCAACCGGGAATGATGCAATATGTCTTGGAAAGACTTCTATGAAGACATCAAGACAGGTAATCCTGCCACCCAATCCCATTGGACCGACACCAGTCCTGTTTATCTTATCCAGAAGTTCTCTCTCTACATCTGCGTAGAATGGGTCTGGATTCCGCTCGCCAATATTTCGCAAGAGTGCTTTTTTCGCAAGATATGCTACATATTCAAAATTTCCACCAATACCAATTCCCACAACTATCGGCGGGCAGGGATTGGAACTCGCCTGGATGACCTGGTCAATAACGAATTTCTTTACACCCTCTATCCCTGCAGCAGGTGTCATCATCTTGACCGCACTCATATTCTCACTGCCACCACCTTTTGGTGCCACTGTGATCTTTATCTTATCTCCAGGCACTATTTTCGTATGGATTATCGGAGGTGTATTATCATTAGTATTCTTACCTTTCACAGGATCGGAAAGTATTGATTTTCTTAAATACCCTTCAGTATATCCCTTTGCCACTCCTTCGGTGATTGCCTGGTTTATATCTCCCTTTACACGCACATCCGAACCGTGTTCAAGGAATATAACCGCAAAACCTGTATCCTGGCAGATTGGAATCTGTTCATTTTTTGCAATATCTGCATTCTTTAATAATTGGTTTAGTATATCCTTACCAACCGGTGATTCTTCTTTCTCCAGCCCATTTTTTAAGGCATTATAAACATCATCACCCAGGAAATAGTTCGCTTCTTTGCACAATCGGGCAACCGTCTCCACAATTGTGCTGTATTCTACCTCTCTCATTAATCCCCCTTTTTATTTGATGCGCAGATTAAAGATACTACTTGGTAGGATTGAGAACATAAATTGCTGTCTTATCCGAAAGGTTCTCTTTTTTTATTTCTACCTCACCATCCATCTTTTTTACTTCCTTATTTTTTATAAAATCCTCGACCGGTGCAATGGGAAAATCACATTTGGCAGTTTTAAAATGCATTGGTATAACAACCTTTGGTTTTAATAGATTTATTATATCTTCAGCATCCTTAGAATCAATTGTGAAGTAGCCACCAACCGGAATTAAAAGAACATCAACCCTGCCAATCTTTTCCGCGTCAGATTTTGTAAGGGTATGACCAAGGTCTCCGAGATGAACCACATTAATTCCATCAATCTCCATATTAAAGATAACATCCCTGCCCCTTTCCTTTCCTGAACTCTTATCATGATAGACCTCATATCCAGAGATATTTATTCCCTTAATTTCTTTTTTCCCTGGTTCGCGGACAAATACAGGATTGCCCTTTATCTTCGTCTCATTGTGATCATCGTGCTCATGGGAAATTGTAACGATATCTGCCTCTTCAGTAATCGGACCGTATTTTATCCCTCCACCATAACAACCGGGTTTATATGGGTCAGTTATAATTCTGATCCCTTTTTCTGATGTTATTAAAAAAGATGCATGACCAAGAAATTTTACCTTCATAACTGCTCCTTTTTAAAAACAATTATATTCCTGCGAGAAAAAAAATCAAGGATTATCTTACCGTATAATCTTTCATAATTTTTAAAAATAAATTCTTGACAAACTTCAATTTGTTGTTATAATGCTCTATGATTAAATCTACCCCAAACCCACAAATAACCATTAATAATATTATTGATTTTTCAGGGATTGAGAAATTCTATAAATTGTTTTTTCAGAATATAAACGCCGTGATCTATATCATTGACACAAAAGGTAGATTCGTATATCTTAATGAATTCTCTGAGAAGATTTCCCATTATAAAGTAAAAGAACTCATCGGTAAACATTTTAGGAAAATTGTTGCGCCTGAGTCATTAAATATTGTTTATAAAACATTTTTACAGCAATTAAAAGGGCATAATATAAGACCTTTCGAACTCGTTGTCATTGACAAAAATGGAAAGAAAATCTATCTAAAGACGAGTGAGCATATACTTTTTAAAAAAGGCAGGGTCGAAGGAATATTAGGTATAGCAACCGATATTACGGAACATAAAGAACTCACCCAGGAACTATCAAAGATGGTCAAGGAACTCTATCTACTCCAGCAGATAAGTGCACAAATTTCTTCAATACTTGACCTGGACGAACTATTGGACCGAATAGTTAAACACCTGAGGCAAACCCTGAATTATGAAAGGGCAGCAATAGCATTGATTGACGAACTGACAAAAACCCTTGTTGTTAGGGCTGCAGATATGCCCTATTCAAAAAAGATTAAATCCCGGTTGAGATTAAAACTGGGTCAGGGAATAACCGGCTATGTTGCCCTGACTGGAAAACCATATATTGCAAACGATGTCTCAAAAAACCATTTTTATCATATATTTGATAAAAAAACTAAATCTGAAATTGCTGTTCCATTAAAAGTTGGTGAAAAAGTGATTGGCGTTATTAATATTGAAAGTTACAAGAAAAATACATTCACTGATAAAGACCTGGAACTCCTCACCATGGTGGCGAATCAGGCATCAGTAGCCATACAGAATAGCCAGTTATACAATTCACTAAAACAAAGTTATCTGGAAAGCATAAAAACTCTGGTTTCCGCAATTGAGGCAAAGGACCCTTATACTGCTGGACACTCAGAACGGGTCCGGAGATACGCGCTAAAAATTGCTAAGGTTTTAAAACTCAAACCCGAACAGATTGAAGAACTTGATTATGCTGGTTATCTCCATGATATTGGTAAAATTGGAATAAGCGATGCGTTATTGACCAAACCTAATCCGCTTTCTAAAGAAGAGTATGAAATAATAAAAGAACACCCAAAAATTGGACATAATATTTTAAAACACGCGCACCATCTCGCTGGCGCCTGCGAGATAATCAAGTATGAACACGAGAGGTATGACGGAACCGGTTATCCAAATGGTTTAGGGAAAAATAAAATTCCCATCGGCGCAAGAATAATTGCTGTTGCAGATGCCTATGATGCAATGACTACAGATCGACCTTACAGAAAGGCACTAAGTAAAGAAGAAGCAATCCGAAGGCTAAAAGAAAGTAGTGGAACCCAATTTGACCCCAGGGTGGTAAAGGCTTTTTTGAGGATACTTCGTAAAAAATAAAAAGTTGCTGATTATTTAATCCACTCTATTCCGTCTATATTAATCATATCTTCACTTATATCTCCAACTATGACAAGACAAAAATCATCTGGTTTAAGATACTTACGAGCTGCTTCTTTAATATCGTTCATTGTAACAGTCTTAATCATTTGCTCAAATCTGTCTGGATAATCAAGACCCAATCCTTCAAGTTCAATCCTTGCAACAAAATTAGTCATTTCGCGATAAGTATCAAAATTCAAAGGGAAATTTCCAATGTAATATTTTTTTGCGCGCTCAAGTTCATCTGCAGTAACACCATTGATAATTCTCTTTACCTCCTGAATGATCAAATCAATTGATTCGTTTGCAGATTCATTCTTTGTTTGCACCCCAGCAATAAAATATCCACCGTAATTGTAGCGATCAAAAAATGAATATACGCTATATGCAAAACCACGTTTTTCACGGATCTCTGTCGCAAGCCTTGAAGTCAATCCTGAACCACCGAGTATATAGTTCATCACCCGTGCTGGCAACCAGTCTGATGCCTTATTATCCGGACCAAAAAATCCAAAGAAGATATAAGATTGCGAAATATCCCTTTTTATTATCATACCTTTTTTACCTTTTAACTCGGGTAACTGGATAGAAAACTCAGGAATCTTTTTTCTATCCCAGTTAGAAAAATATTTTCCAATCTCTATTTTGACCGAATCTCTATTAAAATCGCCGACAATTATAATCACAGAATTATTCGGGGCATAATACAAATTATAAAAATCCTTCAAATCATTAATATTGATACTTTTTATCGTGGAATCAAAACCAATCGGGTCGTGATTAAGGGGATGAGTTTTAAAAAGGAGATTTCTAAATGCAACCTCACCTGCATAAAATGGATCGTCCAACTGACTTATGATTTCAGAATATGTCTGTCTCTGTAGTTTTTTAAATTCGGTTGAATCAAATAAAGGTGTTTTTAAACATTCTGAAACAATGTCCAGTAATATGGGCAGATCTTTGCTTAGTGCACTACCTGAAATTTCAATGTAATCTTCCCGGGTATTAACATTAATACTTGCACCAAGATATTCAATTTTTTCTATCAGTTCATCGCCTTTATGTGATTCAGTTCCCCTTAATAACATCTTTGCACACAAATTTGCAATGCCTTCTTTACCTGGTGGGTCATATACACTACCTGCTTTTACAATCAATTTCAGTTCAACCATTGGAATTTTGTGTGCCTCGCTTAAAAGCATCACTAAACCATTCTCAAGTGTATCTCTCTCAATATTAATTGCAAAAACAAGATTGCCCCAAAAAATCAAAATTGCTAAAAAAGAAATACTCTTTTTCATCTTTACCTCCGCGGCAGTAAATAACCTACTGTTCTATTGTCTTCAGTAAAATATTTTTCCGCAACACGCACGATGTCTTCCTTCGTTACTTCGAGAACCTTCTGCGGATAAATATTAATGTTATTCCAGGAGCCGCTCATAATCTCCCAGTGTCCAATCGTAAAACCAATGCCTGTAGGTGAATCCTGGCGGAAAACAAATTGTGCAAGGGTCTGGTTCTTTGCCTTTTCTATCTCTGCATCACTTATATCGCCTTTTTTCAATCTATCAACCTCTAAATATATTTCTTTCTCAAGTTCTCCGATATCAACTCCAGCCTGGGGTATAGCAAAGATAAAAAATGTCCCATCATATTTTAAAGATGATGGATAGAGGTATATATTTGCCGCAAGCCCCTTTTGTCTGACGAGGACTTTTTCAAATCGTGATGATTTACCATAAGAAAGTATCTTGCTCATCACATCAAGGGCATATACATCAGGGTGATTGATTGACACTGTGCGATAATTTATTGCCAGAACTGGAGAATTTACATCTCTATACAACTTAAACCTTCTTTCGCCATTTTGTGGTGGTTCAAAATATTCAATCTCTTTTATCGGATTTCCTTTTATTTTACCATAATATTTTTTCACAAGTTTAATTGCCTCTTCCCTGTTCACATCACCGCTGATGACGATTATTGCATTGGCAGGGTTGTAGTATTTTTTATACCATTGATAGACATCATCACGCTGAATATTTTTTAGGTCAACCATATAGCCAATTACTGGATTTCTATAAGGGTGATATAAATAAGTAATCTGCTCAATCGTCTCAAAGAGATTTCCGTAAGGGTCATTCTCACCGAGCCTGCGTTCTTCCATCACCACGCCTTTTTCCGGTATAAACTCTTTCTCAGCAATGAGGAGATTTTGCATCCGGTCTGCCTCAAGCATCAATTCAAGTTCATAACGGTCTTTATACAAATTTGCCCAGTAAACAGTCTGATGGGTTGAGGTAAAGGCATTCTCTTCACCACCGGCTCCATCAATAATTCTATCATATTCTTTTGGACCATATTTCTTTGTTCCCCTGAATGCCATATGTTCAAGGAGATGGGAAATACCAGTTAAACCATACGGCTCATTATATGAACCAACACGATAATGGACCTGGGTGGCAACGACCGGCGCAAAATGGTCTTCGTATATCAAGACCTTGAGCCCGTTATCAAGATTATATTCATAGACCTGGATAGGCTGGAATGAAAATAGAAATATAATAAAATTCAGCAACATATAACTCCTTTCATAGATGGAATTATAGTAAAAAAAATGATAATGTCAATGAAAGAACAAGGTTATCTGTAAAAATCGTCTTTCGTTATACGGTGTCGCTGCCAGTATCGTCTATGGTCTTTGGTCATTCGGCAAAGAAGTGGGTATGGAAGCTGGAGTAGCGAAACTTGTTTCGCGTCTAAGTAAATCCGAAATCCGAATCCACCATCCGCCAAACGAAGTGGCGGATGCGTGGCGGACCAAATTCCAATCTCCAAACTTTTTTGCAATTTGTAACAATTTAGTTTTTCCCAAATTTTCACCTGACCTGTCACCCTGAATCCTGTGCTGAACCTGTTTCAGTATTATTTCAGGGTCTCAAAAGATGATGACATTCCAGACACCGTTCCGATGAAAATCAAGACGCTGAAATAAATTCAGCATGACAGACAAGAACTTTCTTCTTTCCCTAAGAAAAAAGACACATTTTTTAGGAAAAACTTACCTCTTACTGCAATTTTATTGTCTATTTTTTCCCGTTTCACGGTAAACGTTTCACGAATATCGCCCTTCTTCACCACTCCTTACCCTTTCGTGTCGCCTTCTTGAGTCATTTTCTTTAATCTTTTCAATTGCTTTTTTACTCCCCCTTTTGTAAAGGGGGAATAAGGGGGATTTTTGCCCTTTAGCCCTCTTTAGCCGTTTTGAGCCCCTTTTTTATTTCTCCAATTGCCTTCAATTGCCTTTCTCTTTACTCTCTACTTACTTTAATAGAATTACCTTTTCGGTTTTGTTGTAACCTTCAGTCTCTAATCGCACAAAGTAAACACCAGTAGGAAGTTTGCGACCTGAATCGGCGGTGCCATCCCATACAATCGTTGACCGTTCACTGTTTACCGTTAACCGAGAAAAGTCACGAACCATTCTGCCTGTGACATCGTAGATTGCAAGGCTAACCTCTGGTTCTGAAAGAACCATCGGTTCTTGAAGAAAGCCTTGCCCTACATCTTTCATCCTGTATCCTGTATTTTGTATCGTGTATCTGATTATCACTTTTTCCCTGAATGGATTCGGATTCAGAGATAAAGCAAGTCCCTCAGAATTTTTCTGAACTTCCTCCTCGCCAATACCCACCCCAACATTCGCCCTTGCAAGACTGGAATATTCACCCCAGCCCCTGGTATTGTAGCCACGGACATAGTAGTAGAACTCACCATTAGGATGATTTGTGAATGTGTATGTAGTATCGGTTATACTATTTGAAATCGTATTAACATTACCAAACAGACAAACCGGACGAATATCATCAACATAAAAACCACCATTCAGAGTATTACCATCGGTCATACAACGAAAACGGAAATAGACCGACTTACCAACCCAGTTTGCCAGAGAATACGCCTTACGCACCCAGGAAGTCTGGGTTCCAGTGAACCTCATCGTATCAAGATTGAGCCACTCTTTTGTGTTCTCAGAAATCTCAGCAACCGCAACATCATAATTATTCTCCAAATTGTAATAACACCAGAATGTAAATGAATCACCAGGCTGGACAAGATAAGGATGGAGGGTCTGGGCAGCATTATTCATATTGTCTGTATTCCCGGAAAATAAACTGCGCGTTGGTGAATGGAATTGAGCAGTAGAGATAGTAAATCCCTGCAATACCCAGCGACCAGAACCAGATTCAAGGCTGTCGGTCTTAATATTCGGATTTGAAAGTTCAACCAGTTCCCACTGGGTCGGATGATTTTCTGCTGGGTTAACTGGATGCCATCTTATTGTAAAATTCTGTCCCACATTACCTATTGTATATATCTGGGGTGGTGCAACCCTGGGCTCAACAAGTGGTCCAATTGAATCCCTGCACAACTGGGCAAGGTATTTCAATGCCTTGAAATTCTGCTGAAAGATGTTATCAAGATCTGTCGTGGGTTGATAAAAAGAAGTTCCTATCTCGGTCGTATAAGAAAGATTCGCAATTCCGCCAATCCAGTGGCACCAGGAATACAACCAGTCAATACTACCACCACTAACAGAATAGAGAATCTCAGGAATCTGACCAGGTGTATATGTTCCACCACCGAGTTTATTTATCATCCCTGCCATACGATTACCAAACCTTGCACAGACAACACCATCAGGTATATCATTCGTTGTCCAGCCCCAGCCCCACATCAACAACTCACTATAACTGTGATAGGACATATAGGCATTTATAATCTTAGACCTTGCATACTGGGTTAAAGCCTGTATCTCATTTCCTGAGAATGCATAGGCACCGCAGAATGTCTCCTGTGATGGATAGTGGGTTGCCTTGCCCCCGTCAACTGCGCCCCAATCTCCAGGGAGGTCACCACTACATCCAGCATAATTCCGGTTCGGGTCTGTTCCTATTGCACCCCCAAATGGCTCACGATTCTTACGCCAGCTCAGCTGTCCTGGATAATCATACACATAACCATCAGCATTTATCACAGGGAAGGCGTATATCTCTATGTTATCAACAATCTGACGAATCTCATTATTTGAAGAATAGACCTTGGTGATTGAATCACAAAATTTGTATACAACATAAGGTGTTGCCCATTCCCGGGCATGATGACATCCATCAACCAAAAAACCAGGCTCGGTCGGATCCTCATAATTAGGATTGTCTGAAATCTTCACACCATATATCCATCTGTTCTGATAGGTCCTTATAGGCAATGAATCAAACTTACAGATTGAAGAATAATTCTGCGCCATCGTCCTCATCATCTGAACATACTGGTCATAACTGTAATACTGGCCCCGCACCTTCTCCTTCTCCAGTTCTAAACTATAAATCTGAATCTCATATGGAAGTCCTGAGGCAATTATTTTGTCCATTGTATTGCGGTCTGCAACGATATCATACCATTCATTGGTTCTACCCGTCGCAATATCAAAGTTGTATTTGGGTGATATGCGGGCAAGGTCATTCCACCCGCCATAAACCCTCACAACCATTGTCTGGGCCGAGATAATACCTGCCACAACCAAAAGCACAAAGACAAAACGATTCATAATACCCCCTTGTTTATAAAAAATTATAATAATAAATTAGGTAAAATCAAGGGGTATTTTATATCAAATCTCGTTGACATAAAGGCAGTAAATGATTATAATATCATTATGACAAAATTTAAGTCAACAAATCTGAATTGGTGGTATATTTTCAAAATTTTATACAAAACAAACCTTTTATTAAATCTGAAGGAGGATTACAATGAAAAAATTTGAATTAAAAGCAGAACAATTGAGATGGCAATGCACACCCCAACTTTTAAAATTTAAATCTACTGAAGACCTTTCACTCTGCGAAGGTGTAATTGGACAACCAAGGGCGATTGAAGCTATAAAACTTGGATTGAATGTCAAATATCCGGGTTATAATATTTTTATCACAGGGCCAGTGGGAACAGGTAGAACAACTGCAATAACAAAATTGCTTGAAGAATTAAAAACAAAAAAAGATAAACTCAAGGATTTATTATATGTGAATAATTTCAAAAATCCAGATCTACCAAAACTCATTGTCCTTGATGCAGGAAAAGGAAAACAGTTTAAAGATGGTATGACACGGTTGATTTACCAGTTGAAAACAAATATTCCCCAGATCTTTGCAAGCGAAGAATACCAGAAGAGAAGAGAAAGAATTGTAAGTAAATTTGAAGTAGAACAGCAAAAAATGATAAATGAATTTGAAAAAAAAGTTGAAGAGAAAGGATTCAAACTCGTTCAGGTCCAGATGGGACCTTTTGTGCGACCTGCAATTCTACCAATCATAGATGATAAACCAAGAAATTTTGAAGAACTTGACGAATTGATAAAAGAAGGCAAGTTAACCCCTGAAAAATTAGATAAGATAAAACAGGATTTACAGGAACTGGAAAAAGAAATGAACACAATCTACGCAAAGACAAAGGAGAATCAGGATAAGTTGAATGATGAGATAGCAAAATTGAATGAATGGAGTGTAAAGCCAATGGTAAGTCATTTAATTGATGAGATAAGAAAGAAATTTGACAATAAAAATATTGATGAGTATCTTGATGAAGTTCTTGCAGAGATTATTACAAATATTGAAAGATTTTTAAAGAAAGAAACCCGACAGGATGAGTTCAGGGTGTTTGATGTAAACCTCCTCGTTGATAATTCAGAAACAAAAAATGTTCCGATTATTTTTGAGACCGCACCCAATTTTAAAAACCTTTTTGGCACCATCGAAAGATATTCGCCTTCACCCGGAGTATTGACAAGCGATTTTCTCAATATCAAAGCAGGTTCATTTCTCCGTGCCAATGGTGGTTATCTGGTAATAAATGCCTTTGATGCCCTGATTGAACCGGGTGTATGGCAGACATTAAAAAGGGCACTACGTAATGGTGTTGTTGATATCCAGGTCTTTGACCCATTTTATATTTTTTCTACATCCGCATTAAAACCAGAACCAATAAGCGTGGATGTGAAGGTTGTAATGATAGGGAATGAATGGTTGTACTATCTCCTTTATTATAGTGATGAAGATTTTAAAACAATCTTTAAGGTAAAGGCTGATTTTGATACTGTAATGGAAAAGGATGTAAGAAATATCAACAATTATGCCTCATTTGTAAAATCGATCTGCCAATCAGAAGGGCTTTTGCCATTTACAAAAGAGGCGATTGCGGAAATTATCGAATACGGGGTAAGACTCGCAGGTAGAAAGGATAAAATCACTACGAGATTCCATTTAATTGCAGATATTATAAGAGAAGCTGATTACTGGGCAAGACAGAAAAAGAATTCAATTGTTGATATTGAGGATGTAGAAAAAGCAATTGAAGGCTGGCGTAAAAGGGTTAATATGTATGAAGAAAAGATTCAGGAGATGATAAAAAAAGATATACTGATGATACAAACAAAAGGCAGAGCAGTGGGACAGGTAAATGGACTCTCTGTATATCAACTTGGCAGTTATGCATTTGGCAGGCCCACAAAGATCACTGCTAAAACTTCGGTGGGAAGGGCGGGGATAATAAATATAGAGAGAGAAGCAAATCTTGCAGGTAGAACATTCAATAAAGGTGTCCTCATTATTTCAGGATTTTTACGCTCAAGGTATGCGCAGGATAGACCACTCTCTATGGATGCAACATTGGGGTTTGAACAATCTTACAGCGAAATTGATGGTGATTCCGCATCAAGCGCTGAAATATATGCGATTCTATCAGCACTTTCAGGTGTGCCGATAAAACAGGGGATTGCAGTCACTGGTTCAGTTAATCAGAATGGCGAGATACAACCCATAGGTGGAGTAAATGAAAAGATTGAAGGATTTTATGAGGTCTGCAAGGCAAAAGGATTTACTAACGAGCAAGGGGTAATCATTCCCAGGGCGAATGTAAATGATTTAATGTTAAAACAGGAGATTGTTGATGCCGTGAAAAAGAAAAAATTTCACATCTATGCCATTAAGAATATTGATGAGGGCATTGAAATTCTCACCGGATTAAAGGCAGGTAAAAAAACAAAAACTGGTTTTGAAAAAAATACAATTAATTATCTTGTGGAAAAAAGATTAAAAGAATATGCAGATAAAATGAAAGGTGAAGAAAGAAAGGAAGAAAAGAGAAACAGAAAATAAAAAGAGGGGGCAGTTGCCCCCTCTCTCATTTTTTATTTAAGTTTAAATGTTGCTGGTTTTACCTTTTTGAAGAGTTTAGGATTGCGTTTAATCGTGATATAGACTGAACGCTCAGGCTCTTTTCTGTGGAATTTATAGCCACGAGCAATCAATCTCTTCGTAATCTCACGATAGTGCAAAGGTGCCTTGCTCTTCTTCAAGATATCGATCATCATCATCTTTATTGTAACTCTCTTCTTTTTTGTTTTCTTCATGATTTCCTCCCTTTAATTTTTAATGCCCGATAATTTATTAAACAACAATATTAATAAGCTTGCCGGGCACATAGATTACCTTCTTTATTTGTTTATTATCGGTATGGCGTTTTATTCGTTCATCCGTCAGGGCAAGGGATCTTATTTTTTCTTCATCGGTATTTAACGGGACTGTAATATGACCGCGTACCTTTCCGTTAATCTGTAAAACAATCGTGAGTTGGTCTTCACTGATAAAGTTGGGATCGTAATTAATCCAATCTTCTGTCATCAAACTCCCTTTGAAACCAATCTGAGACCAGAGTTCATCCGCAAGATGGGGTGTAAAAGGAGAAAGAAGGTTTATCATCGTATAGAGCCCATAGCCAAAAAATTCATCTTTCTCTTTATATTGATACAGTTCGTTCAACAACTCCCACAACGAGGCGATTGCAGTATTAAATTTGAAGGATTCAAGGTCTTCGGTCACCCTCTGTATGGTCTGATTTATTTTTATCAGCAATTTCTTTTGATTTACATTCTGAGGTAAACTGGATATTTGTTTTGCCACCACATTTTGATTTTCCATAACAATCCTGTAGACACGGTCAATAAATCTCTGTGCACCCGTTACCCCTTCGTCACTCCATTCCATATCCCTTTCTGGTGGGGCTGCGAATAATATGGTAAGACGGGCAACATCTGCCCCGTGTTTCTCAACAAAGGGGCCAACCGGGACAGCATTGCCTTTTGATTTTGACATCACCTCACCATTTCTCAACACCATACCCTGAGTAAACAGGTTTGTTGCCGGTTCGTCCACCGGTATATAACCGGCGTCATAAAGAACCTTTGTGAAAAAACGAAAATAGATTAGATGACCTGTGGCATGTTCAATGCCACCTATGTACTGATCAATGGGCAGCCATTTTCTGGCATTATCCATTGAACAGAACTCTTTATCATTCTTGGGATCCAGATATCTTAAAAAATACCAGGACGAGCAGACAAAAGTATCCATTGTATCAGGGTCACGTTTTGCCGGTCCTTTACATTCAGGGCAGATTGTATTAATGAAATCATCAACTGCAGCGAGTGGTGATTTACCCCTGGGAATGTAGTCTTTTATATTCTCGGGTAACAAAACCGGCAGATCTTTTTCTAAAACAGGAACTATACCACATTTATCGCAGTAGATTATCGGAATCGGCGCACCCCAGTATCTCTGTCGGGAAATGAGCCAGTCTTTTATCTTATAATTTACCTCTTTACCACCCATACCCTTTCTTTTTAAATGTTCAGTCACTGCCTGGATCCCCTGTTCTGATGTCAAACCATTAAATTCACCTGAGTTGACCATTATACCATAATCAACAAAGGCATCATTCATATTTTCAAGATTGAGTTCTCTGTCTTTTGGCTTTATTACAACCTCAATCGGTAAGTTATATTTTTTTGCAAACTGAAAATCCCTTGAATCGTGTGCTGGCACACCCATCACAACACCACTGCCATATTCAACAAGGACGTAATCTGCAACATATATGGGAACTTCCCTGCCATTAATCGGATTGATTGCATAAATACCTGTGAATACACCATCCTTTTCCTTTTCTGCACGCTCTATGATACTCCTTCTTGATGCCTCATTGATATAATTATGAACCGCATCCTTAAAAGGCGAATCTTTAATTAATCCTTCAAGCACAGGATTTTCAGGGGCAATCGAAATAAAAGTAACACCGAAAATAGTATCTGCTCGAGTTGTGAATACTTCCAGTTTTATATCTGAATTTTTTACAGGAAAAACAATATTGGTCCCTTCGCTTTTACCAATCCAGTTCCTCTGCATCTGTTTTACCCTTTCAGGCCAGCCTGAAAGACGATCAAGGTCTTTAAGTAATCTTTCAGCATACTCTGTGATTTTAAAAAACCACTGATTCAGTTTCCTGCGCTCAATCGGTGATTTGCAATTAGAACGGTAGCAATGTCCATCTACAACCTGTTCATTTGCTAAAACCGTCTGACATCCAGGGCACCAGTTTACATAAGCTTCCTTCTTATATGCCAGTCCCCTTTTAAACATCAACAAAAACATCCACTGGGTCCATTTATAATAATCAGGGAGACAGGTTATGATCTCTCTATCCCAGTCATAACTTATACCCAGCATTTTTAGAGATTCATCCGAAACACGAATATTTTTCATTGTCCAATCGCGTGGATGTATACCAACCTCAATCGCCCTGTTCTCAGCAGGCAGACCGAATGCATCCCAGCCAAATGGATGCAATACATCAAAACCCGTTCTTCTTTTGTAACGAGCAATCACATCACCAATCACATAGTTTTTACAATGGCCCATATGGATGTCACCGGATGGATAGGCAAACATAACAAGGTCATAAAATTTTTTCTTTGGGTTATTATTTGTAGCAAAAAGGCCATTATCCATCCAGTATTTTTGCCATTTCTTTTCAATGGATTGATGATTGTATACCATATTCTAAATCTTATTATCCCTAATTAATCGTCAAAATCTCGGCACCACATTTCTCACAATACCAGGAATCAGGTGGATTCAGATAACCACACTTGGGACAGGCAATACCTTCTTCTTTCTTTTCTTTTTTAGGTTCTTCTTTCTTTTCTGTTTCTTCCAATAATGCAGTCGTCTCAACGAGCAGTTCATCAAGTTTTTTAACCTCATCAGGTAATTTTTCCTCAAGGATGTGTTCATCAATTGTCAAATCTTCGACTTTTTTCTCTACCTCAGCTGCAGAAACCTCTTCTACTTCTTCAATTACCGCGGTTTCTTCAACCTGCTCTGTGCCGATAAGGCCTTCACACCATTTTATCCGATCTTCTAATTTCTTAATTCTCTCAACCACCCTGGATAAATTACTTTTTGCCTCTTTTTCAAACTCATGAAATTTATCTTCACTGTATTCACCTATAGAGTATCTCAACTCAATTTCCTCAAGGTGGAGTTTTATTTCTTTTTCTTTCTGCATCAATTCCGAAAGTTCACTCTTTGCGTTTTTCATCTCTATCATCAACAGTTCTTTATTCTCGGCAATCTTTTCATCAAGTTTTTTCAACCTTGTCTCATAATCACCCTTTACCTTAAGATATACTTCATTACTAACATGTCCCTTTTTTTCTTCTATCTTTTGTAATTTGTTGAGCAGGTCATTCCGCTCAGTTTCAATCGCTTTTAATTTTTCGAAATTATTTTCCATATATTGCTCCTTTACTTAGACCTCCTAAATTTTTAATAAAAAAAATTTCCAGATTGAGTTCTACAAAATCAGAGCCAGTCTTCACACGATTGTCAATACGAGATAGTTCAGAAGTTACTTGCTGGATGATCTTCTCGTCTTTGCTCTTTCTCGCATAATTACAAAGAACCCTGGCAAGGGCATCAACCAGAACCATAGGTGACCTCAAGTAAGGCTGAATTCTAATGAATTGATTGAGCGTTCCTGGCTTTCTTTGAAAAAAGTTGTTGGCGATATTGTAAATATCATAATCAGTTAGACCCTGCGAAATATCTTTTAATTCACTCAAATTCATCTGTCTTGTCTGGTAAAGATAATTTTCAATTTTCTGTATTTCATTCTTCATCCCTGTAATATCATTAGAAAACTCCTCCATTAAGTAATCTATGATCTCATGTCTATCTTTCAAACCGAGCCCCTCCATTTTCTTCATTATCCAGCGATAAACCGTTGTATCATCGGGCATCAATGTCACTGGATGGGCATTAGGGAAAATTTCACACACCTTCTTAAAATCTTCAAACACCTTTTTCCGAGAAAGTTTTTTATCTGCATAATAAACCATTATCAGACAGCAGGATTCTGGAACTGTTTTAAGCATCTTTGCGAATTCCTGTAGTTCACTTAATTTCTTCTTCTCAATATTTTTTAATACCAGTATTCTTTTCGTTGAAACAAATGGTGAAGTACAAATCTTATTAATAATATCAGGATAATCACATTCCTGGATTGAACAGGTTTCAAAATCAAAAGATTCATTTACCCTGAGCGTTTTTTTCATCTCATTAATTGTATTATCAATAAGGATATGTTCATCGCTCATAATAAGGTAGTGTTTGTAGACAATATTCTTTGAATTCTCTTTATTTGCAATATCAATCATATTACTATTCTACTTAAAATTTAATTTCTGTCAAGTAAAAAAAACATCATATTAGGTGTTGACTTTTTGTTGTTAACGAATAAAATATAATATGGTCGGCATTGGATACGACATCCATAAACTTGTAGAGAAAAGGCAACTCTTTCTTGGTGGTGTAAAGATTGATTATCATCTCGGACTTTTAGGGCATTCTGATGGCGATGTTCTTTTACACGCGATTTGTGATGCACTCCTGGGTGCAGCAAACTTAGGTGACATTGGACTACATTTTCCACCTGATGATAAAAAATATAAAGACATATCAAGCCTGAAATTATTGAAAAAAGTTGGAGATTTTTTAAAAAACTCCGGTTTCTTCGTAAAAAATATCGATGCTGTTGTCATTGCAGAAAAACCAAAGATCCTTCCTTATATACAGGAAATGAAGAAAAATATTAGCCATATTCTCTCAATGAACCCTGGACATATTTCAATCAAAGGTAAGACCAATGAGGGTATCGGCGATATTGGCGAAAATAAGGCAATTGCAGCTTTGGCAGTCTGTGAAATAGGCAGAATATATGATTCCCCTGAAAGATGAAATTGGTTCTTCCACCAGACCAATTGTTACATATATTATCCTCGGAATAAACCTAATTATCTATTTTTATGAATTCGCACTCGGAGAATACAAAGAGCAATTTATCTATCAATTAGGCACAATCCCTTATGAACTTTTTAATCCCAGTGGTCTATCGTCTTATCTAAAAATATTTTCAAGTATGTTCATTCACGCAAATTTTATGCATCTTGCAGGAAATATGCTCTTCTTATGGGTCTTTGCTGATAATGTAGAGGACCTTATCGGCC
Source organism: bacterium (assembly GCA_036796695.1). Lineage (GTDB taxonomy): Bacteria > Hydrothermota > Tepidihabitantia > SM23-42 > JAOAFX01 > JAOAFX01. The sequence continues at coordinate 74,879 of DAIRCK010000006.1, forward strand.
ATATCAAATTTTTAATATTTTATATTGTCTGCGGCATTGCCGCAGTATTTCTCCATAGTATCACTACACCGAATTCCAAAATTCCAATGGTTGGAGCCAGTGGTGCTATCTCCGGGGTTATGGGTGCATACCTGATATTTTTTCCTAAGGCACGAATTCTATCCCTTATCCCTTTAGGATTTTTTCTGAGAATTGCTTATCTACCTTCACTATTTTTTATTGGAATCTGGTTTCTTTATCAATTCTTTTTGGGTTTTATCTCGATCGGAATGAAAGGAGGGGGTGTTGCATATTTTGCACACATCGGTGGTTTTATTGCTGGTTTAATCCTCGCATTGCCATTTAAAAAAAGAAAAAAGAAAAACTTTGAATATGAGATATTTTAGTCTACAAAATTTATGCAAATTTTGTTATCAACACATTTGTAGGAGGTAAAATGATACAAATTTTGATAATCTTTTGCAATCTTTATAATTACCGTGCACCTTTAAATGATAAAATAGACCCGAGGTGTTTTGAACAAGAATTTATGCGTGCCTGGGTATTCTTTACGGATAAAAATGTCTCCATTGAAAATTACAATGAGGTTTTGTTGCATACCAGAAAAAATCTCAACCCTAATTCTTTGTTGAGAAGAAATTTAAGAAAAGGAATTATCGACTTCGGCGATATCCCAATAAACGAAGAATATATTGAAGAAATAGAGAATGCGGGCGGGATACTGTTATACCGTTCAAAATGGCTCAATGCTGCAAGTTTTCTTCTCTCCCGTGATAACCTTAAAAAAATTGCAGCATATAATTTTGTTTACAGAATTATCCCTGTTGCAAAATACAATAAAATCAACGAAAATGTGATTGCATTACAGGATACAACAGGTGCATTGACAACAAAACAATTGCAAATGTTCAAAGTTGATTCACTCCATAAAATTGGCGTATTCGGGTCTAATATAAAGATCGGGTTTCTTGATACAGGATTGAGAAGGACACATATTGCATTAGAAAGTCTGAAAGTAATCGCAGAATATGACTTCCTGGGAGGAGACCAGGTCTATCTTGAAAATATTCCGGTTACTAACCGCTATGGAGTTTATACTGACTTATTTTATCATAAACGGACAAACCGGGATGAACTATTTTTGCTTGGCGACACAAGTAATGTCTATATGCCAGTGCGGGATATATTATGGACATATTCAGAAGATGGTGGTATTACCTGGAGTGGACTGAAGAAGATTACAAATAATTCTAATAACAACTGGATTACGGAATTTACGCTCTGTGGCAATGATACTACATTTTTATTTTTCCGAAATAGAAGTGGACTTAACTTTGTAGCATTGGATACCGGAATCATTGCCGGGCCAATAACAATAATTGGTGGATTTGATTATAGAGACCCCAGGGCAATAATGGATGATGATACTGTTTACTTCTTTTACCGTGATAAAAATAATATTTATTTGCGTAAAGGGAATATCAATGGATTTCCTTACCAGATTCTTGCAATATCAAGCAATACAAGCATCAAACTATCTTCAGCAATTGCAGGTGTGCAAAAATTGGGGATATTTTATTATCAGTTTCCAGGCGATTCACTGTTCTTTGCTTGGTCCACAATACCCGCTGATACATTCTACCAGAGATTTACTGGTTTAATTGGCAAAGACCCATCGGTTCTGAATTCTGAGGACACAATATTTGCAATATTTAAGGATGCTTCTTCCCCACCATTTTATCGGATAGGATTTATCCGTTCTGATAATTTTGGCAATAGTTTTACACCTCCTGTTTATCTTTCGGACTATCTTAGTTCTACAGGAAAAATATCCATATCCTTACATGGTAATATGATATATACCACCTGGGAAAATAATGGTAAGATATATTATCGTATATCTTATGACAAAGGAATAACCTTCTCCCCACTTGATTCAATCAATAAAAATTTTGTTTATCTTCCAACCCCTGGTATTATCTCGGGTGAAATTAAAAAGTTTTATTGTCAGCGCGGTGATGAAAATACCGATGGATACAATCCTGCTGATCCGGATTATTTCCATCCCCGTCATGGCACAGAGATGCTTGGTATTGTCGGGGGCTATGCAAAAGATAATTATATCGGTGTTGCGCCCGGTGCACAGTTTATCGTTGCTAAGACTGAAAATCCTGATTCTCTGTATGAATTTCCGGTTGAAGAAGATACCTATATCGCCGGACTTGAATGGGCAGAATCTCAAGGAGCAGATATAGTTTCAAGTTCGCTCGGTTATACAAATTGGTACAATTGGCCCAATGATTATGATGGAAAGACTTCACCGGCATCAATTGCCGCATATGAAGCAACAAAAAGAGGTGTTATTGTGGTAACCGCTGCAGGCAATGTTGCAATTCCACAACTTGTTGTGCCCGGTGATGCAATAGACGTAATAACCGTTGGTGGAATTGATTCAACATTCAAGAGATGGCGCTATTCAGGGCAGGGACCCACATATGATGGAAGATTAAAGCCAGAAATAGTCTGCCTCTCTGCAGCACCGGTGGTTATCAATCCTGATGAAAAAAATTCCTATTTATTATCATTTGGAACTTCTGGTGCAACCGCACTAATAGCTGGTATCTGTGCCCTTTTGCTTGAAGGACATCCACACTGGAATGTTGACTCATTGAGAAAGGCATTGTTTGAGACTGCAAGTTTTGCGAATACTCCAAGCGATAGTATTGGCTATGGCTGGCCTGATGCGGTCAAAGCATTTTATTACACACCTCCAAAGATAAAACCCGGCAAGGATTGTGAATTTCTTACACCCTTTCCCAACCCGTTTACTATCACGGTTCATAATAATATATATATCCCCTTTATTTTGAATACCAAAACTTATGTTGAATTACGTATCTATTCAATCAATGGCAGGCTAATAAAAAAGATCGAAACAAATAAACCACTCGCGCCCGGTAGATACGATGACACAAATCCTCTTTCGTTGAATTCGGCGTTTATCTGGGATGGAAAGGATGAAAATGGAAATTATGTAGGCACCGGTGTATATTATTGTTTCCTTTATACTTACGGTGCTGGCAATGATGTAACAAAAATTGTTGTTGTAAGATAAAAGGAGGTCTAATGTTTGAAAATTTGTTTAAACTAAAAGGAAATAATACAAACATAAAGACCGAAATCCTTGCTGGTATCACAACATTTATGACAATGGCTTATATAATTGCTGCGAATCCTTTGATTCTGCAGGCTGCAGGAATGGATAAGGGTGCGGTTACCATTGCAACCTGCCTTGTGGCAGGATTGATCAGCATCGCAATGGGTTTATTATCCAATTATCCCATTGCCTTAGCACCAGGTATGGGATTGAATGCATTCTTTGCTTACTCAATCTGTGCGGGGATGGGAATAGACTGGCGTATTGGATTGGGATTCTTTTTTATTGAGGGGGTGATAATAGTTATTATTACCCTGACAAAGTTAAGAGAAATCATAATCGACTCCATCCCTTTCACATTGAAATGTGCGGTTAGTGTAGGTATCGGGCTATTCCTCGCATTCATAGGTTTCGAACAGGCTGGGCTCATCACAAAAGACCCAATCACTTTTGTCAAGATCTCACCCATTGCCCATCCTGATGTTTATCCAAAGATCATCTTAGCCGGAATAGTTCTCGTTATAACAACAATCCTTCTTGTGAAAAAAATCAAGGGGGCAATACTAATTGGTATTCTCCTGGGGACTTTGTTGAGTTTTATACCTTTTTTCAAAACCAAAGGTGAGATACTACAATTATTGAAACCTTCGCTTGCACCAACTTTTTTTAAACTTGATATAATCGGCGCCTTACAATGGTCATTTGTGACACTGATATTTACCCTGTTGTTTGTTGATTTCTTTGATACTGCAGGAACAGTTATTGGACTTGCGGTAAAGGCGAAATTCATTGACGAGAAAGGTCGTATTCCAAGGATTGGCAGGGTCCTTTTTGCCGATTCACTGGGACCTGTGGTCGGTGCACTGGTAGGAACATCAACCGTCACATCTTATATTGAAAGTGCCGCAGGAATAGAAGAAGGTGGAAAGACAGGACTGACTGCAGTGACAACCGGTATTCTGTTTTTAATTGCAATTTTTGCCGCACCGCTTGTCGGCTTTATCCCATCTGTTGCAATTGCACCTGCCCTAATCATCGTTGGTATAATGATGATGGAATCCGTCATAAAAATAGACTTTTCAGATTATTCTGAGGCAGTGCCTGCATTTATCACAATTGCAAGTATGCCTTTCACCTATAGCATTTCAAACGGAATTTCACTCGGTTTCCTTTCATATGTTCTGATCAAATTATTCAGCGGTAAAGGGAAAGAAGTCTCGGTCATAATGTATATCCTTTCTGTGTTTTTCTTGATATTCTTCATCACGAGCCCGGTATTCAAACAATGAAGATAGAAAAAAATTCATTAACTCCGATCGCCATAATAGCACCGCCTGGGGGTAGAGAATTAGCCCAACTCGTTGATAAAGAACTCGTCAAAAGACGCTATCCCAAAAACAAAGAAAAATCATTTATCATTCAATGTGAATGTCCAAGATTTGCCAATGGTGAAGCAAAGGCAGTCATCCTGCAATCAATAAGAGGATATGATGTTTATGTAATCACTGATATTGGCAATTATGGGTGCAGATTTACGATCCAGGGTATGGAATCACCGATGAGTCCTGATGACCATTTCCAGGATATAAAGAGGATTGTTGCGGCAATAGGTGGCAGGGCATACAGGATCAATGTTATTATGCCGTTACTCTATCAAAGCCGACAGCATAAAAGGACTGCAAGGGAATCGCTTGACTGTGCTGTAGCATTACAAGAACTCCAGAACCTGGGTGTAAAGAATTTGTTCACATTTGATGCCCATAATTCCCATGTCCAGAATGCAGTCCCTTTGATGGGTTTTGAAAACCTCCATGCAAGTTATCAAATTGTCCGTTCCCTTCTTGAAAATGAGAAAGGAATCATTGTGGATAAAAACAAACTTATGGTTGTGAGTCCTGATGAAGGTGCAGTTGACCGCTGTCTTTATTATGCTAATAGTCTTGGCGTTGAACTCGGGTTGTTTTACAAGCGACGTGATACAACAAAGATTGTTGATGGTAAAAATCCAATTGTAAAACACGAATTTTTAGGTGCAAGCGTTGCCGGGAAAAATATTATGATCGTTGATGATATGCTTGCATCAGGACAGTCAATGCTTATGTCAGCAGAAGAACTTAAAAAATACGGTGCAAATGACATCTATGTGATTGTCACATTTGCCCTTTTGACTGATGAAGGCGTGAAAAGATTTGAAAAGGCATATGATGAGAAACTCATAAAAAGGGTATATGCAACAAATCTCACATATAGAAATCCGAATTTGAAGAATGCGAAATGGTTCAGAGAAGTTGATGTATCAGAATTTATTGCCTATTTCATCGACCGTTTTAATCGTGACGAATCAATAAGTGCCCTTCTTGATACATCAAACAAAATTCATAAGTTTTTAAAGCAACATTGATCTTTGATTCCATAAATATTTTGTATCTATATTGACACTCATCAACCATTAAATATAATTAACCAAAAGGGGGTTATATGAAAAAATTTATTATCTGGGGAATGTTAATAATGAGTCTGCCATTCAGCCAGAATCTTTTACCCAATCCAGGCTTTGAAAACTGGACTGGAGGAATGCCTGATAACTGGTTCAAAGATGACTCCATACTGGTTTATCAGGAAGATGTCATCGTCCATTCCGGTAATTTCAGTGTCAAGGATAGTTTGATAACACAAACCCAGGAAATTGCTGATTTTATCTCAGCACGATTTGCGGTTACTGCGAATACCCAATACACATTCTCAATCTGGGTGTATGATAATGATCTTGCAGGAAGAGTAAGACAGGCGATCGCCTGGAAAGTTGGTGCAAACTGGTCCAACACTTATTCAAACACATATTCCGGCAATTCACCAAACTGGCAGCAACTTGTCCTTACTGCAGTCGCTCCAAATGGTGCTGAATCTGCCTATGTCTTTATCCGTGCCTATGATAGTGCACAGGCATGGGATGGTGGTGCGGTATTCTATCTTGATGATGCCTCATTTTCACCACCACCAACCCAGGCACCTGTGATTGTCAGGGTCTGGCACATACCAACAAATCCTGATGCAGGCACACCAGCAAGTGTATATGCAAAGGTCTCGGATGATGGTGTAATCAATGCCGACACACTATTTTATGGAATTAATAATCTAAATGCGCCAGTAAAGATATCACATTCTGCAATAACGAATGATACATTCAGATTTCAGATACCAGGACAATCTGCAGGCGATACTGTATTCTACTACCTTAAATTTATTGACAATGACAATCTGACCACATTCTCTGATACTTATTCATTCTATGTGGGAAAATTGAATATCTATATAAACGAAGTTTATTATGACCCACCCGGGACCGATTCAGGTTGTTATATTGAATTGTTCGGTTCACCGAATATGAGCTTGAATGGGTTTAGACTTCTCGGTGTCAATGGCAATGGCGGAGTTCCTTATGCTACAATTGACCTTACAGGTCATACAATACCACAGGATGGATTCTTTGTAATTGCTCAGAATTCCTGGGTTCCCAATACAGACCTGGTTGACCCAAATGCAGACCTCCAGAATGGTCCTGACAACCTTGAGTTGAGATTCAATAATATCATTATCGATGCACTCGGTTATGGTGTCCTTGATGGCTGGGTATTCACTGGTGAATGGCTTCCGGCACCGGATGTAGTCTCTGGACATTGTCTTGGCAGATATCCTGATGGAGATGATACTGATAACAATTTTGTGGATTTCAATGATTACGACACACTAACTCCGGGATTGCCAAATCCGATTTTAGGTATCGCTGAAAACAATAATAAAATAGTCAAAAACCTGCTTGTGAAGAATCCTGCTCTTTCCAGGATGAGATTTTCAGAAATAATAGTAAATGATCTTTCTACGCGATTCTATATTTATAATATTACTGGACAACTTGTAAAAAGGGTTGAAGATAAAAATGCCCGGATTAATCTACCGTCTGGGGTCTATTTCATAAAAACAGACGGAAGTGAACAAAACATTTCCAAAATAGTAATAATAAAATAAATCAAAAATCCTGGGCAGATAATATTATTCCGCCCGAGAATTTTCCTGTCTGGTAAGAATAAAGACCACTGAGTTTAAGTTTTGACGTTCCCAGTTCAAGACCAGCGTGCCAGTGTAATTTTAGGTCTGATATAAAATTGATTTTTACACCATAGGCTGGATTTATGATAAATCCAAAAATATAATCAACAGAATCTCTTATCCCCTCATAAATCATTTCTCCCGCAATTGTGATTATCCCGCCACCGATTCTTACTCCAGCACCAGTATGCATAATTTTTTTTGTAGCAAGATTTGTCTTATAACCGAGTCTAACATATTGATTTGCGATACAGACAAGACCGATAATATTCTCAGTCGTATCACCAAATTGTCTTGCATATCCAATAGAAAATGCACCTGGTAATTTTACACCGGCTCCAAGTTCATAGATAATGTTCGTGTCTTTACGAGAAATACCAAAGCCAAGGTTGCCAAGGGTCGCGCCACAATGTATTATTTCCGGATGATAGGTTAAAAATATTTCAGCGCCGGTTCCAATACCGATTCCAGCAGGATTACTCATTACACTTATTGAACGAATCGGCAAAGGAACAAAATTTGCTTCATTAAATGGATTTACTGAAATGAAGAATAGTATAATAACCATTAATAATTATAGCCAGAAATAGAAATAAATCAACAAGATAATGTGATTGTGCAGAACTTATTCCACCACCACAAATCCCTGAGTTGTTGAACCAAAGACCTCAGGTGAATACATTTCTTCTGCCCTTGCTGAAGGTGCAAGAAATCTTCCACCTGCTCCAGCACGGACAAAATATACCTGGGTGTGTTCACCGGGAAAGAGTTCCTGGGCAAAGAAGAGCATCTTATCATCGTATTGTTCCTCATAATCAAAACTACCCCACCAGTCTCCTTTTTCCTGGTATTGTTCTTCCCAGTATTGTTCCTGAACAGCGCGCGATTCAGTCGCAAAAGATGTCTGGACTGGTTCAAAACCTGCAGGTAATGGGTCTTCAACAACAGCAAATATCCTTGTCTCTGGTACAATTATATGCAGCACAATCTTATATACCTCTCCCCTTTTGAATTTACTAACAGGTTTTCCATCAAGGGTAAATATCTCTTTATAAAGATAAAATCCTTCATCAAAGGCAATTGGATTTTCTTTATATGCATAAGACATTCTTAAGGTGTAATATAATCTTCCAGTTCCCTGTTTTGAGACCATTATCGGCAATAACTTATTCTTCTCAATATTATCCAGCGAGAATAGAAATCTTCTTGGGGGTCTATTTGTTCTACCCTTAAATACCTCTTTCAGAATCTCTTTTTCACCGAGAATGATCCTCGCTACAAAATCCGGTTCTTCTTTTTCATATTTTTTGTAGTATGTCTGGAATGCATCAAAGACAAAGGCGTTTTCATGGGTAGTCGGTTTGGTCTTTTTACTACGTTCCTGGACAAGCCACTTTATAGTCTGGTCTTTATATGGAAAATCAATATCAAGTTCAGTAAATGTTTGAATCACAAAGCCCGTTACCTTTGCCGGCGAAGGGAATGTCCAGCCCCTGAGTTCATCCTCTTCAAAATGCGCAGTTGTTGGTGTAAGTTTTATCTTATTTGTAATTGAACGGACAAGTTCATTCTCAAATCTATTGCCGAGGCCAAATATTCTACCTGCCTTTAATAATAATGTCTTTCCAAAGACCGGAACCTGTTCTCTTCTCTCAAAGATTTTATTTGCATAACCTGCCGCACCCATTTCTCCCCAGATACTGAGTGAATATAAACAGAATGCCCTGGTAGTAAGTTTCTCATAAACATTATAAGGATATGTCCAGTCAACATCATCCCAGTTCAGAACTGATCTCAAGAATTCTTTACCTCTTTCGATCCTTCTCTGATTAACTTTGTAGTTTGCATCTTTTGCCCGTTTGAGCACATACATCGTGTATGCAGAAAGATATGGGCAGGGACAACAACTCTCTTTAAAATATACAAATCCACCATCATATGTCTGGTATTGTGAGACTTCATCAAGAACCTTCTGAACCGAATCCCTTAATTCTTTACCGGTAACAGGTGCAAGTTTAAACTGGTTTATTATCTCTTCACCTACAATTAAAGGCAAAATCCTTGATAACCTCTGTTCAAGACATCCATATGGATAATCAAAGAGATGTTCAATACCCCGCTTCATTCCGGCAAGAACTGAAGAAGATAACAGGACTTCAAGACCACCAATATTCTCATAGATATTTTCAGGAACTATAATGGCTTCAAGGCTTGAATCGGTTGTTGAGGCAAATGTCGCCACAGCCTCAATGAATGGTGGAGATTTTACTGGAATAGTTAATTTTAGTGCATCTTTTTCCTGTGCCATCTGTGCATTAAACTTGAATACCGCATTACCAGTTTTTTCGGCAACAAAATCAAATATCACTTCTTTGCTTGCATTTGGTTCCAAAACTACCCTTTTCTTGTTTTCTCCGATCATCTTCAAACCTTCAACACTGCACTCAACGATTGCCTCATTCTCTGAATTCGTCCGGTTGTGGAGCACGACCCCTGCGGAAAATTTGTCGCCGACCCGACAGAATCTTGGTATTGAACCAGAGATAATAAATGGCAGATTTACGACAAAAGTGCTTTCTGAAGAACCAAACTTGCTATCCTTTGTCTGAGCAACAAGCATAATCCTGAATTTTGTTAGATTGTCAGGTAGAACAAATTTTACTTTACCCCTGCCTGTTTCATCGGTTTTTAAATCACCTTTGTAATAGACCGTTGAGATAAATTTTTCCCGATATGGAATCCCCTCACCTGCACCACCACCCCCCCTTTCTTCACCTTTTTCACCATAACTCCGTTCACCGAGGATATTCAACCTTGATTCTATGGTCTTTACTGAGAGTGGTCTTGTGCCATAGAAATAGTCAAATGGCTCAGGTGTTTTAAAGGCGATCAGGTTGAGCACACCAAGGTCAACCACGAATAGACTTACCTCACAATTCTTCACAGGCTTTTGTAAATAATCCTTTATATCATAAAATACAATTACAGTATCCCTTGGACGGTAATCAGACCGTTCAGGATGCACGTTAACAAAAAGGTGTTTCTCTTTTGTATCAATCTTTAAATTAATATAACCCATCTTGAACTGGGGTTTGCCCAGATCCTCCTGTTTTTCTTCATCCCAGGAAAGATCCTCTACCCTACCTCTGAGTAGGATTACACAGACATAGATATTAGGCAGGTCAATGGATTTTATTGGAATCTCTACATAATCCGCATTCCCCTTTAATTTTTTTGTAAATTTTCTCAAAATCAATTCCCGTTCCACAGTTATCAATGCATTTGCTGAATCATAAGGAGATTTTACTAAGATTCTTGCTGTATCACCGACCTGATATATTTCTTTATCTGCAACAAGTTCAATTATATCATCATCCCGCATCTGCCAGCCTGCATAACCCTGACCTGCAACATAGAAATACCTCCGGTTTGAACATTCTCTGCCCTTTTCATCTTTCGTCTTTGCCTCTACATAGTAATAACCAGGTTTATCTGGAGTAAATCTAATAACGGTCGAATCAAACTGACTTTTTACCTGTTCTTTTTTTATCTCATCTTCAAAATACTCAGAAACCCACTCATATCTGCCACCAAGCCTTGCCTTCTTTATTGATTTCCATTCTGCCTTTACAAACTTCAATTCTATCTTTTTATCAGCAACCTTTTCACCCGACGGTCTTATCGTAATGAGACTCAATTCAATGGGTTCATCCATTGTGTATAGATATTTTGTTGTCTTCATCCCGAGCAATAGATTAGCAGGAAATACAAGCCAGTTTTGCCTTCCTGAGAGGGTTTGTTTATTGGGTGCAACCACAGTTCCCTCAAGGGTAATGGCACAGGGAGTTTTTATATCCTTGGGTATAAGTCTGACATTGACAGGAAATTTCCCCTGATTATCCAGTTTACCCCTACCCGAACCCAAAACACTGCGTGTATCATAGTCATAACCTGTACCGAAATTATACCCCTTATGTTGAGGATAACTCACATAATGATAATCTTTATAAAGAACCCAGTTCACTTCAGCATTTATCATTGGCATTCCGAACAGGTATCTACCCTCTACCCTGCCTTTAAACTGCTCACCAGCAATAAATGTATCCTTTTCTGCAAAACACTTGACCTCAAACTCTGCAGGCCTGAATGCCTCAACCCGGAATGAATGGTAGAAAGTATAATTCTTATTGGGTAGATTTACATTTATTGAATAATATCCAGTAGGTGCATCTTCAGAAATATAGACATTACTGAAAAAGGCACCGAATTGATTTATTGATATTGTATCATTGATAATTACCTCATCCCGAGAATTTCTGATAGTAAGACTGACCCGGTTCAAATCTGGCAGTATCCACTCCCCTCTCTTCTTCTTACGCAGGATACCCTTGATATTAACCGTCTCTCCATTTTTATATAATCCCTTTTCCGTGAAGATATAGCAACCATATTCCTCTGACCTGATATTCCAGTTATAAGATATATCAAATCGCCAGGGGTCGATACCAAAATTCCACTTATTGGAATATACTGCCACATCCTCATCCTTTGAGACTGTGAGCCAGAATTCGGGTTCATAATAACTTGTGTACGACTCCATTTCATATTCACTCTCATATTCATAGACCTGTTGCTCCTGTGCCAATTTTAATTCAGCCCAGCCTGGTAGTTCTACAAAGCCTTTTGCATCAGTATAACCCTGTGTTAGAATTTGATTTTTATCATTGCGGAATTGAACAAGGGCATTTGCTACAGGATCGGTATTATTTAAAGAAGTTATCCAGACAAGATTGTTTTCTGGTGCATACTTCCAGGTCACACCAAGGTCATTCACTTCACAGAATGCCTTTAGATAGCGATAACCACTATTATCACCATACCTGCCAAAGTTATCAAACTGGATAAAGACAAGCCCTGCCTTTTTTTCGCCCAGTGCTTCTTTCAACTCAATAGGAAATCTTATCCTCTGATTCCGGTATTTTTTGTAAGAATCAACCCGCCATAACTTTGAGATATTGAGCAGACCAGGCGAATTGAACTTCTCATAATAGTTAAAAATCCTTTTTTCATTCAAGAATGGAATTGCCTGTTCAAGACTCACAAGCCCCATCTCAAGATGGACACTATCAACATTGATAAAGGTTGCGGGAAACCTCAAATCGCTCTTCTTTTCGATAATATTTATACCGGTGGGAATTTCCGCAAAAGAACCATAATCTCCGACACCCAATGAAAACTCATAATCTCTGTCCAGTCTATTTCTGTATATATCTATTAAATCTTTTTTAATCTTTATCCGATAATTAGAATTTGGTTTGAATGGAAGATAGAGATAGAATCCTGTTTGCGGATACGACTCGGTTTTATAATGTTCAGGGATTGAATCGAGGGATGGAATTATTACAAGGTTCTCTATTAATTCACTTGTGGTAACAGGATTTGAAAAACATAATCTTAGAGGAAAACCTGCAGGAATATATTCTGAATAATTTAAAATGCTGAGATAGTTATATGTATTAAATGAGATGACACGCTCGAGATTTGTGCCAAGATTGCCCTTTCTTGCTGGCAATCCCGGGTATATGAAGACCTCAATCAATGCCTCCTGGGGTAAGGAACGGGCAGGAACAAGGACCAGGGTTTTACTATTCTCCCATTCCTTCAGTGGCCAATCTTTTTTCTCACCATCCTGCAACTGCCTTACACTAAATGGGATCTCTTCTTTGTATGATGGAAACTTCGGTTCTATACTACCACAATAGACATAAGAAGGCTGTCCCTGTGTAGCAAAAATCTTTATCCTGTCTTTAACCTTTTCTGGTGCCATTTCAACATTAAAATATAAATATATTGCAGATTTTATATCAACAAAACCTGAACCCTGGTATGGTTGGGATGAAATCAAGGTTGGTCGAACACTCTCAAACTTCCAGGATGTATCTCTATCAAGGCGCATACCAGTCAGGGATTGAATCTTATCCTTCTTTAAAAAAACAGTGAATTCTGTTGCGGGCTGGAGCGTATCTGATGGAATGAAAGCAAGTGTCCTTGAACCGAGCCAGCGGTATTTTCCTTTAATTGGCGGGTCGAATTCTAATGGGCCCTCGGTCTCATCCCTTGGTATTGCCTGAACCGGTGCCATTGCCTGATTAAAACCAACAAGAATTTTGAATGTCTCAAGTTCACCTTCAACCGAACCTAACGGTGAGATATGGGTAACCTTTAAAGGGATCTTCTCACCCTGAAGTATTTGCTGGGCTGTAATATCAATACCCTTTTTCTCTTTTTTTGGACAGAAAATACATAAAATACTTGAAAAGATAATTATTATAATAAAAAATCTTCTCATCATACCCCCTTTAAATCTATGTAATTAGTTTATTCGGATTACGGATAAAATCAAGAGTGTTTTATAGCTAATTTCTGTGCTTGACTTTTTATTAATTTCGAATATATTATGATTATGGAACAGAAAACTGAAGCCAATCGTGTTGTTCTCCATTATAAGAATGGAAGTGTAGTAAAAGGAATGACCCATGATTTTGTGCCTGAAAAACCAAAATTCCATCTCATTCATCAGGATGGACATATTGAAGAGATACAAACCGAATTGTTAAAGGCGGTTTTCTTCGTTAAATCATACGAAGGCAACAAAGATTATCAGGAGGCTAAGGGATTTAGTAAAATCGACCCTGTAACATTTCGTGGTATGAAGATAAAAGTTACTTTTAAGGATAACGAAGTGATATATGGTGCAACATTAGGCTATAACAAAAACAGAAAAGGATTTTTTGTTCTTCCTGCAGACCCTGAAAGCAATAATATCAGGATTTATGTCGTTGCCAGTGCGGTAAATGATGTAAAACTCGGTTCCCAGGCTGAAACATAGGCTGCATATCTTCTGGAATCTCTCGACTACATTTTGGGCATTTCATTATATATCTCCTTTTTTATAATGTCATAAAGAATAAACAAATTCTTAGAAAAATCAAAATCTTATATTTCATAATCTGTTATATTTATTCTTTTTCCTTTAAAATCAAAAATTCAACCCTGCGGTTTTTCTGCCTTCCTTCTTCAGTTGAATTATCTGCAATCGGTCTTCTTTCACCATATCCAACAGGAATTAAACGAACCGGCTCAATCATATGGACATCAATCAAATAATCCCTTACTGCCTCAGCCCTTTTCTGGGATAATCTTAGATTATATGCATCAGAGCCAATATCATCAGTATGCCCCTGCACTTCTACATCTATTTCCGGGTGCATTGTAAGTATTCTTGCCGCATCATCAAGAACTGGATAGGACTCTGGTTTCAATTTTGCGCTATTGAATTCAAATTCAACACCATGTAGTATTATGCTGGAGCCTTCACGAAATATTCTAATCATCTGTTCTGTAGATTTTCCAGATTCAACCTTAATATCAGTCTGGGATGTAACATAATTCAGTGCCTGCACTTTTAATAGATAAAAACCAGCAGGGATATTATCAAATTCAAAAAAACCGTTTTTATCTGAAGTTACGGAGCGATTCAACTCCATTATAGTCACTTCAGCAACAAGTGGTTCATTTGTTATGTAATCGGCAATTATCCCCCTGATACTCCCGGTTTTTATACCGATCCTTTTTAAAATCTGGTCGAGTTCTATCTTTTTCCCTGCTTCTATTTTACACGAAATCGTCTTTGATTCAAAACCCGGGCGAGAAAATATCAGATTCAAATCACCCGGGGGCAAATCTTGAAGAATATAATAACCTGCAGAATTTGTATAGGTGATCATACCTCCTTCTCCTGCAACAGATACCTCAACCCCCTCAATTGGTTCAAACTCTTCGTCATTCACAAAACCATAAATAGAACCAACTTCTACCAACCCTGAAGAAGTGAATATTGCACAGGAGACAAAAAAATTAAAAATAATGAATAAAAATACAGCAGACATACGATTCATAAGTCCTCCTTTTATAATTTTATTTAATCTTCCAAAAATAAATATTCTTTTTCATCCCTCAGTCAGTATTCTATACAATCCAACTATTTACCATCTTTATAATATTTAGAATAATACTTATAATAATAATGATAATAATAACTCCCGGATTTTAAAGGTGCACCATTAATAACAACACCAACTATGTCTGCACGTGCCGAACTTAAAATTTCTTTGCAGTTTTCCAGTTCTTTTAAACTGGTCTTATTATACATTGTTGTCAATAAAACACCATCGCAAAACCGCGCAAGGTATGTTGCATCTGCAAATAATAGGATAGGTAACCCATCAATTAATATATAATCATACTGACTTTTCAATTCTTCAATTATCTGACGCATTTTTTCTGATTCCAGAAATATAAAAGGATTGGCAGGAACATTTCCGACAGGTAATAAAAATAAGGGTATATTATCCTCTGATTTCATCTTATTCTTTAGTTCTTCACCTTCAGAATGCACAATATCACTAAATGTTATAATCGCATTCTGCAATTCGATTTCTTCCTTCAATACATCAAATATTCCTTTTTCTTTCTTCAACCTCGTAATATGGGTAAGATTCCCTCGCTTTTTACGAAAATCAGTATCAATTAATAAAACTTTTTTACCTTTCGTCGCAAAAACATAACCAAGATTCAAAGATACAAATGTTTTACCCTCTTCAGGACCAGAAGAGGTTATATAAATTGTCTTGTATTCTTTTTCTGGATGGGCAAATTCAAGATGGACTGTGAGTTTACGGAATGCCTCAAATTCAGCACTGGAGCGGTCATTGACAACTTTTAACTGGCTGGTTTTATGGTTTGCATTATTGAATCCTAATAATGCCTGTATTGATTTCTTTAAATAATCAACACTCAATCCAGGTTTTAAATTTCTTTTGTCGTTTTCAAGAAGTCCTAGGATTGTTCCATAGACTGCGAGATTAAGTTTTTCTTTTATTGTATCCGGATCTTTTACTGTATTATCAAAATACTCTGCAATGAATACAACTGCGGTGCCAACAAGGACAGCAAAAAATACAGATAAAAATAATGTGAGTAAACCACGGCGTGGATTTACAGGGCTACCTGAAACAAAAGGTGGATTGATAAGTTTTATATCTGAAGTAACGCCTGCTTCCTGGACGCGCGTCTCTTCGAGTTTTTCTGAGAAGAAGGTATATAATTTTTCTGCGGTCTCCCTATCCCTTTCCAGCCTTGCCAGACTTATTTCATCAGAAGGAATGTTTTCAAGTTTCAACTGAAGATTTCTTATCTGGTTGGTAACACCCTGAATATCGGTTTTTATCGTGGATACACGTTTGGCAATTTCATCTTTTAGTTGTTCCTTAAATCCATCATACTTTGCCTTTACCTCAGCATACTTAGGATGTTTTGTTGAATATTCCTTTAAAATTCCCTTCAATTCAGCATCTGCCTGAACAAGTTGTGCGTATAGTTGTTGAATACCTTGATCAGAAATCATTGTTGTAGCAATGTTCACAGGTGCTTCCTGATTTAAAGTATCGCTGAGCAAATATTTGTTTATATCATTTAAGATCTTTTCTTCAATCTCCAGTTGATTCTTTCGTGTTTCAAGCGTGGATACCTGGTTTATCAATGCCTGGGTCGATGCCTTCAGGTCAGCAATCTTCTTTACCTCTTTGAAATTCTTAATCTGCTCCTCCAGTTCATTTAAACGTTTCTGATAAAATGCCAACTGAGACTCAATGAACTCCCGAGACTGAACAAACTGAAGACTTTTTTCTTGAATATTCTCCTTCACCAGGATCTCTGATAGTGCCCTTGCAATACGAAGTGCCTGTTCTCTGTTACCCCAGTAAAGTTCGATACGAAGAATTCCAATAATATTCATTCCCGGGAATATTGTCTTTGCCGATACCATCTTCTTGGTTGTGCCTTCACCAGATATCGGAACACCAGACCGGTCACCTGCCCGTTCTACTTTATCTGCCTCAAGAACCTTAACTGAGATTGAATTTCTCAAAGCAAGTGCCATTTTACTTCTCGGGTAAAATGTAATAGAATAGGACCTTCCAGTAATCAGGTTTTGTTCCTGAGGAATTGTAAATTCCAATGGACCAAGATTTATATATTCTCCATAATTTCTTTGTATAAGTTCACCATCCAGTTTTAAACTAAATCCGTTTTCGGTTATTCTCAATTGATACGGTCCCAGTGGTTGTTCAAAATTAGATTTTAATTGAATACCTAACTGTAAATCTGTATTACCATCCTTTAAAAATGCATATAGTTTTAATGTATCAACGACCTGTTCTGCTATCTTCACACTTAAAAGATTTGCAATAAGGCGCTGAGTAACCGTGCCTATCTGAACCGTTGGTGTCTCAGATATACCTGTGAAAAATCCTTCTACAGCGCGGTTTTCTGCAACACCAAGGTCAAAACTTGAAAGATAAATAGGTGTATACGGCTTTGAAAGTCTAAAGATGAGTATCCCGAGGAATACAGGGATTGCGAAGATAAAAAATAATTTTCTTCGGCGTAAGAATTTTACCCATAAATCCTGTAGATTTATCGGCTTCTCCTGTTCAAGATAGTAATCTGGTATTTCAGATTTATTCATTATTTTAACCTTTCAATCGTCACATATAGATTAACTGCGGTCAGGGTCAATGTTGCAAATTGTAATACCGTTCCCCAGTTAACCATAAATTTTTTACCAATATATATCCAGTCCCCTGCCTTGAGTTCAAAATTTTCCTTTTCAATCCCTTTTTTCAAAATATTACCAAGATTAATGGTATATACCTTCACCCCTGACTCTGTATTACGCACAACCTTTACTTTTTTTAAATTCGCACGATCCGTAGGACCTCCTGCAAGTGCAACATAATCACTAATTCTAAGACCCCTCTGATACTGGACTGTGCCGGGTTTTATTACCTCACCATAGACTGCAACTGTTGAGACACTTGGACCTTTAAGAATAACTGACACAAGCGGCTGAACAAAATATTTCTTTAAAAGGCTGGCAATTGTATCCGCAATTTCATTTGTCGTAAGACCTGCTACACTTATGTCTCCAATTAGCGGAAATGTAATATTACCATTATGCATAACAAGCAAATCCCTTGATAATTCTTCCTGTCCAAGAATAACAACCTCCAGAACATCCCCCGGTTCAATACGATAAGTTGAAGGTTCTGTGCTAAGAAAAATCAATAATAGTATATTTATAAACATAATTCTATTTTACATAAAAAATTGAAATTGTCAAGTAAAATAAATTATAATTTACAAGTCAAAATTCCATTAAAAGATTAACATTAACTGTAGATAGGTATGATTGTGTAAATATTTAGGGGTTGGAAAATCTCCCTCCATTGCCTCAACCAGATAAAACCATATATTTTTATAGCGATATTCCAGTCCTAAATTGATTCGTCTTTCTTTTATATTGTATCCCAGGTTGTTTTGATAAAAATTTCTCTGGGTGCCAAAATGCCACACAAAATTTCCACCTGGATAAAATTCAATATCTACGAGATAGGCAAAGACATTCCTTTCGTATAAAAGTGTATCCTCTTCAATTTTGTAATTATAATTCAAATACAAATTCGGTATCCATTTTTCATTTAGCCGATATGTGAATTGCAATTCTGGCATATCATCAAATATTTTTTCACGGATGTTCAATCCCGAATTCTGGGTGTCTTTTAATAACCATCTTAACTCATTGAGAAAACCAAATCGGAATCTTCCGAAATCCTGCCAGAAACGTATATACCAGGTATGCATATAACCTTCTTCCCGAAATGTTGGTGGCTCATCTGTAGACTCAAGGCGATATTTTTTACCAAGTAATATCTCTGTTCTAAACCTTCCTTTAGACCAGTTTCGATTATAAGTTATTTTTAATTTCGCAGGATACATAAAATTTTTGTAGATAATCTTATCCGGTCCGGCAGCAGTCTCCTGGAGTGAAAAATTTCTATCAAAATTATCAACCAGGAAAAAAATCTCAAGAAAATTTAAATAATCCTTTCCTGAAAAATATCCGATTCCTATTTCATCCTCACCTTTATAATAATGGGTTGTTATGGATAAAAATAATCGCGCATTCGCTTTTAATTGGAAAAAAGGTTGAAAATAATGGTTTGATATATGGATATTGTAATCACCAATAAAATGATTCTGGTAACGAATGCCGAATATCTTTGATAGATATGCCTCATAACGCAATTCAAGATTGACATACCAGTTTAATAGATCAAGACAACCCTGACTTGTCCGCATACCATTCTTTGTTGAATCAAAAACAATTTCCCAGGATTGAAGATAATGGGCAAGTTGTTTATCAAGAAGATATTGATAATTTGAATCTTCTGGTGCATAGGCAAGCAAAATTGCTACAGATAAAAAAAACAAAATTATAAATTTACTTACTTTCATTAATGATACACCCTATTTACGGCTCTTTCACTCTTTTTACCCCTCGCCAACCCTTTTATACAGGTATATTTCACCAAATGTTTCTTTCTGTTCTACACCTGCCAGTCCTTCTTTTACTATTTGTAGCATACCGAAAAAGTATGATACCGCTATTGATGTATTCTTCTTTTCCTGAAGAAATTTCAAAAAATTTATCTTATCATTTTTTTCAAGAACCTGAGTCAAATCTTCAATAACCTTATCGATGGAAATCAATTGCCTTTTTATCAGAACTGCTTCTTTCTCAGTTGGTTTAAAACTTTTGAATGCAAGAATAAGACTTGTTAAATCTCCTTCTTCAAGCACGGTTGTTGGCTCCACCTTTGCAAATCTCGGAAATTGTTTACTTGATTGAGATTCCATCGCGCCGAAATAGCGCGCAATCTCTTTGTATTTTTTATACTCTTCAATAATCTGCATCAGGGTAATGGGCTTTGTTTCTTCTTCATCTTCAGGTGTGCGGGGTAAAAGGGAACGAACCTTCAATCTTATCAATATCGCTGCCATTAAAAGAAAATCTGCTGCGTCTTCAAGGTCTTCACGCTCAATCCTTCTTATATAATCAAGGTATTCCTCGGCAACCTGTGCAATCGGGATATCAAATATGTCTACCTCTTTTTTTCTTACAAGGTATACGAGAAGGTCAATCGGTCCATAATAAATTCCAATATCAATTTTCACACCCTAATTTTAATCAGCAAAATTGAAATGTCAAGGCGAAGGTTCTATTTAGTGAATCGAAGTATATTCAGAAGCAAATCCTTGTTCTCATTGAGCCTTCTCGCTGCATAATCACCAATGAGTTGAAGCGCCTGAAATGTAGGATATGCCTCTTTCTCACGGACTTTTTTCAAAAGGAATATGCTCAAAAATCTAAAAAATGAAGTTCCGATAAAGAGAATATGAAAATTGACAAATGTTTGTCCTAAAAATTCAAATCTAAAATTTACCAGCAACTGGGCAATCAAACCACCCAAAAGCGAAGACAAAAAACCACATATACCTGTTATTGTAGAAAAAACCGCAAAATAAGATTCCTTCAATTCTTTTTCTTCGGTCAAACTCAATAGAATGTTGAAAAGGCTTAAATTTATTCCACACCAGAATAAACCGCTGAAAAATGCATCAAACCATATCGGCAGAATAAAATCCTGACGGGCAAAAAGCCAGATAATGGGTAGAAAGGTGATACCGACAAAATTTATTGTTAAAATCGGCTTTGACCTTACACGATCAATCAATTTTCCCCAGAATAACTGGAAAACCAGGCTTGCGATACCCGCAATAATTCCATAAATCGCAATTGTTGAATATGTCATTTTTAAATTTTTTATCATATGGACAACCCAGAATGGTGCTGCGATACCAGCAAAGAGATACCAGAATGATACAAATTTTATAAGTGCAACAAAATTGTTGTCTTTTAGGGGTTTTAAGAAAACATCTTTGAAATGTATAACCCTCTTTTCAAAACCTGTTTCTGGCTGGAATGATAGAGTAATACCCGAAAGTGTAGAAAAGAAAACCGCAGTAGAAAAGATTATAATAAATGAGTGATTCGGGGCAAAAAAATCAAGAACCTTTCCACCTATATAATTCACAACCATTCCAACCGCACTTATTATCGTTGTCCTGATCCCAAAATATCTACCCCTTTCTTCTCTTGGTATTAAATCGCTCATCCAGGAAAGCCAGAGATTACCAGAAAAATTCAAAAGGAGATTAAATAAAAAGATTATAACGAAAAATGTATTTATACTGATACGAATATTAAAAATAAGTGCAATGACAAAGAAGATAAATAACCCCCTACCAATCAATGCGGTAAGAACGCAGGGCGATTTCCTTTTTCCCATTATGTTGGCAATATAGGCGGCGAAAAACCCTACACCGGCAAGGATTGAAGGAATTGCAGTCAGAATGCCGATCTGAAATGGGTTGGCATTTAAAAATAAAGCGAATGAAGTGAGAAACATACCGCCGGTCAGTGTGATATGAAACTGGGCAAATATACCTTCTATGATAGAAATCCGCTTACCAGATTGTATTTTGTTTTCCATTGAGTGCAATATTCATTACTAAATTTTCAAAATACCAATTCATAAACCATAATTTCTTCTTCTTTACCCTTTACCTTCACCCTGCCCATTTCGTTGAACTGGAGTTCAATGGTCGGATGTGATGAAACCATTTTATAAGTTTCTTCACCAATTATTACACTGACGCCATATTCTTTAGTCAAACCTTCAAGCCTTGAAGCAAGATTAACTGCATCACCAATGACCGTATATTCCATCCTCATCGGCGAACCGAAGTTTCCACTCACAACCTCACCCGAATTTATCCCTACTCCAATTTTCAATCCGAGTTCTTCAGCCCTTTTAACCATCTCCCGTGCACAGAGGCAGGCATTCAATGCCGAATTTTTTAATTTGACCGGATGACCGAATACCGCCATTACACAATCACCGATGAATTTATCAATTCTACCCTGGTATTTAAATACTACCATCACCATTTCCGTCAGAAATCTGTTCAACGCTTTTGCGACTTCTTCAGGTGTTGTTTTTTCTGTATAAGGAGTGAAATTTCTGATGTCCGCAAAAATAACTGTGCAAAAGACCCTTTCCCCACCGAGTCTTGGTGGCTCTTTGATAACCTTATCTAAAAGTTCTCTTGAATAGTATTTTGAAAAAATTGATTTCAGACGGCGTTTTTCTTTTTCTTCAAATCGATAACGATATATAAGCGATACTACTATTGTCAAAATCAACGAATAATAAATGCGGATAATACCGAATTCTATGTTGCTATAAAAAAGAACGATTGAAAGAATAAAAATTGCCAAAAAACTAAACAAATACACAATCACATATATCCTTGTTGAATAGTAACTCGTAAAAAATGCAATAAGCAGAGAGAAAAATAGCATTATTATCAGAATGAAAAGGTATGGAAACTGGGTTATTTTTAAGCCTTTGATAAAACCATTGACCAGATTAGCCTGTATCAAAATTCCAGGAAAGTGTCTACTGAAAGGCACTGAATGGTAATCGAATAGACCGGGTGCAGTGCCACCAATCAGCACGATTTTATCTGTAAAATATTCCCTGGGGACCCTTTGTAAATATACATCACTGAACGAAATTCTGCGGTATGATTCGAAACCAAGATAATAAATTAAAAATTTATCATCAAGAAAATTCTCATTTATTTGCCGCGCAATCTGATATGCGAATGTGGGAATTTGATTTATTTTTTTATAACCATTACGAACAACTCCATCTTCATCAGCAATCACCTCACCGATACCAGTTGGACATATACCATCAAAGATAGATTTTTTACTCAATGAGGAAACGAGAATAACATTTTTATTATCCAATATTACACGCCTTAAGATTGAATCAAAATCTGGTTTTTCATAGTATTTTCGCGCATATATGGGCAATGTGTCGGGCTCCCCAAAAAATATATCAATACCGATTAGTTTTGCTGAATTCAGATACTCAATTACTTCTGCAAAATACGCCCTGGGCCAGTTCTGATAACGACCCAGTTTTTCTAAACTAACCTCATCAATATCAATGACCACAATATCTTCTATACGCCTTTCAGAAATCTTAAGACGATATTTTAAATCATAAATCTTCTGTTCAAAAGGTTGATAAAAGGGTTTATAAATACAGATAACATTTACGACGACAACAACTGTAATAGCAATCAAAATATTTTTTACAACTCTATTCATTTGAATTGTTGCTCATATGTCTTGACAAAAACATCCGCAAGTTCAGGGTCAAACTGGGTCTTACGATTCTTTTTTATCTCACCCAGTGCAACATTTATATCCATTCTCGGACGGTATGGACGGTCTGATGTCATAGCATCAAATGAATCAGCGATCGCGATAATCCTTGCACCCAGCGGGATTTTATCTCCCTTCAATCCCATTGGATAACCTGTTCCATCATATTTCTCATGGTGGTGCAGAATGTTGGGAACAAGGTCTTTCAGTTTCTTAATTGGTTCAACAATCTCTGCACCGAATTCAGGATGACGTTTCATATAAGCATACTCTTCTTCACTCAAGAGCCCGGGTTTAGAAAGTATGCGATCCGGAATGCCAATCTTCCCCACATCGTGTAAAACTGCTGACAACTCAAGGTCCTTCAATGATTCTTTATCAAGTTCCATCCCTTCTCCAATCAATAATGCATATTCCACGACGCGGGCTGAATGTCCTTTTGTATAGGGATCTTTGGCATCTATTGCCTCAACTATCGCCCTGATCGAAGATAAAAACAATTCATCCAGCTCTTTATACAAAGATGCATTTTCTATCGCAATAGCCATCTGGTTGGCAAGTGCCAGATACATTTCTAAATCATCTTCATTAAACTTCTTATTACCTCTTTTGTTTAATACTTCGGCAACACCTATAATCCTTCCTTTTACCATAAGTGGCACGGCAAGGATTGAGCGAGTAACGAATTTTGTCTTCTTATCAACACCGCTGAACCAGCGTGGATCCTTTGTAACATCAGGAACGAGCAATGGTTTTTTGTGCTGGGCAACCCACCCAACAATACCCTTTCCCATAGGAATACGGATTTCTTTTACCTCTTTACCTTTTTCGCCCCGGGCCGTGATAAAATATAGTTCATTTTTTTCTTCGTCAATACGGAATACACTTGATGCCTCAGCATCCATAAGTTCCTCTGCCTTCTGGAGTATGATATTTAATAAGGCATCAATATCAAGGGTTGAAGAAAAAACGAGCGACGCATCAATCAAAGTTTCAAGGTCTTTTATTTTTTTCTTGAGTTCATATACTTTTGATTTCATAATTACACTCCCCTGCACCAAATTTCTCCCCATAATACAACTGAACCTGAGAATCTATGTCCGGGCGCAATTTATCAATATCATTTTTCACCATATCATACGAAGCCCGGTCAATTGCAACTGGATCAAATCCTGCAAGGATACCTACATCTGGGCAGATTGATGGTTCAGATGTATTAAGACAATCACAATCAGGTGTGATATTTATGAGAAAATTCAAATAAAAGATCTTTTTATCTTTTATCAAATTGGCTGAATAATTAGCAATGTCTTTCTGGACCTCATCTGATGCTGCACTCCAGGAAAATCTAATTGCCCGCTGGGGGCAGATAGACATACAACCAGCACAGCCGCTACATTTATTATGATTTATCTGGACTGTTTTCTTCTCTTTTTCGATCGCGTTGTATGCACAATAGTCATAGCATTTAAGACAGAAATTGCATTTTTCTTTTTCAACATGGGGACGGGAACGAGAATGTAACTGTAATTTTCCACCCTTTGAGGCACAACCCATCCCCAGATTTTTCAATGCCCCACCAAAACCAGTGAGTAGATGACCTTTAAAATGGCTAATACAGAATATTGTATCAATATTTTTAAAAACCCTTGCTATCTTTGCGCCATTTATTTCAATATATTCATCCCCATATATTCCATCACCGATTACAATCGGAGCAAAATCAAAGCCATGTTCTTTTGCAAGTTCAATATGGGTATCTCCTTTAAACCTCCTCCCTGAATAAAGGGTTGTCGTATCAGTTAAAAATGGTCTGCCACCTGAATCCTTTATCAAATTAATAACCCTGCGCACATAAAGCGGACTAACATAGTTTAGATTTCCATCCTCTCCAAAATGGGTTTTTACCGCAATGGTTGCATCTTTTTCGACAATCTTCAGCCCTCCGGAAACTTCAATAAGTTTTTCAAACATCTTCAGAAAATTATCTTTATATTTCTTCCTCAGATCTAAGAAAAACAGTGTCTGCATAGAAAGATAATATCCAATTTAGAAAAAAATGCAAGGGGTGATAAAAATCAGAAAAATGCCTGAACTATTTTATATAGATAAATTTAGAAAAATAGTTTCTGCCCTGGCAGTTTGATTGAACAAAATAGACACCGGGATTGATATCTTCTGGCACCATAATCTCCTGTCTGCCTTTTCTCAAAACACCCCTGAAAATATCAAATTTTCTTCCATCAACTGAATAACCGAAAATACTACATGGCATTTCAATGGGAGAAGCGATAGATAGTTTACTACCGATTGTATTATACAAAATAGGCAATTTTTCAAATAAATGATATTGATTTTCGGTAGTATGAGCAGGCTCACGCACACAAACAGGAAAGCGGTAAATTGCAGAATAATGTGGCGACTTATAAACCTGACACAGGATTTGATAATTACCAGTGTCAGAATAGGTATAGGTAGCAGAAGGTGTATAAAGTGTATCACCAACACGGAATATCCATCTCTTTGTTGCACCCTGCCACTGAGGATAATTGATTGTATCAACAACACAGTTAAATGAAAATGGTGTATTGACAAATAGTGTCTCACTCTGAATCTGTGCCTGGACTATCGGTTCCATAGGGATAAAACCCATCGGTGCAGAAATATAAATGACAAAGGTTTCAATACCATTTTTATAGACCTTTACCACCCTGTAACCACAGGAATTGATATTTACTTCACAGGTTGGAAGGGCAGTCATTAGCAGGGATGGACCATAAAAATTGAGCAAATCATAGTGTAAATGTCCTGTGAATACACCGGAAATATTGTATTCTTTCAGATATTTAAGAATTGTATCACGGCGCGGGCGGTCAACGTTGTTATTATTGTTTGCCTCAGAGGGTGAAGATATATAAAGCGGAAAATGAAAAAAAAGAAAGATATGCCGGTATACTGAATCCTGAGCAGAAATCAGGGATGTTCTCAGGAAACTGTCCTGTTCAAGTGAATAAGGATAACAGGAATGTCCTGAATATGTATCAAGGAGCGTTGAATTCAAGGAAATGAACAAACAGGAGTCATAATTAAAACTATAATAGTCTATTCCCCAGAAGTTGCGATATAGGAATAGGCGGATAGGTTTCCAGCAGGTATCGCTTGCATAACCAATATCGTGGTTGCCCGGGGTAAAAAATTTGGGCATTGATAAAAGGTCAAAAAAACTATCACATATCTGCCACTGATGTATTAAATTATTTTGATTGTTCTGGTCTTCAGCCATATCACCTGACACGATTATAAATGAGGGTTGCGGGGTCATAGACATAATCTGGTGAACCGCGAGTGAACAATATGGCACTGTATAAGCATTCCTGCCAATCTGCGGGTCTGAATAGTGGATAAAATAATATGGTGTGAAATTAAAGAGAAAGATATAAAGCATAATCTCCATCCAATAG
This sequence comes from bacterium, assembly GCA_036796695.1. GTDB lineage: Bacteria > Hydrothermota > Tepidihabitantia > SM23-42 > JAOAFX01 > JAOAFX01. The sequence goes on from DAIRCK010000006.1 coordinate 101,868, forward strand.
AAAAAGCATATCCTAAAATTTTATAAAGTCAAGTTTATTATAATTAAAATAAATCAATCTGTTATCACAATCTTCTGCCTTATCTTTTTGCCTTCTGAATTTTTGAGTTCTATAAAATAAGTCCCTGATGGAACGATTCTCCTCTTAAAATCTTTTCTATCCCAGTAAATCGTAAATTCTCCATTCCCTTTTGTTCGGAATAAATTCCTGATAAAATTCCCTGCATTATTATAAAGATTTATCTCAGCCCTATCGCCGGTTGTGCTGAATCTGACAAAAATCCTGTCCCTTGCTGGGTTAGGGAATACAACCAAATCAGTTCTGATTGGTTCTTTTTTTACAATTTCTTCTTCACTCACTATGGGTAATATTGTGAAAGGCACAGGATTTATTGCGGATACTGTATCATTTGTGGTCATTGCGGTAAATCTGATGTAGCAATTTTCAGAACCCTGAATATTTGTAGGAATGCGCCACTGGTATCTACAGTTATTTTTCAAATTATTTGCAATTAGATTCCAGGGACCATTAGAACCAGTAGTAGAGAGTTCAAGTCTTATTGTTGCACTTCCTGCTGGAACCCCACAGGTCCATTTGATAAACTGGACTGAACCACGATAGAATTTCTGTCTGCCTCTGGGAAAGACTGGATAAATAAAAGGATTCTGGGGTATTGATGATTCTTTATAAAATCTTGGTCTATTACAGGAATTCCAGGAATCGCCTTCGTCACCGACCACAAGTATATCTGGATAACCATTATGGTCAGCATCCGCACCAACCCTGAATGCCTGAGGAGTTCCAGGACGCGGCGTTTTAAATGTGGTATCCTGGGTCCATCCTGTGCCAGTATTTCTCCAGATAGTAACTGTGCTATCCCCAAATGCACAGAGGTCTACAAATCCATCCAAATTCATATCAAATAATTGTGTCAGGTCATAAAGTCCGGTTGTGGGTAAACCTGTTGAAAATGACTGCCAGGTATTATTACCCTGCCAGGTCCAGACCTCTACCCCACCATTTGAATTACAGAACGCAAAGTCCAGATCACCATCATTATCTACATCACCTAAAGATGGTCCCCTACGTCCCAGATTACCTCCGGGTGGTAAATTCCCATCAGATTGGGTAAAACTACCCGCGCCATTTCCAAGATAAATACTTCCATATTGATGTCCTGAGCAGAAATCTACAAAACCATCGTTGTTTACATCACCAAACATAAAATCCATTGTTGAATTTCCACCAATAAAACCAAAGGATTGATGCCAGGTTCCATTATTATGATTAATAAAAATATGTATACCATCATCAGCACCAAATGAATTTCCTCCAAGGTCTAAATCACCGTCATTGTCAATATCTGCGAAGTCTGTGCAGAACATACCCCAGTAATTAGGATCACCAATAGAAATACCATCATCCCAGGCTGTCCAGTTCTGACCAGTTCCATCACCAAGTGCAACCTCAATGATTGAATCACCAAAATCAGTATTAGAGTAATTGTGATGCATTCCATAACCGATATCAAGTAGACCATCATTATTTACATCACCGATTGCAATCCCGCCGTAACCGAATTCTCCATTCTGATAAACATTCCATACTCCCTGGCCATTCCCAAACCAGACCATCACGCCGTGTTCCTGGGTATTTACATAGGGTGAACCGTGGTCGCCAATCGATAATATATCAATATTTCCGTCATTATTGATATCCACCATTTCCATTTCGGTTCTTCCGCCTTCCATTGCAGGATTCTCCAGGCCCTGAGAGGATTCAATGTAACTGAGTGCATAAACAAACGAATAGCATATCAAAAAGGCAAGAAAAAGATAAAAAATTCTTTTCATATTTTCCCCCTTATTTTATTATATTTAAATAAATCAAAACAGTCAAGAACTTAATTATTTAAGATATTGGTAGGAGCACAAGGCAGGAGAGATTGGTTCAGAAATTCTTATACACAAATTTCATTAAACTACGACGCCTTCTGAATCCCCCTTTTTCAGATTATACCCCATAATCTTAAGCCAGATTTGCGCCTCATTATCAATTCTCCAGTTATTAAATTTACTACAAATTGCCCTTTCATTTGCAAAACCACCCTTTGCAGTTTTAGACCCTATCTCAAATGTTGTCATAACTACACCGTGTTAATTTAGCAACTCCTGATTTTCTGATTTTTTTTCTACAAACATTACCCTATCGCTCACTTTTACCAAACCGCTGAACACTTCTTATTCCCCCAATCTTTCGGTAAAATGTAATATAATGTTTCCAGCATAAGAGAAAATTTTGCAAAGCAAAACTTTGGGCAAGTGCCGTCAGACACGAACCTTTTATACTGGATTATACACTGTTGGTCGCTCTTTGTCATTGGCAAAATTTTCCTATTGTAAAATATTAACGACTTCCTTACAGGATAAAAATTGAATTATATCAGCAACATAGTCTTTTATATTGTAATCCTCCCCTGAAGACTTAATTATTATTTCCGCTGGGGTTGGTCTTATTTCTAATAAATTTTTATCATAATCTTTTATCATCCCAATTATTCTGACTGCAACTTCTTCCAATGTTCTAATGTTTCTACATAATTGGAACCTTTTAACTTCCGATAAAATTTCATTATTTTTTAAGATTGAGATTACATAATTATTCAAGTTTTTATTTTTCTTGAAATTTTGGTCTAACACTGCTCTTTCACTCATAGTAATTATCTGTCCCAACCATAAATCATCATACAACATTTCTTCTAACTGTTTCTTAAAATGAACAATATCATATTTTTGTTTTCCCACAAAAAGGCTTTTGATAACTTCATTTCCATAAACAGCAATTATATTTACTTTTATACTATCAACTACAAACTCAATAAGAAATGCTTTCTCGGGTAATTTTTCCTCATCAACTTTATATTTAATATTTTTATCTATTAGAGTTTTGAGTATGTCATTTTTACCTCTGACAAGGCCATTATAACAGATACCCCATTCTTTATCTTTTTGTGTTGTTGCAGGTTCTCCTTGAATATCAAACAAGACTCCACCTATGAGAAAAATATTTCTTATGCCGGCTTTCTTAATGCAATTTCTAAAAGATTGGTTTCCAATGATCAATTTTGTGAATTTATTAAACTTCTCCATTAACTCAACTCTTCCTGCAGTACAACCAGAGTAAACTTTCATTTTCAATTCACAAAAAGCAAGATTATTTTTGCTTTTATTAACGATGTCAAATTTTTGTTTTGTTAGTTCAGATTTTTCCAATTTGATGTTTTGTCCTAACCATTGAGGTAGTTTCATTAAAGCAAATTCAAACTCCATTTTTTCTGTTGTTCCTAAGTCTTCTAATAATTTGGCAACGAGACTTCCTCTCCCAGCCTGACTATGCTGATAATATGATGTTATCGTCAATAGTGATTCATAAAAGCTATACAAGTTTTCACTCACAAGTGATGCTTGAGATAATCCATGAAAAACCTCATCGAAGATATTAAAAATTGATTCCATGCTGAGAGTTCTTTTGAACATTTCTTGCACTCTCTTTAGGTACATTCTTTTGAGTCCTGCTTCTATTTCATTTCTTGGTTCTGTGCAAATGAGTAATTTTCTAAGTCGCATAATTTTCATATTCCTTTAGGTTTATAACAAATTATTACACTCTCTCCTCTTATTGCCCTATTGCGAGCACCTAAAAGAGGATTAAATATTAACTTTTCAAATTTAAATCCCACCTCTTCACAAAACTTTTTAGTTGTCATCGTTGTTGGGATTTTTTTACCATTAACGGTACTATCTCCAATTATGATTGCCAACTTACCTCCAGGTTTTAATGCCCAAAAAATATTTTTTATGGATTCCTTTAAGTCCTCATAATACATGGCAACCTTTGGATGTAATCCGCTATAATTACCTCTTGGCTTTCCATTTTTCATTCCTAAATATTTTGATTCAATCTTTTTCATATCTTTCCCTAAATAATCATAAGCAATCTTATCTTTTCCTACATAATCTATAGAAAAATAATAAGGTGGACTCGTAATGCATGCATCAAATTTTCCTTCCAACTCACTCATACTTTTGAGTTCAAGGATGTCCCCTTCTATGATTTTGGCGGGTTCAAATTTAAGACTATATTTCTCTTTAATTTCCATAGTTTTTTTATAACAGTCTTTTATGTAGTTTAATTTTTCAATAAAAAGGCCTACTTTCCCTTTTCTATTGTATCTTGAAGTTCTTATAAAAGCATCGACCGTATCAAAATATACTGCCAACATCAATTTATGAATTAAACGGTCTGAATGTTCCCATTTTTTATTTTCTATTGCTTGTAAAATATCTTGTAGTTCCTTTGGTGAAAAATTTAATTTCTGTTTATCAATAAAAACTAAATCATTTTTTAACTCAGATAACACAATTCCCATCGGAGTAACATCTATACCAACACTTTCAATACCCATAAGAGAAGCCTCATGAGTAGTAGTTCCAGAACCGTTGAAAGGATCTAAAAGAAGCGAATTCTGATCTAACTTGAAAGCATTAATTAAAGTCCGAACAACTCTGGGATAAAATTTACCTTTGTATGGATAAAGATTATGAAACGCATAAGCATTAGTATCTCCAAATTTATCTACAAATTCAGTATAAAGGGTTGTCTTTCCTTTTACTTTTTCAAGGTGAGCAACTCTTAATCTTATAAATTCTTCATCACCTTTAAGGCTAACCACTCTATTTACCGGGTCGATTCTATATTCCTCAGTTAAACCTTGCAATTCCAAATCTAAAAACTCCAAGTCAGCCAATGTTTGCATCCAGAAACCGAATATAGTATCCCCCTTGGGAAGAATATAATTTGCGAATTCCTTAGCGTAAGCCTCCATTATTTCTTCATAAGATGGAAACTCGTAAGTGCCGAACATTGTTTGTCTCGCTTGTTTTTGAGAGGAAGATTTTTCAGCCATATTTCACGTCTTCTTTATCATCATTGTAATTTTGCCAATGACATCTTTAATTATTTTCTTTTTCAAGCGACTAATTGTGGATAACTCGTTCATAGACGAAGCGTTTTGTTTTCTGCCCTGTTTTGGGAGCATAAGCACCTACTTCTATTATTCCAATTCTCACCAAACTGCCAGAATTCTACATTCTTTACTAATTTCCACATTTCACACCATTCCTCTTCCAGCATTTTAATTTCCAAATCCATAATTTTATTATACACATCTTTCATTAAAGGTCAAGCAAAGATTTGCCTGACAGGACGATGCGGCGGGAAGGTGCGGTGTTATACGCCGTTTCGTTATTTTGAACTTCTTTGTCTTCCTTTAAACTCAAATAATTTTGGAGCATTAAAAGACAACGAGAATTCTTTAATTCGTTCTTCTGCTAATTTTACATATTTTTCATTTATCTCATATCCAACATAATGTCGTCGGGTTTTTATAGCGGCAATAGCGGTCTGTCCACTTCCTATAAATGGGTCTAAAACATTCTCTCCTTCAAAAGTATAAAGTTGAATCAACCTATAAGGCAGTTCTACTGGAAAAGGTGCCGGATGTCCAACTTTTGTTGCTGGCTCAGCCGGAAATGTCCATACGCTTTTGGTAAATTCAAGAAATTCCTCTTTAGAAATTGTGCTCCTTCTTTTAGGAAGAGAGTTTCTTGAAAACATCCCCTTTGAAAATACTAAGATATACTCATGAATATCTCTTAATGTTGGATTTTTGGCAGAGAGCCAGCTACCCCAGGCAGTTGATGGGCTGCCGCTGGATGCTTTATTCCAGATAATTTCACCTCTCATCAAAAAACCGAGAGCGAGCATATCTTCTATGACAAAAGTATGAAGCGGAATATAAGGTTTTCTTCCAAGATTGGCAATGTTAATACAGACTCTACCACCAGGGACAAGAACTCTTTTAACCTCACTCCACACTCGCTTCAAAAATTCTCTGTATTCAATAAGTGTGAGGTTTTCGTCATACTCTTTACCGACATTATAAGGAGGTGAAGTAACCATCAGATGAATACTATTATCTGGCAATTCATCCATTCTTTCAGAAGACTTACAAAAAATTCTATCTATAAACTTAGATGGAACAGGATTTTCTACATACTCCACCCTTTCCTCTTTTGGCAATCCCTCATACAATCTGCTTGCATAAAATGGAGTAGAGTCGTGATTAACTCTTCCCGGCGAGCCGAATGAACTTGTCTTTGTGCCACTTTTTCTTCTATTAACTTGCATTAATCCTCCCTCCAGAGGTCAACCCATCTTTTATATGCGTTGAATTCTATCTCTGCTCTGTGCCAATTTATTACAATCTTCCTGGAACCGCCATCTTCAACCAAACTCAATAATGCGTCTTTGGTAATTTCAACGCCTCTTGGATTTGTCCCTGGCTTTGGAAGTTTAATATAATTTTCTCTACCTACTTTATCAAAAAGCCGTTTTTGTGTTTCTAATGGGATGTAATAAAATCCTCCAGTATCATCCCAGTTGATTTGGACAAGTAGAATATCGCAATGTGGATAATAGTTTTCACGAAATTCCCTTGCCTTTTGAGCATCAACTGTCCATATAAGTTTAACTCCACTGAAACTTTTACCCGTAATTGTTTTTATAGATAATGGCTCGCCAAACAATTTTGCGTCCACCTCCGGTTCTGTGATAGGGATTTCGGTCTCTACATTTGCCTCGCCAAATTTATAAATAAGTAATGCAACTATTATCCTTTCACGAACTGAACCAACTTCCATTCCAGTTTTACCAGCCCTTGAACTTTCCAATTCTGCAAGTTGGAACAGATAGGGTAAACGCTTTTTCACTTTTTCTACAAGTTTCTCGTCTTCAAATATTTCTATCAAGCGACTCGCCATTTTTGCTCCTCTTGCAACATTCTTTCACCTCACCATTTTTGCATTTCTCCATAATCAAGATTTCAAACAAACATAAAAATTATTATTCCACATAACTTGATTTTTCACATTGTTAACTTCTGGATCCACAATTTTATTATATGCATCATTAGCTAATAGTCAATAAAAAATTTGCTTGCGAAGTCATTATGAAGTAGGATTATCTTGATTTGAGTCTATTCTTTATTATTTCACTGGCAAGATGAAAACCTTCCTGGGCATAACCCAGTGCCTTTTAGCCTCTTCTTCGTCATATAATTCCCAGGGTGCCACCCGCTGGATTTCATCACCGTAATCGGTTTTTATATGAGTTTCAAATCCCATAATCTCAGCCAAAGCCCGTAAATTGCCGCTCAAGGAATTGCCCCCACTTCGTAAGTGGAGGGAAGGTTAAAAAAACATAGGCAAAAAGTGATGAAATTCCATATGGTTTCACCCCCACTTACGAAGTGGGGGGTGTGATTTTATAAAATCCTTATTCTGTCCCGTTCAATTCTTTCTAAAAATTTCTCTGACATCTCGGTTGGGTAATTGCCCGTAAAACAGGCGGTGCAAAAACCAGTATCTCCAGAACCTACACCCATTAACAAACCTTCAACCGACTGGTATATCAGGGCATCTGCACCAATTGATTTTTTTATTTCTTCAATTGATTTATTACGGGCAATGAATTCACTCTTAGTCTGCATATCTATGCCATAGACACAAGGGTATTTTAATGGCGGTGAATATACACCATAATAGACCTCTCTTGCCCCAGCATTTCTAATTAGGCTGATTATCTCCTTAGATGTATTACCACGCACAATTGAGTCATCAATGAGCAGGACCTTTTTGCTCTTTATCTCTGATTTTATGACATTCAATTTCATTCTCACCGCCTCAATCCTCTGCTGTTGTGTAGGCATAATAAAGGTTCTGTGGATGTAGCGATTCTTTATCAAACCCTCACGATGTCTTACACACAGGACCTCTGCGACCATCTGGGCAGAACCGCGTGCAGTATCAGGAACCGGAACCACAACGTCCGGTTTTATACCTGATTTCAAACACTCCTTACCCAATTCCTCACCAAGTCTTAACCTTGCCTCATATACACCAACTCCATCAATAATTGAATCAGGCCTTGCAAAATAGACATATTCAAATATACAGGTTGCCTTTTTTCCCTCAACAACCTGTTTTGTAAATATATTTCCGACTGTATCAATAAATACTGCCTCACCAGGTGCTACATCCCTGAATTCTGAACAACCGAGCATATCAAGGCAAACACTCTCTGAAGCAAACACATATCCATCACCATTCCTTCCAAAGACCATCGGCTTTATTCCATTTTTATCCCTGAATGCAAGGAACCCTTTTCCTGCAATGATACAGACCACAGCAAAACTTCCAATCAATTTATCATAGACCAATTTCAGACAGGAGAATAAAATTTCCGGATTAAAATTCTTTAAATCCATCTTTGATAGTTCTATAGAGAGAATATTCAATATCACTTCGGCATCACAGTTTGAATTGAGATAACGGAGGTGTTTTTCAATGATTTCGTTTTTTAAATCAAAGTAATTTATTAAATTGCCATTATGGGCTAAAGCAATGCCATAGGGCATAGTCAGGACAAAGGGCTGGGCATCTTCAACCCCACCAGGGCCTACTGTTGGATACCTAACATGTCCGATACCAATATTTCCATCAAGCCTTGCAATATTCTTGAGATTGAAGACATTGGTAACAAGACCACTCCCTTTTTTCAAATGAAAAGTCTGGGCATAAGTGACTGCACCTGCAGCATCCTGACCACGGTGCTGGAGTGCAATCAAACCAGGATAGATATAATCAATAGCCCTGGTTCTGTTAATGATACCAATTATCCCGCACATTTTATTCCCATTCTATTGTTGATGGCGGCTTAGAGGTAATATCATAAACAACCCGATTAATCCCCTTAACTTCATTGGTTATTCTTCTTGAAACATTTCTCAGAAAATCATCAGGTAATTTGACCCAATCCGCAGTCATTCCATCTTCACTATAAACCGCCCTTATTGCACAGACACTCTCGTAGGTCCTCTTATCACCCATTACACCAACACTACCTAAAGGCAATAGAACTGCAAATATCTGCCATATATCCTTGTAAAACTTTAAGTTTCTTGCCTCCTCTTGAAGAATCCTATCTGCCTTTCTTAGAATCGCCAGTCTCTCTTCGGTTACTGGACCTATTATACGAACTGCAAGCCCAGGACCAGGAAATGGTTTTCTCTCAATAAATGTCTTTGGCATCTTGAGCCTCTTTGCAATCTCGCGGACCTCATCCTTGAATAACATCCTCAATGGTTCAATTATTTTTAAATCCATCTTTTTAGGTAGACCACCAACATTATGATGGCTTTTTATGACTGCCGAAGGTCCAATCCCTTTTCCCGATTCAATCACATCAGGATAAAGCGTCCCCTGGATTAAAAACTTTGCACCCCGAACTTTTTTTGCCTCTTTTTCAAAAATCCGAATGAATTCCTCGCCGATAATCTTCCGTTTCTTTTCAGGGTCTTCTATACCTTTCAGTCTATTTAAAAACCGGTTTCGGGCATCAACGACTTTTAAATTAATTCTATTTTTTAAATTCTTTACAACCTCTTCACGCTCATTAAACCTTAATAAACCATTATCAACGAATATTCCAATAAAGTTTTTACCGATTGCCCTTGATGTAAGAATACCTGCAACTGTAGAATCAATTCCACCACTTATTGCACAGATTGCCTTTTTATCACAAACTGTTTCTCTTATTTCTTTTATCTTTTCTGATATAAACCTTCCCATTGACCAAAACCTCTTTGCCCTGCAGATTTTATACAAAAAATTGTTTATTATCTTTATCCCAAATTGTGTATGTCTCACCTCAGGATGGAACTGGAGGCAATAAAAATTCTTGAACTGAAAACCAGCGATTGGGTTAAATTCTGTTGATGCAATAATCCTTGCACCTTCTGGTATCCTCACAACTGTATCACCATGGCTCATCCAAACATTGAATGAATCAGGAAGACCATCAAAAAGGATATTCTTCCGCGTCTTGATCTCTGCTGGTCCATATTCCCTGCATCTGGTATGCTGGACCCTACCACCAAAAGTCTGGGCAACGAGTTGCATTCCATAACAGATACCGAGCACAGGAAAATCGTATTCAAAAAAATAGCGGAATCTTTTTATATTTTCCTGATATACACTCCCTGGACCACCTGAAAGGATTATACCTTCAAGGTTTTCAATCTTTAATTTGTCTATAAAACAACTGAATATTTCAGAATAGACACCACACTCACGCACCCTGCGTGCAATCAATTGTGTATATTGTGAACCAAAATCAATGACCGCTATCATAAATAAGTGTATCTAAATTTTCAAAAAAATCAAGATTCAAACTTTCATATCCACTTCTTCAACTAACTTCTCTCATCTAAATAATTCTTTGGGGTTGTCCGTCAATTTCCAGACGGGCCGGAAATTCCTACTCCAGATAACTGAAAAATCCCTCTTACTCCCCCTTTTGTTAAAGGGGGAAACAGAGAGATTTATCTTTACATCCAGAATATTGATCCTGATTTTCATCAGGGCGTGCTTTAGCCCCGTGAAAAAATGAAACCGAAGTTTCTATCTTAGAATTTTTTGAGCGAAACCATCCAACAACAAACAATCTTTTTGGATTTAATTCGTCAGAATTTTATAGATTGAAAGGCTTACGCCTTAAGTTTAGTTTTTTGCAGGTAATAATAAAAAGTGGAGAGGGCTCAGTTCACAAAGTTATCTATCATTACAGAGCCAAACAAGATTGTATATTTCTACAAATTCCTTCCTCTCGGAAGTAGCTTGTCATTGCAAATCCTTACCAATTATCAATGGGTGCGCGAAGCAATCCCTCTATCTCTCTGTCACTGCGAGGAGTCCTGAACGAAATGAAGGAACTCCGAAGCAATCTCCTGAAATGGCCGACAACAAATGAGATTGCTTCGCTTACGCTCGTGTATAATGAGAAAAAGTTTGACATTCAAGGGGTGGTGAATATCCTTTGAT
>DAIRCK010000007.1:0-103519 GCA_036796695.1 bacterium
TAATTTAAAATTGAAATAGTATTTTGGGGTATCAGAATTCTTAATCTTTTCAAAGATACGTTCAGAGACTCCTACAAATGCAATTCCTGGAGGCGCCATCAATGCCTTTTGTGAGGCACCGACAATGACATCAACATTCCATTTATCCAGATAAAATGGGTCGGCACCAATACCTGCAACACCGTCAACAACTAAATAACCATCATATTTTTTTACAACTCCATTTATTGCCTTTATATCATTCACCACGCCGGTAGAAGTCTCGGTTAAGGTGGTAAAAACAACTGCTGGTTTCTTAGCCTGCCTTAATCCCTGTTCAATCATTTCCGGTGTTATCGGTTTTCCAAATTCCTGTCTTATGATTATTGGTTTTTTACCGTAATTCTGAGCCAGTTCTGCCCATCTTTCTCCAAACTTTCCACAAACAGCAACGACTAATTCATCAGAATTTGACACAACATTCACATAAGCTGCTTCCATTGCCCCTGTTCCAGAAGAAGTCAAAAGATAGATTCTGTGATTACAATCAATTACTTTTTTTAACATATCAGTAATTTCATTCATCAGGGCCCGGAATTTATCTTCCCTGTGATAAATACATTTATGGGCAGTTGCCTGAAGAACATCTTCAGGTATATCAATTGGTCCTGGTGTAAAGAGTCTATATTCCTTCAAGTTTCCTCCTGCAATCTTCACACAAATCAATCCCCTTGCTGTCTGTATCAGCAATTGTATTTGAAAAATACATAACACAGGTTTGGTTTGGACAGTGGTTTAATCCAAGGATATGTCCAAGTTCGTGAATAATCTCTTTTGCCAGCCTCTCTTCCAATGAACCATTTTTTGAAAGACGGTGAATTGAAACGATTGCTACATTTCTATTGGTATCAGCAAGCCCAAATATAAAATTGAACCGCGGTGTATAGATATCTACATCAACTATGATCAGATGTTTATCACATCTCTTATCATAACAGTTCATAAGTGATTCAATAATCTTTGATGCCTCATACTGATCTCTCAAAGGATTGAATGTTTCAGATGCGACCTTGAATTTTTCACAACTTAATACTGATAGATTGAGCTCTTTTTTCAGGATGTCGCCTATCAAATCAGAAAAATCCAAACCTTCCTGTTGATACAGACAGACCATTATGGTTTATTATTTTTCACTCATCTTTTTTATAAATGGTGCGAAAAGATCTATCGGCACCGGAAAGATTGTAGTAGAATTCTTTTCCGTTGCAACCTCGGTCAGGGTCTGTAAAAATCTCAATTGAATACCGGTTGGTGTCTGGCCTATGATCTCTGCGGCTTTATTCAACTTTTCTGCTGCCTGTAATTCACCTTCGGCATGGATGATTTTTGCACGACGTTCCCTTTCTGCCTCTGCCTGACGTGCAATTGCCCTCTGCATCTCCTGTGGAATATCTACGTGTTTTATCTCAACGGTTGAAACCTTTATCCCCCAGGGGTCAGTATGTTCATCAATTATCTTCTGGAGCCTCATATTTATTTTCTCTCTCTCGGTTAACAAATCATCAAGTTCATATTCACCAAGGACACTCCTCAATGTGGTCTGGGCAATCTGGCTTGTGGCATATAGGTAATCCTCAACTTCTATAATCGCCTTTGCTGCATCAAAGACCCTGAAATAGGCAACTGCATTGACCTTAACTGATATATTATCCTTTGTTATCACATCCTGCGGTGCAACATCCATCGTCACAACCCTTAAAGAAACCTTTACCATTTTATCGATTCCGGGCCAGAGGATGAAAATTCCTGGTCCTTTCACGCCGGTAAATCTTCCCAACCTGAAAATGACTGCCCTTTCGTATTCCCTTAAGACTTTAATTGCACTAAGCACAATTAAAATCAAGACGACAATTAATATAGTCGTTAATCCCATTAAGCCTCCTTTAATTAATATAAAATATTATAGTCCTTTTTTTTGATAAGTCAAGGCTGTAAGCATAATTATCATAGATTCTCACTGTGTGATATTAAAGAAATCAAAAGCGATTTATTTTTGTCCCTGGATAATAATGTTTTAAAATTTCTTTATAATTTTTGCCCTTTTTTGCCATTCCCATAGCACCAAATTGACACATTCCTACACCATGGCCATATCCTTTGCCTTCAATTATTATTTTATTATCTTTGACATAGATATTAAAATAATTTGATTTCAATAACCGACCAGGGTCTTTTTCCGAACCGAATAAACGGCGTATATTATATGAAGGAATTTTATAATAATTCTTATTAGTGATTATTATCACTTCAACGACCCTTTTGCTTTTTGAATTTCTTTTAAATTTCAGTCCTTTTATTAATTCAGTATCAGGGAGTGAAATGCCAATTTGATAAAGATTATTCCTTAAATTTTTAAAAAATTCTTTTTTATCCATTTCTTTTTTCCAGTAAGAATGTGGGCTATCATTACAAAAGCCACATTTCACACTCTTTAGATAAGGAACTGAATTTCCAGACCAGGCATCATTAAAATCAGCGGTAAAACCTCCACACGTTGAATGGTATTTGGCATCAATGGGTTTACCCTGATAAGTCAAAACAAGTCCCATTGTCTTTAAAATTGCCCTGTTTATTAGAGTGTCTTCAACTGAAAGTCCTTCATAAACCTGGTCTTTAACTGTGGCATAAAGGTCAAAGCCGAGATTTGCATACTTATTTAAATGGGCATATGCGTATGTGCGGGCAGCGATCGCTTGTGCTTTTACAGTTTCAATTAAACTTTCATTTATCTTTCCAATCTCACAGGGCACAACACCTTTTAGATAATCTTCGATATCAAGTATATTTATTACCCAGATTTTGTTATCTATCTTTTTTATCTCTAAATGTCCATAATAAAATTTATTATTCACCTTAACCTTATTTTCATAGGATCTTATAAAAACAGGTAGACTGTCGTTTAATTTTATCTTATAATTTTCACGGTATTTATTCTCCTTAATCCCGCTGATAATTATTGAATCTAATCCGGTAAGGATTGCAATCCGTATTAATTTTTCATATCTTTTTGGCTGGACATATGGAATACAATTGGCGCATATGCAACAAAGAATTAATATATTTAACCATTTAACCATTTAACCAACTAATTCTTTCACATCCTTTACCATCTTTTCGTAATGACTTCCCCTCCAGTATATGCGCTGGCATTTTGGGCACCGGGCAAATTCGTTAAAATTTTTATAAGTATAGAAAGGTATAAGATTTTTTATCTCTTCTTTTGCTATATTCATCAATATTTCGTTGCAACAGAGACAACGTGAAAAAAAATTTAATTCGTCTTTAAGATTGAAATATTTGATAACAGTTCTTAACTGGATGGGTAGCATTTCAGATTCAACAAAGAATACGCCTTCTTTGTCTTTCAATTTTATATTTCTCGTTAAAAAAATTCTGTTTTCTTTTCTTGCCAGAATTAATGATCTCAACCCTTCATTAGAATATAAGGTATCAATTCCGCACATCCTCAGGTATTTACATAACTTGCCAAGCATACCATTACAAAAAAATTTCATTTTTAAGGCAATTTAAATAGGGTATTGAATAAAAGAATTAAGTGATTGGGATTATTTCCGAGTAAGTTTATACAATTGTTGAGCATTAAAATAGTTTTGATAATCTTTTCTCCACTAACCTTTCGTGCCTTTTTATTTATTTCTATTTCCAGTTCTTGTGATACTGGTTGATTTAATTGTTTATAAAGGACACACCGATAAAGAAGGAGGAGGCTGTAGAAAAAATCAGCAAGATTTTCGCCTTCAAGATCTCGTGCCAATCTTGCCACGTTTTCAGGAGAAAGGGGCGCCTTTTTGAAGATTTCATATGAAGTTGCAAAAATTTTGTTTTCTTTAAGATGGAGTATCTCTCCCGGGCTCCCAAGATAAAAATTATCTTTTCCTTCAAAAATTATGTTTTCTATCTGCGCATTGTTTAGATAACTGAATTTCACAGTTTGACACCTTGAACGAATCGTGGGCAGTAAGAAATCAGGGCGCGAGGACGTAAGGATGAATACGGTGTCCATAGGTGGTTCTTCAAGGGTTTTTAAGAAACTATTTGCTGATTCTTCATTCATCCGGTCTGCTTCAAGGATTATGACAACCCGCTTTGTTCCTTGAGCAGGCATTAATAATAGCCATTCAATTAGATTCCTTATCTGTTTTATTATTATAGATGAATAATCATCAAGATGGACAACAGGATTTTCTGGAAGATAATTTTTCATATATTCAAATATCTTTTCTTCTTTGGTCCCAGGCGGGATAGGTGCAATGAGCATAAAATTTGGTGAATTCGGTGGGCATCCGAGTGACTTTGCCAGGGCAAAGGCAGCCTGTCTCTTGCCAACACCTTCAGGTCCTGCAATTAGGAGATTATAAATCTGGTCTTTTTTCAGAGCATTGCGGATAAATTTTTTTGCTGTTTCCTGCCCGATGATCTCATCAAGATAATCCACATATTATTATAATAAAAATTTTTTTTAAATCAAGGTTTAACCTGATTCTATTTCTTGCGCAAAATTCTTAAGCAGGAATTTTTTGAATTTTTTTAATGCCCTTGCCCTATGGCTTATACGATTCTTTACCCATGGTCCAAGTTCAGCAAATGTTTTTTTATATCCTTTCGGGATAAATATGGGGTCGTAACCAAATCCCCATTCTCCCCTGGGTTCACAGGCTATTCTGCCTTCAATCTCTCCTTCAAAGATTTTATATTTTTTAATATCATAATAATAAACAAATACTGCACGGAACCATGCCCTTCTATTCTTCGCTTTTCCCAGTTCTTTCAAAACCCTTTCTATCCTCTTTTCATCATTTACCTCATATCTTGATGATAGAACACCAGGCGCGCCATTTAACTTCTCAATAAATAATCCTGAATCATCAGCAAGTGCCGGAAGTCTAATGATTCTATGGATAAATTCTGCCTTTAAAAGACTGTTCTCAAGAAGTGTATCACCAGGTTCAGGAATGTGTAAATCTATGTATCTTGTATAAGGAACCAATAAAACATTATTTAAATTTAGTATCTGACTTATCTCTTCAATCTTATGAAAATTTCTTGTTGCCAGAACAATGTGGAACATAGATCAATACAGGGGGTCAGTGACCCCCTGTCTTTCTTTTCCTGTTTAAGGATTTATCATTGTCTCAACAACAAATGCACCCCTGAAACCCTTATTTATTGCAAGGTTTTTTAGGGATTCTGCCTCTTCCTTTGTAAGACAATCTCCAATCCGAACCTTGTAATATGGTGGTGTATGCTCAATATATATTTTACCACCAAATAAACTTCTGGCATCATCAGCGACTTTTGAAGCACCTTTTTGTGTTGATGAGGCAAATATTTGGACCCGGAAACCGTATATTGAAGCAGGTGCTGTTGATGGTTTTGGTGCAGATGTGGTAGCTGGTAGGGGTGCTAAGACTTCTTCCATTGGTGCTGGTGCAACCGGAGCTGGACCAGGTGGCACAACTGCGACTTCTTCCATAGGTTGAGGTGCAACTGGTAATGGAGCAGGTGGTAGAGCAGTGATTTCTTCCATAGGTTGAGGTGGAACTTCTTCTGTTACCGGTGGTAATGCTGGAACCTCTGGAACAGGTGCCGGGGTTGGATAGACAGGTTCTTCAGATATATTCTTCCCTTCTTCACCAAATACAACGACTTCTTCCAGCCCTTCGGTCTTTACCGTGGTCTTCTTGGGTGCACAAAAAATGAAGAGCATAATAACACCCAATATGAGCAACTTTTTCATCGTAACCTCCTTTTTTTCTTTTCTTTATAACCAGAAATGATTTTTTTTAACTCTGGTGCCCTTTCTTTTTTACAGACAAGGACACCTTCAGGGCTTGCCACGACCACAAGCCCTTTTATTCCAAAGACCCTGACCGGTATATTATTAGTATATACGATTGTATTGCTTGTTTCAAGACCCAGAATATCTCCTAAAAAGATATTACCGTTTCTATCTTTTTTAAAATATCTTTCTAAGGCAAGCCAGGTTCCCACATCATCCCAGCCAAAATCTGATTTTATCACACATATTTTATTACTTTTCTCCATTATTCCATAGTCTATTGATATTTCTGAAATCCTTTCAAAATGTTTTTTATCTTTAAACTTTAGATAATTTTTTACTCCAGCATAGACATCAGGAACAAATCGCTTTATCTCATCAAGGACCATGCTGATTCTGTAAGTAAAGATACCGCTGTTCCATAAATACTTTTTGGTTTTGAGATATTCTTTTGCTTTATTGATTGAAGGTTTTTCAGTGAAGCCTTCACCATAAAATCCTGTGATACCTTTTTCTTTTTTAATCTCCTTGCCGATCCTTATATAACCATAGCCGGTCTCGGGTCTATCCGGAATTATGCCATAGGTAACCAGGAATCCATTTTCAGCCATATTTTCACCGTATCTGAGACATTCGATAAATCTTTTGTTATCTCTGATAATATGGTCAGCAGGCATTATATGGATTATCCCATCACCATATTGTTCTTCTAATAACATTGCACAGAGGCATATTGCGGGTGCTGTATTTCTTCGCGCCGGTTCAATGATGAGGTTTTCATTGGGCACAAACCTCTTTGTTATAATCTTTAGTTCTTCAGGGATTACAAGGAATCTCTCGCTTTTTTTACAATAACCTTTGATCCTTTCAATCGTTTGATTTATCAATGGTTTATTATTGAAAATATTGATAAATTGTTTTGGAAAATCAGGCTGGCTCAATGGCCAGAATCTTTCTCCCTGACCACCCGCAAGAATTATCACAAATCTTTTAATTAGAGACTCCTTTCAATTTAAATAATACTGTGCCGAATTTCAGTTTTGTCTTTATCTGGATTGGAAATCTATTATCATCAAGGGTATACCAGATATCCATTGAACCACCAGCGCCGAACACACCCTTACCTGAGGTCTTTGGTGTCACCCGAATCGTTGAAAACTTTCCCAGGGGTGTTTTAATAATCTCTTTTTTACCCACTATGCACTCTATCCTGTGTTGTTGTCTTGCTTCAAATATGTATAGAACTATTGTATCATTTTCAATCAATGGTATTCTTCTTAAATAATACCAGAAACTGAGCAGGTCCATAACCGGCTGGGTGATTTTTATCTTTAATGAATCATTCAATATAATATAAAGACTATCCTGATTGAATGTCAATCTCTGATAATTTGAATATTTACCCTCATGTATCTTCTTTTCATAGAAAACAGGCATCAGGTTATTTATCATTGTATAAACCTTTATTGTATCATTTAGGGAAAAGAGGTAATTTAAATCAGGATTGGAATTGAGACAGGAGGTAATGAGATAGCACGCACTACCCGCAACGGTTGCTGTATCTACTATCTTTAGGACCATATTTCCAAGGTTTATAAACCCAAATTTTCCTTCATATACAAGTTTTTCTCCGATAGAAAAAATTTTTAGATTCTCACTGTGTAATAGATTGGGGACGATGGTCAATAAAAATAAAAATAGGATTATCTCAAGGTATCTGAATTTCATTTGAATCAAACGACAAGGCTGTTGAGTCGTTCAATCCTTTTATCTATGGGCGGATGGGTGGAGAAGAGGTTTGAGATATTTAATCTATCTTTACCAAACGGACTGGCAATGAATAGATGGGCATTGGACTGGGATGCCCTTGCTACTGGTTGATATGCCTGTTTTAGTTTGGCAAGTGCCTGGGCAAGTCCCTGGGGATAACGGGTGATATAAGCACCTGATGCATCTGCAAGGTATTCACGTTGTCTTGATATCGCTGCCCTTATCAAGGCAACAAATAGTGGTGCGATGATTGCAAGAACAAGTCCAATGAGGATCAGGATACCTCCACCACTTCTATCTTTTCTGCTCCTCCGTCTGCCTCCCAGGAACATACTCCGCAAAAAGAAATCCCTTAATAAGATAATCAAACCACCGATTGCTGCGACCACGGTCATCAAGAGAATGTCATAGTTTCTAATATGAGCCATCTCATGGGCGATCACACCCTGCAATTCTTCACGATTCATAATCTCAAGTAAGCCCGTGGTCACAGCAACTGCTGCATTCTGGGGATTCCTTCCTGTAGCAAAGGCGTTTGGTGCAGGCGAGGGTGTGATGTAAACCTTTGGTTTTGGCACACCCGCTGCAATAGCAACCTCTTCCACAATATTATGGAGTTGTTTAAATTCTTCTGGATCCGCAGGAACCGAACCGGTAGAAGCAAGTGCGATCTTATCTGAATTGTAGTAAAGCACAAAGTTGTAAATGATGATAAAAAGGGCAAAGAATATATATCCCGCAGTCCCCCAGTTCAGCAATTCAACAACGATATATCCGAGTGCACCAAGAAACAAACTTGTGATCAGGATAAAAATAAATGTCTTGCGCTTATTCGCAGCTATCTGGTCATAGAGTGTTTCACGCATATCAGAACTTAACCTTTACCGCCTCTCTTTCTTCAGCCGGAGCGGTGAAGAATTCTTTAGGTTTAAAATTGAACATCGAAGCGATGATAGTCTGGGGAAATTTCTGTATGGTTACATTATAGTCCATTACCACATCATTGTAAAATTGTCGAGCAAAGGCGATTTTGTTTTCGGTAGCAGTCAATTCTTCCTGGAGCCTCATAAAATTTTCATTCGCCTTTAACTGCGGGTAATTTTCAGCAACCGCAAATAAGGTTTTTAATGTTGCACTGAGCATATTGTTTGCCTCAGCTGATTCCTTCGGGCTGGTTGCACCCATTGCCCTTGAACGCAATTCGGCAACCTTTTCCAGAACTTCTTTTTCATGTGCCGCATAACCCTTTACGGTTTCTACCAGATTTGGTATCAGATCATAGCGGCGTTTTAATTGCACATCAATCTGTGCCCAGCCATTATCCACTCTGGTTCTTTTAGTCACGAGACCATTATAAATTGCAATGACCCAAATAACCAGAAGGATAATGATAATCAAAAGTATTATCATTGAACCTCCATTCTTATCAAGTTTACTTAAAATTTCTTATTTGTCAATCAGGTATTGACATTTTTTAAAAAATGGATAGACTTAAACCCAATGGCCCCGTCCCTTTTTACTCTACCCGTTCTGGGATTATTATTTTTGATTAATATTGCACTAATTTATCTTTGTGTCTATGTTAAGAATGGTAAAAAATTCTGCCGGACGATTCCGTTCTTTATCTCGGGATTGTTTACGATACTGGTGCAATTATTGATTGAACAGAATAAAGACCCGGCAGGTGCAATAATCCTCACCAGATTGCAATATGTGGGATTCTGGACTTATTTTATAACTGCACCATTGCTTGTGACAAGTATTACTGGTGAAGATTTTAACCCCTGGGTTCTAACAATCTGTAGTGCTATTACAATCTTTGCGTGGTTTATCACTATATTCACAAATCTGATAATTACTTCAAATCCATATATTTATTCTACATTTTATTCTGCACGCATAGGCGTTTTATATCCATATCTTTGCACCCTGCTTTTTATACTCTGCATCTATTACTTTAGTAAGATGATCAATTTTGCCAACCGATTAAAGAATCCGGAGTTAAGGTATATAATCCCTGTTGGACTCGGAATTTGTATCCTCTGCGGTATATTTGATTATGCAGGAAGATTAAATGGAATACCCATTTTACCCTGGTTAAGAGATGCGTTCAGCATAGGTATGTTATCGATCAGCCTTTCTTTCGGTATCTTTATTCTGTTCAGTTATTCACAAACGATGTTTGAATATAAAAAGACATTGAATGAACTTGAGAACCTGCTGGAAAAAAATAAAAAGAACTTTGATGAATTTGTTCGATTGATTGCAAAAACAATTGATGCTAAAGATAAATATACTGCAGGACATTCAATGAGGGTTGCTGAGTATGCAGTGATGATTGCCCGGGTCTTAAATCTTGATGAAAGGCAGATAGGAATTTTAAGGAAGGCTTGTTTGCTCCATGATATTGGAAAGATCGGCATACCCGATGGAGTTCTTAATAAAAAATCTCCATTAACAGCAAAGGACCGCGCCTATATCTATAATCATCCCATACTCGGTAAAGAAATTTTGCATCAGATGAGCGATTTCCAAGAGATTCTTGATATTATCTATTTTCACCATGAACGATATGATGGTTCTGGTTATCCTGAAGGGTTAAAAAATGATGAAATTCCTCTTCTGGCAAGGATTCTTGCAGTTGCTGATGCCTATGATGCAATGCTTTCAGAAAGGCCTTATCGCAGGGCTATGTCCAAACTTGAAGCAATCAAGGAATTATTGAATTCAAGGGGTACACAGTTTGACCCTAAGATTGTTGAGAAATTTGTTGATATACTCGCCCATAATAGTGATAGAATCTTACCTGATAATATCTCTGATTAGTTTTCTTTTTTTTGATGGCTCGGATTTTATTGAAAATACCTGTTTTAGTTCACCCAGGACCGCTTTAACAATAGTTTTATTGTCAGAAAAGATTTCAATTAACGGTTCTCCTTTTTTTACAAAATCTCCGGTCTTTTTATAAATTTTAAAACCGCAACTATGATCAATCTTATCGTCTTTTTTTAACCTTCCGGCACCAAGCTTTGTTGCAAGAATACCCAGTTTAAATGTATCAATGTTATTTACATACCCTGTTTTCGGCGCAGAAAATTTAGTGTGATTCTTTGCGACCGGTAATAAATCATAATCTTCTATCACATCTGGATTTCCGCCCTGATATGTTATCATCTCTTTAAATTTATTTAATGCCTCACCATTTTTTATCTTTTTTAACAACAATTCCCTTCCACCCTGAATCCTAACAAGTTTTAAAATATGTTCTGAGAGCGTGAGGGTTATTTCCATTATATCTTCAGGTCCATTTCCTTTAAGACATTCAATCGATTCTATGACTTCCAGAGAATTTCCAATATAATCACCTGTTGGGCTATTCATATCAGTCAGAATTGCGACTGTTTTGACTTTAAATTTTTTGCCAATCTGGACCAGATAGTATGCAAGTTCCTTTGCCTTTTTATATGTTCTCATAAATGCACCATTGCCAAATTTTACATCCAGGACGAGTCCATCAAGGTCCTCAGCAAGTTT
Organism: bacterium; assembly: GCA_036796695.1. Classification (GTDB taxonomy): domain Bacteria; phylum Hydrothermota; class Tepidihabitantia; order SM23-42; family JAOAFX01; genus JAOAFX01. The sequence continues at coordinate 11,144 of DAIRCK010000007.1, forward strand.
CTTGGACATTATGCTTGCGGTAATCAGAGGTATGGAATCGACTGTTCCGGTCACATCGCGCAAACTATAAATCTTTTTATCAGCAGGTGCTATTTCCTCTGTCTGTCCAATAATGCCCAGATTTATCTTTTTTAATTGAATCTTGAATTCATTTAAAGAAAGATTCGTTCTGAAACCCGGTATTGATTCTAACTTATCAAGTGTTCCACCAGTATGGCCCAGGCTCCTTCCAGAAATCATTGGCACACAGATACCACAACTTGCAACCAAAGGGGCGAGGATTAAAGAGACTTTATCACCAACACCACCAGTAGAATGTTTATCAATCTTGGGCATTTTTATCTCTGATAGATCAAGGGTTTTACCTGAATAAAGCATTGCCCTGGTTAGATAAGTTGTCTCTTCAAAATCCATTCCTTTATAATAGACTGCCATCAAAAACGCAGAGAATTGATAATCAGGGATTGAACCCTTAGAATAATTCTTTATGATAAATTCAATCTCTTCTGGGCTGATTCTTTTTCCGTCTCTTTTTTTAATAAGGATATCAAGAAAATTAAAATCCATCTTAATAATATTATATTTAGTTATTATCTAAAATCAATAATAGGATTTTTAGCCTTTACCGTTCATTACTATACCCTTGACAATTGGTAGTTTTAGGATATAATATAGTATCTTGGTATAATGAAAATAATTAATTTAATATTTATCAGAAAGGGGGTGATAAACAACAAAAAAAGGGGTGGTTGCGATGTTTATAATAGCATCGCGAAGGTATCCGGTAATGCCGGATAATATATCTATCATAAGTCATAAGAAAGGAGAAGAAATGAAAAGGTTAGTACCTATATTGATGGTGGCAATGATAACAACCGCATTCGGTGCCAATGAAGATTTAAGAGCACCGGGTGATGTGCCATCTCATGTCTTTAAAGCCGAAAGCCCAAGGGCTAATACCTATACTGGTCTTTTTGCAACCCCAACACTTGTGGATACAATTAATTTGAGTCCAATAAATTCAACGGGTTATTGCTGGGGTCTTGCATATGACTGGGAAAGGGATGCATTGTGGGTAACTCAGTGGAATAATACATATCCAAAGATGTATGCGATACGGAAGTATTCGCCCTGCACAAAGGTTGACTCAGTTACGCTTGGAAGTGGTGTTCCAACTTATCGTCTTGGTATTGGTTACGGTGGTAGCAACATTATGTATATGGCGGGTTACAATAATACCATCTATCGTATTAATTTGACCAATGGAACTGGAAGTGTCTATCGAACAGTCTCAGGAACCCTTGAAGGTCTTGATTTCAATGTCGTGGATGATGTAGTTTATGCTACTGACTGGACCTCTAATGTTATGGGTTATGCAAAGCCATCCCAGACCGGGACCTGGACAACAACAGCACGGCCCCAATATCCTTGCGGAGTTAGTGGTGCTTATAGTGCAACAACCCCACCAACACTCCTGTTCCAGGCTGAAGAGGCAAACCCTGCTCACTTCTACCAATTTCGTCTAACCAATGGTGTGCCTGCAACCACACCAGAATCAGTCTGGCTATGCGACCCAGGACAGACCCAGGGTTATGAGGCAGACTGCGCCTTTGATGGGCATTATGTATATATCCTTGACCAGTCAGGCCCGGATAAGATATGGGTCTATGATGTGGGCATTATCCTTAATGATACTATCCGCTGGACATTTGAGACTGGCTGGCAGGGCTGGACACATACCAGTTCCCAGACATTCCCTAATGCCTGGGGTGTGGCACGGTCCAATCTCCACACTGGCTGGATCCCACCGAATGCCCAGGATTCCTGTCTGTGGTTTGATGATGATGCAGCAGGCAGTGGTGCACCGCCTTTGAAAGATACTGCACTTTCTCCAGTGATTGTCCCGCATTCCACAACGAACTGGTTAAAATGGGGTGTGACGTATAATTATTTAACCACACCAGAAAAACTTGAAATTGGTATCAAATACTTTGATGGTTCTGCCTGGAATGTTGTTCCTTTAAAGACCTATACTGCAGATGTTGCTGGTGCCTGGGATTCAGCAGATGTGAGTGCATATAAGACCTATCCAAGGCTCCAGGTCTATGCGTATTATGATGATGGCAATGGCTGGCAGTGGTATGGTGCGATTGATAATGTGACGATAAATGGTGAACTCTATGTTGCACAGCACGATGTCGGAACTACCGCAATTAATCAACCACCAACCAACCTGTTGCCCAATACCACCTATCAACCTGCTGCAACCTACAAAAACTTTGGTAATAATAACGAGACCTTTAATGTCTATTTTGTCATTGATTCTTCAGGAACCATTGTCTACAATCAGACTCAGAATATCACGGTCAATGCTGGTGAGGATACGGTTATCACATTCCCGAACTGGACTTGCTGTGGCACAACCGGAATAAGTTATACGATAAAGGCATATACGGTAATGGCTGGTGATGTGAATCCAGCAAACGATACCCTTACAAGGACCGCAGTAGTCAATCCTACATTCTGGGAAATCTTATCAGCCCAGTTCCCATCTCCGAGTTCAGGCCATTCAATGGCAACGATTGGCGATGGCAAGTATATGGTCTTTGGTATCAGAACGACCGGTGGTTATACCAACCAGACCCAGATTTATAATATCGCTGGTGGGTCCTGGACTGCTGGTCCGAATAATCCTTATGGCTGTGGTGCGTATGGCTCGGCCCAGGGTGTGAATGGAAAATACTACAGAATCGGTGGTACAGACTCCTGGCCTACTGCATTGACAAGGGTTGATATATATGATCCAGGTTCAACGAGCTGGTCAAGCGGCACTGCATCACCAAGGGGATGGATTGACCATGTGACCGGTGTATACAAAGACTCTCTAATCTTCTGCCTCGGTGGTGGAAACTGGGGAACTGGTAATACCCCACATACTGATGTCTACTTCTATAATACCTATCTCAACACCTGGACCCAGGCAACAAGTATGACCGGTGTTGGCAGAGGTTGTGCAGCCGGTGGTGTGATAGATACCTTTGCAATAGTTGCCTGCGGATATGATGGCTCATCTACTTACAGAAATGATTATATCGTCGGAAGGATAAATCCTGCAAACTGCTCCCAGATCACCTGGGGTTCACCTACAACTATCCCTGGTATGACTGATGGTCGTTATCGTGTGCCGAGTGGCGTTGACCATGAGAACAAAGAACTGTGGGTTGTCTGCGGACAGACTGCAAGTGGTTCAAGTGACCAGACCTGGTCATACAATCCATATACAAATACCTGGACCAACTGGAATAAACCTAAACCAACGCCTGTGGGCAATGTTTCACCAATTGCAGTCACATTGAGTGCTGGTGGTGATGTTGGTGTATTCGTTGCCAGCGGTTATCAGGGTGGTTCTTATGTTCCTGCCCACGAGGTCTTCCATACGGGTCATATACCCGGTGTTCAGGAAAAACCTAATGCTCCAATCTCCCAACTCAAGTTCGGATTTGCTCCAAATATGCCCAATCCAACAAAAGATTATACTCCAATCTCTTACACAACAACGAGGTCTGGAAAGGTCACTCTAAGGGTATATGATGCAACTGGTAGACTTGTTCGCACACTCGTTAATCGTCCGAATGAACCAGCAGGCTCAAAGACCGTTTACTGGAATGGTGAAGATGATAATCACAGGGCAGTGATAGGTGGTGTCTACTTCGTGAAACTTGAAGCAGAAGGCAAGGTTGCAACTCATAAACTCGTGCTTGTAAAATAATAGAAATAGAACGACTGAAAAGCCCCGCCTTTTGGCGGGGCTTCTTTTTAGGGATTGACAATAAAATCAAATTGAATAAAATATGAATGCCAAAACTATGGTTTATTTAATGTCAGAAGATGTAACTGACGATAGCGGTAGCATGCACCAATTTTTTCCACAGATGCCAGGTGGTAGCGCATCAGATGTGGCTGGAAAATTGAATGTCCCGAGTGGAGCGAGGGGAACCAATTAAGGAGGTTGGAATGAAGACAAAAATATTGGTCATAAGTCAGGACCAAGAAATTGTAAAGAATATCAATAATTTTCTTGAGGGGTCGGGATATACTATAAAATCAGTAAGCACTGCAGATAATTGTTTGAATCTTTGTAGAACTGAAAATTTTGATGTGATATTTGTCGATACCCATATCCCCACTTTACCATTTAATCTATTGATTCCGGATATTAAAAAAACCTGTCCAGAGAGTGAAATAATTCTTATAACCGGTCATACTGTACCTGAAGCCCTTGTAAAATTAGAGGCATATCAATTAAACAATTTTTTAATTCTGCCTTTGAATGCGGAGCGGGTAAAACTAACATTGAACCGTGCTTTGCGACAACTTAACTTATTAAAAGAGAATCGCAGATTGTTATTGAATGTAACTGCGGCAAAGAAAGAATGGGAGGCGACCGTAGATGCGATTGAGGAGCCGATATTTGTTACGGACTTTGATTATAATATTCTCAGGGCAAATCTTGCAACATTCCAAATGCTACAGAAAGGCGTCCACGAAGTTATTGGTCGTAAATGCTATGAGTTGCTACACTGTTCAAATGAACCAGTGCCAGATTGTCCTGGAAAAAGGGCAAGGGATAGTGGTGAACCTGTTACTGATACCCTGTCTTTCAAAGGAATAAAAAGGCGGATGACCTGCAGTGTCTATCCCCAGGTCTTTGCAAATGGTGGTGGGCTTGTCCATTATCTCCATGAAACATCCACAACGACCGAACAGGAAGCCCAGACAATGGCAAAATATGACAGGTTATTTGATGATGCTGCGGTTCCGATAATTGTTGTGAGCCTTGATGATTACAAGATAACTGATGCGAATCAATCTGCACTTAATCTACTTGCCTATGACCCTGAGAATCTTGTAGATATGGATTGGGAAAATATCTTTGCCCGTGATGTAAGGGAGAACACAATAAACGAATTGCTCCAGCAGGTCTCCTCGGGTTATGCACGGGTAGAAACAAAGTTGCTGGATAAGAATTACCGGGAGATAAATGTCCGCGTCATCGCCAATCTTGTTGAGGTTGGTGCTTTCAGATATATTGAAATGTTCTTTGTCCAGCAGTAACCCCTATGATTTATATTGAAAAAATAATTTGGTTCATTTAAAATATAATTTGATTGTTTGCTTTGCCGAAAGTCTTTATATCCGATAATAATCAATTCTGAAAAATGAAGAAAATCTGGATAAACAAAGCCAAAAGTTTTAAATCTGCTGAAGAATTTGATATTGAATATTACCAAAAGATTGGTCCACAGAAGAGATTGGAATTGATGCAGATTTTAAGAGAAATGTTCTATAAAATTAAACCGCGTAAGAAAAATGAAGGTAGAAAAAGATTACGAAGATTTGTTAAAATTGTTCAACAAACATAAGGTAAAATACTGTATTGTTGGGGCATTTGCGGTTGCCTTTTATGCCCGGCCAAGATATACAAAGGATATGGATATTTTGATCGAACCAAGCCAAATAAATAGCAATAAAATTATTAAGGCATTAAATGATTTTGGATTTGGCAGTCTGGAATTAAAACCAGATGATTTTATGAAAGAAAAAAGAATCATCCAGCTGGGTTACGAACCAGTGCGGATAGATATTATTACATCTCTTGCTGGTTGTTCTTTTGATAAAGTCTGGAAACACAAAAAAGTCGGAAGATATGGTCATACGAAAGTTTATTTTATTGGCATTAATGAACTAATAGAAAACAAGAAAAAATCCAGCCGCAGGCAGGATAAAATTGACCTCAACCTCCTGCTAAAGGCGAAAGCGCAAAGGGTGAGTAAGATATGACGGGTACTGGTGGAAGACTAACTGTGATGTTTTACATTGAGCAAATGGTTATTCGGAATAAGGAATTATACAATGGCTTGATTGCTTTGCCGAAAGCCTTTATATCCGATAATAATCAATCCTGAAAAATGAAGAAAATCTGGATAAACAAAGCCAGAAGTTTTAAATCTGCTGAAGAATTTGATATTGAATATTACCGGATGATTAATCAACAGACATTGGTTTGAATAAGGTAATGTTAGTACCTTCACAATTGTCTTTCAACCTCCGCCCCGGCATACAAAAAGATATTAATATTTTTGACCAAACTAAACTTAAAAACCAATTGACTTTGATTTTCTACTGAGGGCAAAAATACCAAAGTATAAGTAGTTGGTCGTTTTGCACAAGAAAAAATGAGTGAGTCAAATATTTGGCCTGGCGGCTACGAATTTGCAGTCGGTTTGAGCCACGATGTTGATGAAACAAAAAAGACATATCAATATTTAACCCATTTTCTTAAATCCTTGCGTCCTTATCATTTAATATCATTATTTGTTAGGAGTGAGCCATATTGGAATTTTGAGAAAATTATGAACCTTGAAGACAAATACAGGGTTCGCTCAACATTTTATTTTCTCCACCAGAGCTCAATATTTAATATTAAAAAACCGGTGGAAATCATAGCGACCATTTGTAAAGCGAGTTTTTTAGAAGAAAAAACGACCGATATTATCAAAATCCTTGATAATAATGGATGGGAAATAGGTCTTCATGGATCTTTTAATTCTTTCTGCGATAAAAAATTAATAAAATACGAAAAGAACCTTCTCGAAGAAATTTTAGGGAAGCCAATTTGGGGAATTCGTCAACACTATCTTAATCTTAAAATACCACAAACCTGGCAGATACAAAAAGAAGTGGGGTTCCGGTATGATGCAAGTTATGGTTCAAACAAAAATGTTGGATTTTTTGAGAATAAATATGTTCCTTTTAAACCATTTAACGATGATTTTGTTGTGGTTCCATTGACCATAATGGATTATATTTTGTTAAAAAAAGAAAAAACTTATAAGGCAAGGATAGATTTATGCAGGAAGATCATAATGGACGCAAAACGGAAGAAAGGTGTTGTAGTTATACTGTGGCATCAAAGGACTTTCAATGAAAACGAATTTCCTGGTGGAGAAAGAATCTATGAAGAAATAATAAAATTCAGTTTAGACCAAGGTGGCTGGATAACAACTTTAAGAGATATTGTGCAATTTTGGAATACTAGAATTTAGTAATAACTAAATATTACTATGGAATTAAAGTTCAATGATGCTTTTAAAAAAGCAAGTTTTATAGAACGCTCGGCGATGGACAAAAAATTCTATGACGAAAAATATCTTGTCACCGACTATAAGCGTTTGCTACTTATAGACAGGGCTTTTATAAAGGCATTGGTTGCGAAATACAACATACCAAGAGGGTTCTTACTTGATCTTGGATGTGGAACCGGTTGGTACAGTAACCTATTTGCAGAATTGGGGTTTAGTGTAGTTGGCATTGATTATAGTAAGGCAGGTATTTTTAGGGCTAAGAAGACCTATGGTGATAAAATCTATTGGGTTGTTGGCGATGCCTTAAATATCCCTTTCCATTCGAAACAAAAATTTGATGTAATTTTTTGTTGTGATTTTCCTCCGTATAATTTGATTGATTCGCCTAAAGAGGCAATTGAAATTACAAAAAATTTTTTTGAGATGTTAAATAAAAATGGTATTTTCATATTCATCTGGAGTAGTAGACTTACTGGTAAAAGAATTAAGGATGATGTAATAATTGAATATAATACCAGCCAGATTAAAGAAATTTTCTCAAATGTTGGCAAAATTATTGGTGATATTTATACCACTAATAAGCAATTGCTTCCTCTATTAGGAAAGCAAGCAATTAGCAAATTCATTACGAGACTAACAACATTTGGCGTAAAAATTCATCAAAAAAACGTGCGGATAATTTGTGGTGTTAAAAAGAATAATTAAAAAAATGGAAGTAAATTTAATTTTAAAAAATAATATGAATACTACCGAAATTTATTAAATAAACATGCGAATAGAAGATCATAAATGGACTACTCATCCTTTGATAAAAAACTTTATTTCTCTTACCTTTGTTCAGATTGCCAATTATATTTTTCCTTTAATCTCCCTTCCATATCTAGTTCGCGTTCTTGGTCCTGAAAAGTATGGATTGATTTCTTTTGCCCAGTCTTTTATCGGATATTTTATATTAATAACAAACTATGGATTTGATTTATCAGCAACGCGTGATGTTTCAATTAATCGTGACCAAAAGGAAAAATTATCTGAGATTTTTAACTCGGTGATGTATGCAAAATTTTTATTATTTTTTTCATGCTTTTTTATATTATTATTCTTGTTGCAACTAGAAAAATTTCATACAGATTATAAATTATACATATTTACTTTTGGCATAATTTTAGGTCAAACGCTTTTCCCTCTGTGGTTATTTATGGGTTTAGAAAAGATGAAATATATTACAGTATTCGTTGTACTGGAAAGGGCTGTTTATACTATTTGTATTTTTATTTTTATAAAAAGGGTAACTGATTATATTTATGTGCCCCTATTAAATACTGTCGGCTATATGACTTCGGGTATTTTGAGTTTGGGTGTTACTTTTTTTTACTTTAAGATTAAAATTAAATTACCTGAATGGCATAAGATATGGTTTCAAATCAAACAAGGATGGAATAGTTTTATAGCTACTACCTGTTTTAGTCTTTATTCCACTTCAAATACTTTTATTCTCGGTTTTTTTTCTAATAATACTATAGTTGGTTATTATTCAGCTGCTGAAAAACTTATATACGCTGCCCAGAGAATGTTGGTTCCATTATCTCAGACTGTGTATCCCTATATTAGCAAGAAAGTAAAAGAAGAAAAAACGAAATCTTTAGAGTTTATTAAGAAGATTTTTTACATCAATTTTGTAATCGGCATTTTACTCTTTTTCATTATATTTTTAGGGGCGAATATTTTGAGTAATATTTTCTTGGGGCCATCATATAATGAATCTATTTATGTTATAAGAATATTTGCCCTCCTGCCATTAGCAAGTGCTATCCTGAATGTTCTGGGATTTCAAACTATGTTACCATTTAAAATGGATAAAATCCTTTCTCGAAGTTTATTCGGTACTGCTATGCTAAATATTGTTTTTGCGTTTATTTTGATACCAATCTTTAAACATATTGGAGCGGCTATCGCATATTTATTAACACTGATTTCGGCGTGTTTGGTATTATATTTGCTTTTGAAAAGAAGAAATATCAATATTCTCACCTGAGGCACGGGTTGAGCAAATTATGGTAATATATTAAGTTTAGTATGGAGATTAAAGTTTATAAGTTTATATGAATCTTACGGGAAAAAACAAATATATAATTGTAACTCCATTTAAAAATGAAATTAATTTTCTTCCAAAAGTGCTTAAGAGTGTCGTCAATCAAACTATTTTACCTTCATTGTGGATATTGGTTGATGATGGAAGCACGGATGGTTCCTATGAAGTGGTTAATGAATGGGCGAAGAGGACTTCATATATTAAAGTACTAAAAATTAACGGAATGAGACGCCGGGAAATTGGGTTTCACTATTCCGAAGTAACACTTAAGGGTTTTGAATATTTTAGAAAAATATGGAATGATTCATATGATTATATTGGAATTCTTGATGCAGATATTGTATTACCAAATGATTATTACGAAAGATTGATAAAAAAATTTGATGAGGTTGAAAACTTAGGGATTGCTAGCGGGATTGTTACGTGCAGAATTGGGGATAAACTTATTTGCGAAAAAGAACCTCCAGAATGGCCATGTGGAGCTGCGCGACTATGGAAAAGGAAATGCTTTGAAAAAACTGGCTGGAAAATAACCAGGGCACCAGATACAGTATCTACAGTGATGGCTATGCACCTGGGTTATAAAACTCGTAATTTCCCTGATCTGGTTATTACACATTTACGGCCTACTTGGAGTGGTGGTGGTTTTTGGGCAGGATACATAGATATCGGAAAAACCAGGTATTATCTTGGGTATGACGTCATATCAGCAACGATTGCCTCTTTAAAATATACAATAGATTATCCCCATATCGGCACTATTCCATTTTTAATCGGTTACTTTGATGACTTCATAAAATATAGAAGAAGAATCAATGAGAAAGTTGTTATCAATTTTTTTAAGAAAAGACTTATTACTAAAATATCGCAGTGGCTTAATGGATATCTAAGCAATAAAAAATGAAAAAATTAAATATAGTATTTGCCGCAGATTATATTGCTCCAAGTCCTGGTGCATTTATTCGTAGTTTGAAATTATTGTCCGAGCATATAGTAAATAAAGGCGGTAAAGTTGCATACTTATTCAGCGAATCACGGGAGTACCTATCTGAACTCAAAAAATATGGAACAATTTATATTTGTAAGAATACAGCGAACAAAAAATTCAGTTTATTTGCTCTTTTTAATATGGCAAGAGCATTGCAACAAACTAAGGCCAGAATAGTTCATATTCAATTTTTGGGCTTAGCGTATCTTATTTCTGCAATTTTATTAAAGCCTATTTACTCATTTAAGATTATTGTTCATTACCGAAATCCTCCTGTCAGTTTATTGAATAACACTAAAATATATCATAAGTTTAGTCCTTTGTTCTATCAATTTCTTAACAAATTTTTCATAGATGCAAATATAGTTATAAGTAACTCAATAAAAGATATTCTTGTATCCCATAATTTTGCACACCCAAATAAAATTTTTGTAATTTATAATGGTATTTATCCCCAGGAGATTAAAGAAGATTATTCTGAGGCGGAAAATAAAATAAAGGATATGCTTGGTATATCCGTTAGCAACCGTATAGTCATTGGAATGATTGCTAATTTTTCGCCACAAAAGGACCACCTTACAGTGCTAAAAGCCGCTTCCATACTTACCAAAAAATTTTCCAACTTGCTATTTTTATTCATAGGTTCAAACAAGATAGCCGAAGGGTATGGATTTATGGAAAAAGCTAAATCTTATGTTAGAAATAACGGCTTGGAAAATTTTGTGTATTTCGCTGGTGAAGTTAAAAATATTTATGAAATAATTGCACGGTTTGATATAGGGATTTTAATATCAAATTTCGAAGGATTTGGCAATGCTATTGTAGAATGTGCAGTAGCAGGCAAACCAGTTATTGGAAGTGCCGTTGGCGGGATTACCGAAATTATTGAAGATGGCAAGACCGGCTTTTTAATCAAACCAAGTGATTATGAAGCACTTGCGAAAATAATAGACTTACTTGTAGTCAATCCAGGTTTAAGAAAAAAAATTGGGGCAAGCGCGAAGGAAAATGCGTTACAACGATTTAATATTACAAACTGGATTAACAATGTAATTTTATTGTATAATAAACTTCTTGTAGACAAATGAATGTAGTTTTTGCAGCGGATTATATTGCTTCAAGCCCAGGTGCATTTATTAAAAGTCTCACTAAACTTGCTGAGGAAATTGTGCGAAACAATGGAAAGGTGGTATTTTTATTCAGCGAAAAACGTTTTTATCTTGACGAACTTAAAAAAATTGGTACATTGTATGTGTGTAATAACACTGCTAATAGAAATTTTAGCCTGCAATCTATTATAAATTTAACACGGGCAGTGAAGAAATTAAAAGTTGATATCATTCATATACACTTTGTAGGTATGGCCTACCTCGTTGCTGCATGTCTCCTAAAAATCTTTTGTGCTTACAAATTAATAGTCCACTGGCGTTGTATCCCGGATTGTATTGCAAAAAAGAAAAGTAAATTTCGTTATAAATTTTCTCCTTATTTTTATAACTTTCTCAGCAAGCGATTTATTGACGCAAATATAGTAATTAGCCGAGCAATTGAGAGGTCGCTAATTGAAAATCATCTGACACTGCAGGATAAAGTGTATCTTATATACAATGGAGTCGACCCCGATGAATTGCTAAAATGCAGTTATACCGAAGCACAGGTAATAATTGAAAAATTAATAAATATAAAATTATCTTCTAAATCAGTTGTGGGAATGGTTGCCGATTACTCAATTGAAAAGGACCATAAGACTTTTGTTAAAGCTGCGGATTTGGTATGCCAGCAGAATCCTGATGTTATTTTTCTTATTGTTGGTTCAGAAAGAAAATTTTTTGGAAAAGGAATAAAGGAAGATGTTTTAAGAATTATTGAATCACTTAAACTAAAAAATAACGTTTTCTTACTTGATAAGTGTTTTTATGCTACAGAAGTTATTCCACGGTTTGATATCGGTGTCTTATGTTCTCATAATGAAGGCTTAGGCAATGTCATAATTGAATATATGATAGCTGGTATTCCAGTTATTGGAACGAACACCGAAGGCATTGCAGAAGTAATACGGGATGGAATAACTGGATATCTAATTCCACTGGACGGGCATAATGAACTTGCTGATAAGATAGTTTTTCTGCTAAAAAATCCAAAGGTTAGAATAAAAATGGGTCTAGAGGGAAAGAAATATGCAGTTGAAAAGTTTTCACTTAGCAACTGGGTAAAGAATATTGTTAATCTTTATAGCAAAATTTTGTCACCATAGCTACTAGTTATGAAGCGCAAGGTATATAATCCAATGCCTGAATACATCTTAACAGGACAACCAGACATTGATATATGGAATCAGGAATATGTTATTAATCCCTTTGTTGACGCTGAAAGTGTATATGAATCCGCAGAATGGAAGATAATTTCTGAATTTGGAATTCTAAACAAGAAGTTAAAAGTGTTAGAAGCAGGGTGTGGGAGTGGTAAATGGATAACGGCACTGTATGGGTTGGTAAAATATGTTTGCGGTATTGATTTTGCTATCACAGGTTTAAAGGTAATAAAAGAGGCCATTCCTGAAGCATTGGTGGTGTGCGGGGATGTGAGACATCTACCTTATAAAAGTTGCTGCTTTGATCTAATTTTAAGCTGGGTCGTTATGGAGCATTTTGAAAATTTTGATGATGTTGATATAGTATTAAAGGAAAGCCATCGTTGTTTAACCGATGAGGGAATATTGATTATTTCGGTGCCCTATTTGTCACTTAATAGGTTATTTAATTTACAGGTAGTAGCAAGGCGGTTCGCTAGCAGAATTAACTGGTTACGCAAGATTTTTAAAAAGGGAAAAAAGCAATTTTTCCAATATGAATTTACTATCGGTGAGTTCAAAAGAAAGATTATTGCGGACAATTTTAAAATAAAACACCAGGAATTATTCTGGTTAGATTTAGGTTTGCGAGATGATTTTCGTGGTTTATATCCGGTTGTTAAATATCCTATTGAATTTCTCAGTAGGATTCCTCAATTTAAAAAACTTGTTAACCTTGCATTTGCAGCGTTTATGCTCTTTATTTGCCAGAAGATATGACCATTTTTTGTTGGAAAGATAAATACTCCAGAAATCAAATATTAAAATCACCATCGCTAAAAGAAAAATGTATTTATGAAGATAATCACATAGTGATATTGAATAATTTTGATGGAAATTCAGAAAATATGATAATTAAAAATAGCACAGATTGTGTTTTCGTTGCTGAGGGAAATATTCTTAATAAAATTGACATTCCATCTAACATAGGAGGAAACATTGATATCTTGAAACATCTTGAGGGATATTTTAATATTTTAGCATGGGACAAAACCAGAAAGAACGGAGTCTTAATTAACGACAAATTAGGTCTCAATCCATTATATTATGCAATGATTGATGGTGATTCATTGATTGTTTCTACAAAACTCAAAGATTTGCTGGATCTTGTAGGAATAGAGAAACAGATTGATACAGTTGCGCTATCACAATTTGCATTGTTCAATTATTGTCTCGGTAGGCGCACCTTTATTAAAGGTGTCAATCGTCTTGAGCCAGGGATGGTATTAAAATGGGAAAATGGTAAAATTACTCACGAACGATACTGGGATGCCGGCAATATCATCAAACAAGAACCATTCTCGGAAGAAGAGGCAATAGAAAGAATCTCTGATATACTCTATCAATCGATTTCCGAATGGGTTTCAGGAAGGAAAAGGGTTGGAATTCTTCTTTCGGGCGGATATGACTCTAGGGCTATTCTTGCCTGCTTATGTAAAATGGGGATAAAAGGTTATGCATATACCTGGGACAATCCTAAGATCAAAGAGACGAACATAGCAAAAAGACTTGCGGAAGAATTAGGCTTCTTCCTAAAATACCTTCCCTTTTATCCCCCGGATGAACTTACTGCTGATCTCATTTATGAGGTTGAAAGAAAGACGGATTTTCTTTTTCCTTTTTTTCATATTGGAAGATTCCATGCAGTAAAGATAATTGGTGGTGAAGTTGATGTTCTCTTTTCAGGGCAGGGGGAGCTTGTCAGAGCGACGCCACTCCCTAATGATTATATAAATAACAATACAATTTCTTTTATTTTAAACCGTGATGCAAATACTAATGGTGAAAAAACGCATTTCTTTAATCTGTCAGATAAAACTATAAAAATTGCCTTTGATGATTTTATTTATAAAGATTTTAAAACATATGAAAAACTTACACTTTTTTTATTATATAACGCATATCGTGACGATTATGGTATACTCAGATATGGAGAAAGTTTTTTTACTACAGTAGTAATGCCATTTTTAGATGCCAGGATTATTGAGATATTGTTAAAAAGTCATATTTCTCTTGCACGCTTGAAATCTTGGAATAAAAATATTATTACTACATTTAAGAATAGAAAAATGTATTTTGAGATTATAAAAAGGAATGCGCCAAAACTCTTAGAGATTCCATTGGATAGAGGCTACAAACCGAAATATGATAGCTGTTATTTAAGCATTATTTTTACGATCATTTGGGGTTTGAGAGAAACTTTGTCATCTAAAATAATTAAAGCCTCAATCTCGCCCTGGGAGAATTTTATAGAAAATTTGCTGAATGAAAAAAATGTTCTTACGCGAGAATTTTACAATCGAGAAAAGATACAGGCGAGTTTAAGAAAAGATAAACAATGGGAACCCACTGAAGCCTATGAGCTGGAAAAAGTTGCACGGTTTGAACTCTGGTATCGTAACTTTATAGAAAAAAGAGGATGAAAAACAAACCTCGTGTTTGTATTATCCGCCAATACTTTTTTCCGCGGGAGGCTCATTTAAGAAGAGATGTAAAGGCATTGATGGAGGCTGGATTTTCTGTAGATGTTATCTGTGCACGAGAGCCAAAGGAAAAATTTCATGAGGTTTGGATGGGTGTTAATGTATACCGTCTGCCATTAACACATAAGCGGGGTAAAATCTTAAGATATATATTTGAATATTTTTGTTTCTTCTTTCTTTGTTCAGTAGTTTTATCGGTATTACATCTAAAAAAGAGATATAAAATAATAGAAGTTGACACAATGCCTGATTTTTTAGTATTTTCTACCATAGTGCCCAGACTATTGGGTTCAAGAATAATACTCTACCTATTTGAAAATATGCCCTTACTCTTTGCGGAAAAATATAATTTGGAATTGAATAGCCCAATTATCATTGGGCTTAAAGCCGTTGAAAGAGTGGCAGTTGCATATGCAGATAGGGTGATTTTCACCCATCACAGACAGGAGCAATATTTTCTCAATAAGAGTATTATGGTGCTAAATGTTCCCGATGAAGAAATATTCTTAAAAAACATTAAAGAATGTAAAAAAAGAGAAAAAAGTACATCTGAATTTCTTATTGTAACGCATTCCACTCTTAGTCAAATATACGGTATTCAAAATATTATAAAAGCAGTTTCGCTTCTCAAAGAAAAATACCCATTTTTAAGATGCGATATAATTGGCACAGGTGAATACTATGAAGAACTGATAGAATTATCCAAAAAGCTTGGAACAGATGTTCAAATTCGTTTTAAAGGATATATCCCTTTTGAAGAAATTGCTTCACACCTTTTAAAAGCAGATGTTGGTATTGTTTCAATCCTCTCAGATTATTTACTACCTAATAAACTATTTGAATATGTATGTCTTGGGATTCCTGTAATTTGTAGCGATGCATTTGTTATAAAGGTAATTTTTGGGCAGGACGAAATTTTATTTTATAAGCGTAATGATTACAACGCCCTTGCATCCGCCATTGAATGGGTTATTATTAATTATGCAAAGGCGTTGGAAATGGCAAAAAAGATAAAAATGCGGTATCAGAATGAATTTTGCTGGCAGAAGATGAAATATAAATATCTCAGTTTTTATTGGGAATTAATTAAATGAGTTCAACTGGATTATTACAATTACTATTAGTATCTGTAATTGGAATTTATTTTCTAATCATATTGATAAAGAAATGGGATGCTTTTCCGCTATTGCTTCTACCACTGGTCTGGTATCTTCCAGAACAGACATCACCAGGCAGACTCTTAGAAAACTACATATTTGTCCGATGGTTTACAGTAATAATGATTCCGTTCCTGATGGTTATAGCAATACTAAAAAGAAGGTTTTTTAAAACCATTCGGCCTTTAATTGGTTTATACTTGTTTATCGCCATATTCATTATTATTTCCTTCATATCCGCATTTTTTAATGATAAGAGTCTATTTGATGTACTCAGTTACCTAAGCATTTATTTGCGCTATCCAATCTTTTTCTTGGTTCTGACGACACTTGATATAACTGAAAACGTTATGCGTAAATTTATTATTCTATTTTTTATGCTGTTAGTAATTCAATTTCCTGAAGTATTTATTCGCTATTCATTTATTGGAATTAAGGGTGATGAGGTTTCCTGGAGTCTTGGTTCCTGGGGAACAGCGAATCTTGGGATATATATGATATATGCGGGCTGCTTAATTATCGCTCATGCCTTACATAAAAGACTAACTTTATGGCATATAGCTGGAATATTAATTTTCTTCATTATTGCAATATTTGGCGAAATTAAAACTATAATGGTTTGGTTTATAATTATTATTTTAATTACGGTTACTTTTCATCCATTCCAAACAAAAATAAAAAAATATATCATAATTTCAGTAATCATTTTTTTGATATTTCCATTTGGGCAAAGTATATACCAATATTGGAATAAGGTTCATGGCACCCAGCTTGCAAACATTTTTCAAAGTATTTATCTTACTCTCCAGGGGAATGTTGGAACTGAGGATAAATATTCTCTATATCGTTTGGGTATTTTTTTACGAATCATAGAAGGAATAAGTCAGAATACTACAACTTTTCTTTTTGGTTTTGGACCCAGTTCAAGTTTTATTGGTAATTTCTCGGGAATTCCTGGTTTGATCGTACAATATCTAGGCAGCGGAAAGGATACTCCTAATCAATTTGCTTCTATGTTACTGGATGTGGGATTTATCGGTTTGATAAGTTACTTTTTGATTTTAATATTTTTGATAAAAATATGGAGAAAATCACTAAAGGTAAATAGTGATAATCAGAATACTAAATTGTGGGGAATAATCAGAACTGCATTTGTTGGAATGATTTTTTATTATTTAATTGTTGGTCCCCTTTACTATCCAGTATGGCGTTTTGATGCTTCATCTTATATCCTCAATTTTTTTGCCGCTTTTTTATATCAGCAAGTAAAAAATAGCGAGGAAAAATATGAATATAAGGAATGATTAATTTTTTGTCTTATGGTAAACATTATAACATTCAATCCTCAAGAAGAAAAACGCTGGGATGAATTCATTGGAAGTAACAATGAAGGGACGATATTTCATTCCTCATACTGGTTAAAGGTTATCCATAAAACATATGACTTTGAACCGCAATTTTTTATTAATGCAGACGGAGATATTAAATTCGGATTTCCTTTCTTCCTTATCAGAAATAGAATTAAAGGCAATCGCTTAGTGTGTGTACCATTTACTGATGAATGTCCTCCCCTATTCAAGTCAGATCTCAATTCGGAAGAGAAGAATCATATAATTTCTACGGTCATAGGATTGATAAAAGAAAGAGGAATTGGGCAGATAGAGATTAGAGGCGGGGAGCATGAATTGTTAAAAAATGCGAATTTCAAAGATTTTAATTATTATAGAAAATTCACACTTGATCTTTCTAAAGGGCTTGATTTTTTGTGGAAGGGATTTAAGCAGAAATCCATACGCTATCCAATAAAGAAGGCTCAAGATAACGGAGTAAGGGTTGTCCATTCAATAGCTGGAGAAGATATGTCGGTATTCTATAAATTGAATCTCCTAACTCGGAAAAAACACGGGGTTCTACCCCAACCTCATAAATTTTTTTTAAATATTTATGAGGAGATTATTAAAAAGAACTTGGGATTCATATCGATTGCCTATTATAAATCAATACCTATCGCCGCAAGCATATTTTTTGTCTATAACAAAATAGTTCACTATAAATATAATGCCTCTATTATTGAATACTTAAGATACCAACCTAATCATTTAATTTTATGGTCTGCAATTCAATGGGCAGTTGAAAACAGTTATAAAATCCTTGATATGGGACGAACCTCTCCGGATAATAAAGGTTTAATGTCCTTTAAAAGGCACTGGGGTGCTATTGAAAATGAACTTCACTATTATTATTATCCTGATATCCAGGGTATAGGTGCAACTCAGGAAAATAGTTTGAAATATAAAATTGCAAGTTCGATTTTTAAGAATCTCCCTCTTACGGTTTTACAAGTTATGGGCAATAAATTTTATAAATATTTAGGGTGATGAATGGATCAACTAAAAAAGTTCTGGAAATTACCAGAAAATTATAAAAAAGATATTGTAATATTTGCACAAGAATTTGAGAAATACCTTTTTGAACAATATCAACATAAAAACAGTCGCAATCTTATTTTTATGAAATTTTTCTACTCAATCAAACCTTTGATCCCTCGTTTCTTGCAGATATATTTTAGGCGAAAAAAAGCAAAAAGAATTAAAAATTCTTTTCCAAAATGGCCTATAGATACTACACTTGAGGATTTAAAAAAAAGGATGTTACAAAATTTGAATTTAGAAAGAATCCCCTTTATCTGGTTCTGGCCAGAAGAAAAAAAATTTGCTTTTATTTTGACCCATGATGTAGAAACAAAAGAAGGTTTAAAAAATATAGATAAAATTTGTGAAATTGAAAAAAAATTTGGTTTTCGCTCAGCCTTTTTCTTCGTAGCAGAAAAGTATCCGATTTCTGAGAAACTTATTCAGGAATTAAAAGAACAGGGTTTTGAGATTGGTATTCATGGTTTAAGACACGACGGTAAATTATTCAATTCTAAAAAAATCTTTTATGAACGGATGAAGAGGATAAAAGAATATGTCGTAAAATGGGATGCGAAAGGTTTCCGCTCTCCTTCTTTAATCCGCAATGCTGAATGGATAAAACAAATCCCATTTGAATATGATTCTTCTTTTCCTGATACCGATCCATATGGTCCTCAACCAGGTGGTTGCCTATCTATTTTTCCATTTTTCATCGGTAATATTATTGAATTGCCAGTTACACTACCTCAAGACCACACTCTTTTTGTAATTTTGAAAAAGGATGACATTTCAATCTGGAAGGAAAAGATTGACTGGATTGTAAAGATGAATGGACTGGCATTGTTAATTGTCCATCCTGATTACTTTGATAAAAATATAGAAAAATATTACATTGAATTATTGGACTATGTTTCAAAAAAAGAAGATTACTGGCATACATTACCATCAAAAGTTAGTTATTGGTGGCGCTGTCGTGATCGTGCCAATCTTATTAAAGATACCAATACCAGTTGGACCATATCCGGTAATATCAGCAATATGAGTATTCAGTATTTGTGAGAAATTGCGGAGGCTAAAATGATTGAACCAGAAGATATACCAAATATAAAATAATGGCTGATATTTGATATGAGTTTTTGTAAAGTGGCTGTTTATGAAAATTTTGACATTTTAATCGGTTCAAAACGGAATCTTGACTTCAGGTTGAATTTTGATATAATAATTTTGAAAAACTAATAAAGGAGAAAAATGAAGATTGCAGTTGTGGGCGTGGGTTATTGGGGTCCTAATCTGGTGCGGAATCTGTTGAACAATAAAAATGTGAGTGAAGTCTATTGTTTTGATATTGATGCAAAAAGGTTGCATAATATTCAACGACTGTTTCCAACAGCAAAGATCGTTGATAACTATGAAGATATATTAAAGAACCCCAAAATTAGCGGTGTTTGTATCGCAACTCCGGCAAGCACCCATTTCCCTCTCGCAAAAATGGCAATCGAGTATGATAAACATATTTTGGTAGAAAAACCCTTTACCGTGACCGTGCGCGAGGCAGAAACCTTGATTGAACTTGCCCAGAAAAAAAGATTGAAACTTGCAATTGACCACATATTTATGTATAACGGTGCAGTTAGAAAGATAAAGGAACTTATTGAAACAGGAGAGGTTGGAATGATTCTATACTTCGATGCGGTGCGGGTGAACCTTGGTCTTTTCCAGCACGATGTAAATGTATTATATGACCTGGCAACACATGATATCTCCATAATGTTATATTTACTTAATAAGTCACCCAAGGCTGTCTCTGCTATTGGTGTTGGGCATTATAACACAATAGAAGATATCGCCTATCTCACCCTTTTCTTTGATGACAATTGCATCGCCCATTTCCATGTAAACTGGCTTGCACCAGTAAAGGTAAGGAGAATTTTGATTGGTGGTTCGCAGAAGATGATTGTTTATGATGACCTGGAGGTGGTCGAAAAAATAAAGGTATATGATAAAGGGGTTGAGGTAAAGACAAAAGAAGGGATATATAAAACACTCATTGAATATCGGACCGGTGATATGTATGCACCTAAATTTGACACCACTGAACCCCTGTCATCATTAATAAATGAATTTATTGATGCAATAAAAAATGGAACAGAGCCGTTATCAAATGGCAAAATAGGGTTAGAGGTTATGAGGATATTGAATGCGGCCCAAAAATCATTAAAAAATAATGGCTGTGTAGTGGAGTTAAAAAATGAATAATACACAAATAATAAAGGATGTAAAATTGGGCAAGAATGTCAAAATTTTTGGTTTTGTCAATCTTTATGGCTGTGAAATTGGCGATAATACAAAGATTGGAACATTTGTAGAGATACAGAAGAATGCAAAGATTGGTAAAAACTGCAAGATATCCACCCACACATTTATCTGTGAAGGGGTGACCATAGAAGATAATGTCTTTGTCGGGCATAATGTCACTTTCATTAATGACAAATATCCCAGGGCAACAAATCCTGATGGTTCAATGCAGACCGAAGCAGATTGGAAGGTTGTGCCCACCCTCGTCAAAAAGGGTGCCTCAATTGGTTCAAGTGCAACAATTCTTTGTGGTGTAATCATTGGCGAGAATGCTATTGTTGGTGCAGGTAGTGTGGTGACAAAGGATGTGCCGGATAACGCAATAGTCGCGGGTGTTCCAGCAAAAATCATAAAGATGTTGAACAAAGAAGATTATGAGAAAAAAAAGAAAAGTCCATAAACTTCCTGTTTTTTTAAAGAAACATTTCTGGGATGTAGATTTTTCATCGCTTGATACCCAAACTCATCCGGACTATATAATTGAGAGAATTCTGGAATTTGGTGATATCAAAGATTTAAATTGGATGATGAAAACATATCCCATTGATTGGATTAGACGTACGATTTGTAATACAAGGGGCTTGACTCTGAAAAGTGCAATATTCTGGGCAATAGTTTTGGATATACCAAAAAAACAGGTAAAATGTTTGAAAAGACCTTATTTAAAAATACGAAGACAGTTCTGGCCCTATTAGGGAAATCAGGAGTTCTGAACAATGCCTACCTTGCTGGTGGAACCGGGCTTGCACTTCAACTTGGTCATCGAATTTCTATTGACCTTGATTTTTTTACTGCTGATGAATTTAATATTGATGAACTACTAAGCAATCTTATGCAGATTTCTCACTTTGAGATTGATGAAAAAAAAAGAGGAACAATAGTCGGAAGATTCGGTGAAACAAAATTCAGCCTTTTCGTCTATAAATATCCCGTAGTTTTTTCTTTAAAGAAGTTTTTAGACATAAAGATTCTTGACGCTCGAGAAATTGGTGCAATGAAACTTGAAGCCATTGCAACCAGAGGGAAAAAAAGAGATTTTATAGATCTTTATTTTATCCTTAAAAAACTTATATCGTTAAAGGAAATTCTTGCACTGTATGAGAAGAAGTATGGATATTTTGAGAATAAAATGATTCATATCTTGAAGAGTTTTACTTATTTTGAGGATGCAGAAAGGGATAAAATGCCGAGGATGTTAGTGCCCGCAGACTGGGAAGAGATAAAGAACTTCTTTGAAAAAGAAACAAAAAAAATAACAAAAGAATTATTGAGAGGAGGCTAAATGCAGGTTCCATTTATGGATTTGAAAAGACAGTATGAGATGATAAAGGATGAAATTGATGAGGCAATCCAGAAGACAATAGAATCCTGTGCCTTTGTTGCTGGAGAGAAGGTGAAGGAATTTGAAATTAATTTTGCCAATTATTGCGGGGCAAAATATGGCATTGCCATATCTTCAGGCACAAGTGCAATATATGCTGCATTAAAGGCGCTTGATATTGGCAGGCACGATGCAGTAATTACTGTTCCATATACATTTATAGCCACGGCTGAGGCAATTAGTTTAACCGGTGCCACACCGATATTTGTGGATATAAAAGAAGATTCTTATACAATTGACCCGGAGAAGATTAAAGAATACATTGAAGAAAAATGTGAATGGATTGAGAAAAAGGGGGTTTTAAGAGATCAGGAAAAAAAATTAAATGTCAGGGCGATAATACCGGTTCATCTTTATGGACAAACCGCAGATATGGATAAGATTTTAAATATTGCAAAAAAATATAATCTTGCAGTGATTGAGGATGCGGCCCAGGCACATGGTGCATTGTATAAAGATAAAAAGGCAGGAACGATTGGTGACCTCAGTGCCTTCAGTTTCTACCCGAGCAAAAACCTTGGTGCCTATGGGCAGGGTGGTATGGTTTTGACAAATAAAGAAGAACTTGCTGAAAAAGTAAGGATGTTGATTGACCATGGACAGAGGGAACGTTATTTTCATGAATTTGAAGGCTGGAATTTCAAAATGGATGGATTCCAGGCAGCAATCTTAAATGTAAAATTGAATTACCTTGATGATTGGAATGAAGACCGGAGGCAGAATGCCTATTACTATTATGAACTTTTAAATGGTATAGATAAAGTAATTACACCAAAGGAAATGGATTATGGAAAACATATTTATCATCTCTATGTTGTGCGTGTTCAAGATCGTAATGGTTTTCAGAATTATTTAAAAGAGAATGGTGTAGGTACTGGTATCCATTATCCAAAACCGCTCCATTTGCAAAAGGCATATAGTTATCTTGGATATAAAGAAGGTGATTTTCCAGTTTCTGAAAAGTGTGCCAGTGAGATCGTTTCTTTACCGATGTTCCCAGAATTGACGAGGCAGGAGATTGAATATGTTTGTGCAAAAATAAAAGAATGGGCAGCCCAGTTGTGAAAATCTGAATTTTTTATGATTAAGGCAATTTTGTTGTGCGCTGACATTCTCGCAATTCTATCATCCTTCCTGGTTGCAAAATTTCTGCGCTACCATGGTGGCGTGCATTTCATCCCGAACCAGATAACCACATTTTTATTTCTTGTATTATTAATACTCTTCATCAGTTACCTGTATGACCTTTATAATCATTATTATTATGCCCAGTCTGGACGTGTCTTTTTCAAACTGGTCAATGTCTGGATTCTTTCTTTTATTACCTATGTCATAGTAGGATTTCTAACCAAATTTTATTTTTTGAACAATAGTCGCGGATTTATCTTCTGCTTCTTCTTTATCTCGTATCCATTAATCACATCTTTCTTTAGATTGTTGATAATTCCCAGGGTGCTCAGAAGTTATTTTTCTAAGCCAGAACACCGAACTGTATGTAAATATATTGGTCCTGAGGATAAATTTGTTGAGTTCAATCAATTCTTTAAAGAAAATTCAATCATCGGATTTAATTTAATCAATTCAAATGCGGATGAAGAAGAATCAAAGACATCAGAGATATTTCTATTCAGTACCGAAAAGGATTTCGGAGGCCTGTATGAAGAGTTAAAGCAACATTCATCAATTGGTAAGAAAGTGCACATTATTACAAGTTTGCTTAACGACCTTCCGTTGAAATGGGAATGGTGTAAGATTGATAATTTACCAGTAATTTCATTGAAGATCAATGGCGAAAAAAAATGGCAGGTGATTGTGAGAAGGATACTTGATATCTTGCTCTCATCAATATTTTTGATTATTTTACTTCCATTTTTTGCAATCATCGCTCTTGCCATTAAACTGGATTCTTCGGGTCCTGTAATTTATAAGCAGAAGAGATGCGGGAGAAATGGAAAAGAATTCACACTTTATAAATTCCGTTCAATGTATAATAATAATTCTCAGGAAAAAAGAGAAAATGATTTTAAGGCATTTATTGAAAATAAAACATCCAAAGGTAAAATTATAAACTATGATGAAATTACAAAGGTGGGCAGGATTTTAAGGAGGACTTCCCTTGATGAATTTCCTCAGTTTTTTAATGTATTAAAAGGAGATATGACATTGATCGGTCCGAGGCCACCGATTCCATATGAGGTGAAATATTATAAAAATTGGCATAAAGATAGACTTAAAGTCAAACCCGGAGTGAGCGGATTATGGCAGGTATATGGTAGGGGTAGTATGCCCTGTGATTCTTCAATATTTCTTGACTTATTATATACACTGAATCGTTCTATCACACTTGATTTAAAACTTCTGTTTCAAACGATTCCTGCAGTATTGCTGGGCAAGGGCGCTTACTAATCCAAATTTAAAACAAATGATTATCCTTATTATTTATTCAGTATTCTATCCTATTGATTTTTATCAAAATGAACTTCTTGGAGAGCTCCAGGTAAGAGGTTACTTTTTTACAAAATTTCCCAGTGTCAAACCTTATTTTTTTGATGCCAATGAGATGATGGTTAATGATTCTTTAAAAGAAGAGATTCTGTGGTTATATGATCATATCTGGATGTCAAATGTAAGAATCACATTAAATTATGATACAATAAAAACAATTCGTTTCAAACCAATGGGTAACTATGATTTTTCTAATTTTTCTTTTTATCTCCAGCCTGATGTAAAATTCGGGACTGACAGTTTGCCACCGAACAAAGTTTTCAAGAATCTTTTTTCTGCAGATTATGAACGGGTCTATACCCAATATCAAAATTCAGTATTTCGTTTTTTCATAGGTCGTGAAAGGTTTTCGATAGGTCCATCACCGAGATACAATATGTTATTATCCGGCTATGGTGCACCAATGGATTGGTTTCATTATGCACTAACATCAAAATATATCAAGTTAAGTTATTATCTGAGCCAGCTTGATGATATGGTTTGCAAACCAGTTGAATACATCGGCGATACTATTTCCACATCAATCAATGCCCGCAGGTATTTGATAATTAAACGGCTGGACTGGACTCCAGTAAAATTTTTTAATTGCAGTTTTTCTGAGGCGGCAACTTTTGGTGGTGAAGATTATTCACTGATGCCCTATCATTTTAACCCTATTGTATTCATCCATACATTACAGCATAACTGGGAAAAGGATGCCAATCTATTCTTCCATCTTGATTTTCGTCTATTCTTTAAAAACTTTTCTTTTTATTCTGCACTCCTGGTGGATGACTATCAACTTGAACCCGATCCCAATGGCGAACCAAATCATCTTGGTGCAAATATCGGAATTGAACTTGCTGATTTTTTTGTTGGTCGTAGTTTTCTGATGTTAGAATACCATCTTCTAACACGCTGGATTTATACAATCTACGCACCATATCAGCGTTATAACTATTATGGGCATCCGATTGGCTTTCCTTATGGCAATGATTGTGATGAATTTTATGCTAAGTGGATATACCATCTTAATAAGAATTTTGACATATACGTTCAGGGTTCGTATCTGAGAAAGGGAGAAAATCAAATAAACTCAATCTGGCCCATTCCTGAAAAGCCGCGGGTGCCAGGAACTTCTTTTCCAGAGGATAATTTCCTCTCCGGGATTATTGAAAAAACATTTAATACAACCTTTGGTATCCGTTTCTTTTATCAAAAGACTCTTTATCTTGAAACAGATATCGGGTTTTTAAATATATGTAATCAGCACCATCTTGAAAACCAGAATAAAAATTTACTTCAATTCCATTTTCGCATTTCATTTCTAAGGTTATAACAAAAATCCCTTTAAAAACTTTATGAAGAAACCATCGGTCTGGGATTATATTTTTCTGACCCGACCGATATTGCTCATCCCGGTCTGGGCATTTTTTTTATTGGGAAATTACTGGGCAGGTAATAAAAAATTCCAATTTAACCAAACATTCTATTCAACCCTCATTGCCTATACCTTTTTACTTATTGCCTTATATATTTTAAATCAAATTGCTGATAAAGATTCAGATAAAATAAATCAGAAACATCTGCTCATTGCCGAAGGATATGTAACAGTAAAGCAGGCATATCTTGTATTAATTATCTCATTAATCACCGCATTTGGACTCTCCATATTTTTACCTGTATTAATTATTGTATTTATGGGCATCTCTTTTATATTCGGGATTTTATATTCTTTTGCTCCATTTAAACTAAAGGCAGTGCCTTTTGCCGATTTTTTGATAAACGGTATCGGTTATGGATTTTTAAACTTCGCTCTTGGCTGGTTAACATCAAAGCCATTTTCTAATGAGACAATTGTCCACTCGTTGCCATATGTTTTTGCAGTAAGTGCCATATTTGTAAACACAACAATCCTTGATATTGAAGGCGACAGGAAATGTAATTATATCACTACTGGCATTTTGTTAGGTGTAAAAAATACCGCACTCCTTGCCTTATTGCTCATAATATTCAGTATTATCAGTGCTATATACAATTTAGATTATATATGTTTGATACCAGCAGTGGTCTCTTTGCCCTTATTTTTTCTTGCCGCACTGAAGGGTGAGACAAAATATATCCAGCTCTCAATTAGAGTTGGTGGACCATTGCTCATTTTAATAACGGGTATTATTTCCCCGTGTTTTTTGCTTTTATCTTTTATAATATTTATATTCTTGCGCATTTACTACAGGAAAAAATTTGGCATCAGTTATCCAGGACTGCGATAATAGATAGAACATTCAATAACTATGATGTCTAACCTGGATGTAAATATAATGAATCATAGACTGAATCTTTTAATTAGGGCATTAAATGGCAGGGGTAGCACTTATGACTTGTCTGGAGATTATATCAAGGCAATAAATGATTTTAAGATTATAAGTCACTATAAGACATATCAATACATTGCTGACTTTGGAATAAGTGAAGTTCTGGAAAAGATGGGTAGATATCATCAATCTTTGAGATATTCTGAACGAGCCCTCAATAATTGCTCAGATGTAAT
This sequence comes from bacterium, assembly GCA_036796695.1. Lineage (GTDB taxonomy): Bacteria > Hydrothermota > Tepidihabitantia > SM23-42 > JAOAFX01 > JAOAFX01. The sequence continues at coordinate 38,541 of DAIRCK010000007.1, forward strand.
GAGAAAGATTGAAATAATCAACCAAAAGGCATTTTTGTTAATGAGATTGGGAAATTTTAAAGGTGCAAAAACTGCTGAAAGAACTGCACAGAGTCTTCTTAAGAAAATTAAAGGATATAAAATGAATGTCGATAACTATTCAGGACGCAGTTATTATAATCTCAGTGTCTTTTTCCTTCATTCTGGAAAATTTACCTCTGCTTTGGAATATGCGAAGAAAAGTTTAAAGTGCTCATCAGCAATCAGGGACAAGAGACGGCAGGGTCTTTCATACAACCTCCTTGGTGTCATTTATAAAAAAATGAATAAACCTGATCTATCTTTGAAATATTATCATAAAAGTTTACATTACTTCACTGAAGTGGGTGATGTAGGACAAATTGCAGGTGTTTATAATAATATGGGTAATCTTGAAAAGGACTTGAAGAATGCAATTTTTTTCTTAAAAAAAGCACGATCAATATTTTCAAAAATTGGCTATAGTATGGGTATTACCGAATCAATGCATAATCTGGCAAACAATTATCTTGCACTTGGCGCTTGTAATAAGGCGTTTTTAGAATATACAAAAGCCCTCCTTCTGGCAAAGAAAATGTCATATAAATTTGCTATTTCCATTAACCTGACCGGAATAGGTAAGGTCTACAAATTATGGGGGAACTACAGGGTTGCTTATAATTATTTTTTTAGAGCGCTTAGATTGGCAACTGAGATGAACGACAAAGAAGGAATTCTGGAAAATACTTATATGATTGCTTTACTAAAATGTGAAAAAAATGAATCAGATGCACTTAGATGGCTTGAAGATGCAGAAACTTTGACACAAGAAATGTCTGACCAATTTTTTCTTTCGGAAATTTTATACGAAAAAATCAGATATTTAACTTACCTTAAGGATTACACAAAGATTTCTCAATTTGAAAAGATGGTGCGTAAGTTGTCAATAAAAGATTTTAGATTAAGGAAGCAGAGTCTCTGGTTACTTATAAAATGGGAACTGCAAAATTATTATAACAAAATGGCAAAAAAGAAGCAAACTCAAATTTTGGTTAATAAATTGGAAAGACTTTTAGAACAAACCCAGGACCGGGAAATAATTTTCTATATTGGTAGGGCATTGGTTGAATTTTTTTTAATACACAATTTAAAAAAAGCAGGTGCAATATATTCAATTTTGGATCGGGTGATCAAAGAAGAGATGAGGTGTTACTATTCTGAGATTGTCTTTCTTGGTGCAAAATTAAATTATTACAGGGGTGAAGATTGGGAGGATGGAATAAAACAGGCATTAGCTCTTGCGCAGCAAATTGGCAAAAAAAGATTGATTTTAGAAATACAGGAATGGTTGAAATCAAAAAGATTGAAAATCGATTTTTATAGGCTATAATATAATTATATAATAATGAAAAAGATTATATTTCTCAATCTTTTATTTATTGTATTTGTTTATGCCCAGGAAAGCGATTCTCTTAACGATTCTTTAAGATACAGATTAAATATATTCAAGAATATTCAAACTACAGATAAATGGTTCTCCCAGGATAAATTTTTGCATTTTTCCGCCTGCGCATCATTAGTGGGTTTGAGTTATCATACATTGGTCTGCCGTCTAAAAAAGGATGAGGAGCAAGGCAGAATCTACTCAATATCTTTTACTGCGTTGGTTGGTCTGGGGAAAGAGGTCTATGATAAAAAGAAAAAGGGTCATTTTTCCTGGAAGGATTTGTGCTGGGACGGTGCAGGCCTTGTAGTCGGATATTTTGCATTCATTCATAGATACTGAAGGTCCATAAAAGATATAATTTTGTAGGGCAAGGCTTTAGGCCTTGCTTTTTTGTTTTAGAGATCTAACTATTATTTGGATAACTTTTCTTCTGATTTCAGGCATTATGCCGAGTCTAACCACCGGATGCGCGATATTTGCTAATAGAATTATTATCAGATTTTTCTTTGGTTCTGCCATTACCATAGTTCCGGTAAAACCAGTATGACCAAAAGCAGAATCAGATAGAATACCCGGATAAGGATTTACCCACCAACCAAGCCCCCTTTTTTCAATTCCATCTGTCCAATCTTTGACCATCATCTTCAATGTGCTGAATTTAACAATTTCACCTGCCAAATATGCCCTTAAAATCTTTGATAGGTCTTCAGCATTAGAGAATAACCCCGCATTACCTGATACACCATTGAATGCATAAAAGCAATTTCCATCATGAACCTCACCCTTTATCAAATAATCCCGCCATATTATTTTTGAAATATCCCCAAATTCTTTTGCCTTTTCTTTTTCGTGCTCATTCCCCAGTTCAGTTGGAGCAATATTCTTTATCTCTTTGGGCGGATTAAAAAAAGTATTATTTAATTCCAATTTTTTAAAAATATTCTCTGCGCAGTATTCAGCCAAATTTAGATGAGTAATCCTTTCTATTATCATTGATAAAATTATATATCCTAAACAGGAATAGACCACTTTATTATCTTTAGTTCCTGCATTCCTGAGATAATCAATCCTTTTATTTTTGGGTAAGATATAGAGCGGATACCAGGCAGGTAATCCTGAGGTGTGGGTTAAGAGTTGTCTGATGGTCTTTTTCCCGGTTGAAGAATGCTTAAATTCCAATAGATATTTTTCAACCGGGTCATTGAGTTTGATTTCTTTCTCCTCAAACAAACGCATAACTGCCATTGCCGTGCATAATGGCTTTGTGAGTGATGCCAGATCAAAGATTGTCTTTTTGTTCATCTTAATTTTCTCTGGGATTATCTGAGCATTGCCAAAAGATTGAAAAAAATATATATTTCTGTCATCACCGAGCCATAGCACCGCACCAGGTAGTTTTTTTCTTTTAACACAATCAATCAGATACTTTTTTAAAGCATTAAGACAATATTCCATTTTAATTCCTTATTGAACAATTATTCACCAGTTCAAAGGGATTAACCAAATTTTTATTTGTACATAACCTCATTTGCGCCTTTGCACAATTGTGCATTTTTATAATTATATAAACCTCAAAATCACACATCATCCTCTACGCGTTGTAATGTTCTCATTACAAAAGTGTTTAATGCTCTCGTAACTGCTTTGATTTCCTTTGGGTATTTGAGCCCGTAGTAAACTCCATCTTGATGAACTTCATAACGTACTATCTCAAGTTTCCGTAATTGAGCAAGATGATACGATGTTGTTGCAATATGTCTATGGATTGCCTGAGCAATTGAAGAAACATTCGCAGATCTGTTCTTAATCAAGAAATCAATGATTGCATATTTTGCCGGGTCGCCCAAGGCTTTTGCCAGCCGTGATTCCCGGTAAAGAATCTCCTTCATCGGTTTTTCCTTCAATTTATTGGTCATCGTCTCTCCTTTCATTTTGATGTTTATATAATTGTGCAATAGTTTAAACATAAACATTGCACAAACTATCAACAATCTGGAACAATTTTCTAAATCTGGTTTTTCTTAGTCCTAATCTCAGCAATTCTAACCCTCGAGGGATAAATTGTTTGAATTGGGTTTTGTTTTTATTTAGCGAAAGATTGGCAAACGCACCAAGTGCCTGCATATTTCTCTGGATTGCGGTCAGACTATATATTTTTAAAAATTTCCCTTCTGAAATTTCTATTCTCCTTTTTTTGAGACAACTCAGATAATAAAAAATTAAATATTCTTCAGTCTTTTCATCAATATCCACATAGGCATCCCTTAATAAGGAGGCAAGGTCATAGGTGAGTGGACCAATCCGCGCAGACTGGAAGTCAATGATTCTTATTTTATTATTTTTTATGTATATATTCTGTGATTGATAATCACGATGCATCAGGAAATTGGCAATGGGCTTGATACTTTCAACGACATTTTCCAATAGTAATTTGAAATCATCCTCTGCTTCCTCCAGTTTCTGTACAGATACCTTGCAGAATTGTTTAAGGAAAAAATTTTTAAAATAATCCTGTTCCCACTTTATATGTTCTTCGTCATAATAGAGATTGATCGGTGCATCTTTATAGCCGTCGATCTGTAATTTTATAAGTTCCTCAATCGCAAGTTTATAAAATCTCTGATAGTCGGATTTTTTATTATGCATAAAATCATATAACGAATCTCTACCCAGATCTTCAATAATTGCCCGATTGCTTTGGCTTATAATCATTTCTGGCACTCCCACGTCTTTTTGGTACAGATGATTAAGAATCTTTATATATTGCTCAATATTGGGGTCTTCAATTAGAATATATGTAGTATTACCTTTTTTTACCCGGAAGAACTTTCGGTCCGAGCCACCGGTATTTATCACTTCAACAATTTCATATTTAGATAAGGCATCACTATTATTCTGTTTCTCATACATAATTCCATTTTAGACAAAATTTCGTTTTTGTAAAGGGTTTTGAACATACACTATGAAGATTTTTATTTATTTGAAATAAAAAGGGGTGGCTACAAGCCACCCCTTTTTTCATTCTATTCTTATCTTCGTCCTTTGCCGCTGCTTCGAATTTCGAATGTGCCGCTGATTCCATTGGCATTTGTATTCTGGGCATTTGATACTCTAATTCTACAGTTTGTGCTTGAAACATTGGGAACCTGCCATTCATAATTGCCATCGTTGCTGGTATTGTCAGTTATTTGATTCCAGGTTGCGCCACCATCAGTAGAGTAGTCAATGCGGGCATAACTGAAGTCACCGGTCCAGTCCCAGGTAATCCAATACTTTCTTCCTGCATACCAGACATCGCCATTAAGTGGTGAGGTAACCCTTATTGTTTGGGGTGAAATGGTAAATGTATTACTGGTTCCATAATTATTCGTGTTTACAATACCAACTCTGATCCGGCAATTATTCCCCGCAATATTATCTGGTAAAATCCATAAATACTCACCATCGTTCGCTGATGAACCTGTTATCTGATTCCAGGTTGAACCGCCATCGGTAGAGTAGTCAATTTTAACATAATTGAAGTCACCGGTCCAGTCCCAGGTGATATAATAATCCCTTCCACTGAACCAGGTATCATTAGCCCTTGGTGAAGTTATTGTAATAGTCTGTCTGCTTATTGTAAAGACATCACTCTCATCATAGGTATTGGGATTATTGGTCTTGGTAACTTTTATCTTACAATTGGTACTTGAAAAATCGCCACTAATGGTCCATAAATAACTACCATCATTGCTGGCGTTTGTTGTTATAGGATTCCAGGTTGAACCACCATCAGTAGAATAATCAATCCGCACATAACCACTTGTATTGGTTCCGGTCCAGGTTATAAAATAATCCCTGCCTAAAATCCAGTTGTCATTGAGCATTGGTGAGGTCACGAGAATTGAATCAGTCACCTGGGTTGTGGTGATCGTGAAATTATTGTCACTTATATCATAGGCACTGGCATCATTTAAATAGACAATTCTCACCCGACAATTTGTTGAATTCACATTCGGAACGGTCCAGAGATAAACACCATCATTTTCTGTATTAGTATTAATTGCGGTCCAACTCGTTCCTCCATCGGTTGAGTAATAAATTGCTACATTACCGATTCCACCGGTCCAATCCCAGTGAATTGGATAGTATTCACCACTCCGGTAGGTCTCACCACCATTGGGATGTTTAATAGTAATCAAAGGATGGGCGATTGTGAAGTTTGTATTGCTCACATCATTAAGATTGGCATCAGAGTAATTGCTTACCTTTACAAGCGCAGTTGTGGAAGGGGCATTGGGAATATTCCAGGCATGGCATCCATCATTCGTTGTATTAGTATTAACCGATATCCAGGAACTGCCATTGTCAGTTGAATAATGAATTGCTACTGAACTAAATCCGCCAGTCCAGTTCCAGTGAATTGGGTAGTATTCACCAACAATATAATTCTCGCCGCCATTGGGCATAACCACGGTGATTGTGTCCCGGGCTATTGTAAAGTTTCCATCACTGATATCAAAGATGTTTGGATTGGTCGGATGACTTACCCTTATTCGGCAATTGGGATAGGTCGTGCTTGTATAAGCGACTTTCCAGGCATAACTACCATCGTTATCAGTTGCAGAAACGATTGTATTCCAGGAAGTCCCACCATCAGTTGAATAATCCATCTTTACCGTCCCAAAACTTCCATACCAATTCCAGTGGATGGGATGGTATTCATCGGCAAGATATGTTTCACCACCATTGGGCCTTAATATCACAATTCCTTCAGTAATATTTATTGTATGGGGACTTGACCAGGCTGAAGTCGCACCATAGGTGTCCCTTGCCTGTGCCCTTACTGAAAATGAGCCAGTCGTGGTATAGGTATGTGTATCCTGAACCGTCCCACCACTTGGCACATAAGAACTCCAGATTGATGTATCCCCATCCCCCCAGGCAAAGCGGATTTGGATATTATTCCCGTCAGGATCGGTCGTTGTTGAAGAAAAGGTCTGGACAACCGTCACATAGCCACTAGCTGGTCCACTTACAGTTGGTGTGTTTGGTGGATTATTAGTGCCTGTGTAGATCACAATCTGATGGGGTGAGGACCAAGCTGATCTTAACCCATGGATATCCCTTGCCTGTGCGGTAATGTAGTATGTGCCGGTGTTAGAATAGGAATGAGACATTGTAATTGTTGAACCACTTGCTACATAACCACTCCATGCCGATGTATCGCCATCACCCCAGGCAAAACGGATCGAAATTTGGTCATTATTGGGGTCGGTTGCAGTTCCATTAAAATCATAAGATACATTAGGATTGCCTGAAGTTGGTCCGCTGACTGTCGGTGGATTTGGTGCCTGGCTTGAACCTGTAGTAATGGTAATCTGATGGCCTCCAGACCATCCTGATACCGCACCATTCACATCCTTAGCCTGGGCTTTGACAGTAAAGGTCCCGGTTGAAAGATAGGAATGGGTCATTGCTATTGTATCTCCGCTCACATAATAAACACTCCAATTTGATGTATCGCCATCACCCCAGGCAAAACGGATTGCAACACCCTGACCCGCTGGATCGGTTGCTGAAGTATAAAATTCATAGGAATACTGCGCACCTTGATAACCACTTGAAGGACCCCAAGGTGTAGCCGGAGTGCTCGGTGGATTGATCACAGTCACAATAATTGTCTCAGAAATTCCTTCATTATTTGCCTTATCAAATGCCTTGGCGTAGATATTGTGGGTGGTATTATCTTGAATTGCTGAGGCATTCCAGTTATGGCTATAAGGCGAAGATTGGTCAGTAGAAACAAGAATATTATCAATATAAAATTCTACTTTTTCTACACCCTTATTATCCGTGGCATCTGCTGTAATTGTAACTATTCCACATACTGTATCACCACTTGCAGGTTGCGTGATTAAAACTTCAGGTGGTTCTTTATCTCCGCAACCAATCATAAACAACAACATTATGATAATGCCAGCAAACATTCTTTTCATTTTACCTCCTTTGTTGATTAATAAAGGATATTTGCTGACTTAACCATTTTAATGGTTAACTCTTTTAGATCGTAATTTTATTATATCTAAATAGTAAGTTCTGTCAATATAATATATTGCGTTGAAGCAAATTATATACCTTATAAGTTCCTATATCATACCACATTTTTTTTACAACAAGACAGTAGAGCAACTCACCCTTTTTTATTGCATTATTATATACTTCGGTGAGGCAGGAGACCTTTTTATTTTCTGGAAAATATTTAAAGATTCTTTTTGAGAGTATGGCAATGCCTGTATAGGTGTAACAACCATCCATCCTCTTTTTATAAAACTTGACTGCATAATTCTTATAAATCCGCACCCGATTGGTTTTATAATTATCCACGAGTACAATCGTGGCAAGAGGCTTTATTCTCTTATGCGCATTAATTACTCTTTTTAGATCGATATTTGAAAGAATATCACAGTTATGTATCAAGAAGTCTTCAGAGACAAAATCCCTAAAATTCAATAACGCACCACCGGTTCCAGAAAGGTATCCTTCCCTGACAACTTTCAATCCCTTGAATCTTTTTAAATACTCTTCTACCATATCCGCCTTATAAAATGTATTGATACCGATATTTTTTATCCCTGCATTTTTGATTTTTTTAATTATCAACCCGATTATTGGAACTCCTTTTATGGGTAATAAAGGTTTGGGTATCTCTTTAGTTATTTTACCCAGCCTTTTACCAAGACCTGCAGCAAGGATGATTGCATTCATAATATTGGTTAAATGGTTAAATTGTTAAATGGTTGAATAAAATCATAGAGGCTATTTATAGAGCAGGTATTTTTGTCTTCTCTTTTTAAATTCCTCAATATCCCTTTGCCATCTTTTCTTCATTGATATAACGGGTTCACCTCTTTCAATCGCATTTCTAATCCAGGAATTCCCGGCCAGAATATCAAAAGGCATCTTTTCTTTCTCAAATTCATAAGGTGGTTTACGCCATTTAAATTTCTTTGGATAAAGTTCTTTTATCATAGAAATTATCTCAAGCCCAGCATAGACCGGATCAAAATCTTTTAAATCGTCCACATAGATCTGTGCACCACCACAGACTCTTCCCTTGTATTTATGGAATGTGGGGATGAATTTCAATGGTCTAAAATTCACCCCAGGAATTTTTCTTGAATTCAACTCCTTTATTAATTCTTCTTCATCAATCCAGGGAGCACCGAATATCTCAAAAGGACGCGTTGTCCCTCTACCTTCAGAAATATTTGTTCCTTCAAGCAGACACATACCTGGATATACACAGGCTGTCTCAAATGATGACATATTTGGCGAAGGGACGGTCCAGTATAATCCACATTCAGGAAAATAAAACTTTCTTTTCCAGCCCTGCATTTTTATGACTTCCATATCAGCAAAGATATTTTCTTCAATATTTACCATATTACAGATCTCACCAAATGTCAATCCATGCCTCACTGGCAATCGAAACAATCCAACAAAAGAATAAAAATTTTTTTCAAGAATTGGTCCTTGCATTGTAATACCATTTAACGGATTGGGACGGTCAAGAATGATTATTTTTTTATTTAATCGAGATATTTGTTTCATTAACAATACTGCACTCCAGACAAATGTATAATATCTGGTTCCTATATCAATTAAATCAACCACAATAATATCAATCTCTTTCAATATATCAATGGGCAATACAAGATCTTTGCCATAGAGACTTATAACCGGAATCCTTTCCTGTTTATGATTTTTTACATAAATCTGGTCCTGCAAGGCACTGAATAATCCGTGTTCTGGTGCTAAAATAAATTTCAAATTAAGGTTTTTGCAATTAATAAAATGATAAATTGTTGGTTGTAATTTGCAGTCAGTTGCAGAAATATTTGTTAATAAAGCAAGTTTTTTGTTTTTAAATAAAGCAAAATTTTCACGCACAAGTTTATCAATCCCTATCAGCATATAGAAATATATTCTGAATTGAAAAAAAGTCAATTGAAATGTCAAATTCCCTATTGACAATTTTCTAAATATTGATATTATATTATATCATGAAATTGGGTGAAATATTGTTGAAACATGGATTTGTTACTGAAGATATGCTTGCCCGTGCCCTTGAGGAGCAAAAAAAAGACGGTGCAAGGCTTGGTTCAACCCTTATAAAGTTAGGGTATTTAAAGGAAGAAGATTTGTTAAGGGCACTCTCCATACATTTTGGTGTAAAATCCATTGATCTAAAGAAATTGGAACTCGACCCCAATATTTTAAAATTAGTCCCCAGCGATATTGCTGCTAAATATCTCGTTGTGCCGGTGAAGAGATTGGGTAGGACCCTGAGCCTTGCAATGGTCAATCCCGGGGATATGAATGCAATTGAAGATATCAAATTTGCCACAAGTTATGATATTGAACCACTCGTCGCATCTGAGGATGCAATAATAAAGATAATCAATGAACATTATCATGTTGAAAAGATGCTCGCGGATGTTATGTATGAATTAGAAACTGCAGATGCAGGTGAGACTTCGGTTAAAGTTATGGATGAGGTGGTCCAGCAAAAAGAAGAGGAGGACCTATCGAATGTTGCAGATGATAGTGATAGTGGCCCTGCCCTTAAGTTGGTGAGCAAAATCATAAGCGATGCAGTGGAACAGAATGTCTCTGATATCCACATCGAACCTTATGAGAATGAAATGCGTGTTCGTTATCGTGTTGACGGCATATTGCATGAAGTTTTAAAACCGCCAAAGAAAATGAATCGTGCTATAGCAACAGTCATTAAGGTTATGGCAAAATTAAAAGTCGAGGAAAAAAGATTACCTCAGGATGGAAGGATAAAGGCAAGGGTTCATAACAGGATTATAGATATTCGTGTCTCCACCGTGCCTACACTCTTTGGAGAAAAGATCGCACTCAGACTCCTTGATCGATCAGCGATTCAATTGAATCTCGACCTCCTGGGATTTGAAGAAAGTACTTTAAAATCTTTTCGCCGGGCAATAAAGACACCCTATGGTATTGTTCTCGTTACCGGTCCTACTGGTTCGGGCAAAACCACAACCCTTTATTCAGCCCTTACAGAATTGAATGACCCCGGAATAAATATAACAACCGCAGAAGACCCGATTGAGTATTCATTAATGGGTATAAATCAATTACAGGTGAACGAAAAAATTAAATTGACATTTGCTTCAGCACTGCGTGCCTATCTGCGTCAGGACCCCAATATCATAATGGTGGGTGAAATCCGCGACCTTGAGACAGCCGAGATTGCGATCCGTGCTTCTTTGACCGGCCACCTTGTTTTATCAACTGTCCACACAAATTCTGCAGCAGCGACAATAACGAGATTGGTAAATATGAATATTGAGCCATTTTTGATTGCCTCAACATTATTGTCAGTACTTTCTCAACGTTTATTAAGAAAGGTCTGTATGAAATGTAGAAATGAAGCAAAATATCCTCCTGAAGTCTTATTGGACGCCGGGATTGACCCTGAGAAGATAGATTTTCCATTATATAAAGGTGAAGGGTGTAAGGAATGCAGGGGTACCGGGTATAAAGGTAGACTTGGTATATTTGAAAATATGCTTATAACTGCTCGGATAAGAGAATTGATTCTAAAACGTGCACCGGCCGAAGAGATTGAAAAAGTAGCAGTTGAAGAAGGAATGCTTACGCTCCGCGGCTCAGCCCTGGAAAAACTGCGCCAGGGTCTGACCACGGTTGAAGAAGTGATAAGAGAAACAAGGGTGGAATAAATGGAAGAAAAATTGGGTGTATACCTGGTGAAAAATAATTTAATCACTGAAGAACAATTGCATCAGGCAATCCAGGAAAAAAAGGAGACCGGTCAGAGACTTGTGAGTGTTCTGGTAAGATTGGGTTTTATCCCTGAGAACAAACTTTTAGCCCAGTTGAGCAACCTCTATCATATGGAGGTAACTGATCTTGATTATATAATCCCTCCGGAATCGGTTTTGAATTTAATTCCAGCAGAGAAGGCATACCATTATGAGGTGATACCAATTGACCGCAAAGGTAAAACCCTGACCGTAGCAATGGTTGACCCGACAGATATAAGTGCGATAGAGGATTTAAGATTCATCACCGGGATGGAGGTGAATCCGGTTCTTGCTTCGGAGTCAAGCATAAGAGAGGCCCTGGCTCGTTATTATAAAATGGACACAAGTCTGGCTGAGGTAAAGACTGAGGCAGGACCAAAGGAATTGGGAATAGAAGACCTTGAACTACTTGATACCGGAATTGAAGAAGAAGTTGAGGAAGCCAAACTTCGTGCTGATGCCGAAGGTGGTCCAGTTGTAAGATTGGTTAATTTCTATATTGCAGATGCGGTTAACAAAGGTGCTTCAGATATCCATATTGAGCCTTTTGAGCGACAGTTGCGCATCCGTTTTAGAATTGATGGGGTTTTAAGAGAACAACAACCACCTCCTTATAATCTAAAAGCCGGTATCATTACCCGTCTAAAATTAATGGCAAAGATGGATATTGCAGAACACAGGTTGTGCCAGGACGGAAGAATTAATATTCTTGTTGGTAATAAGATGATAGACCTCAGGGTCTCGGTAATACCAACCCTGTATGGCGAAAAGGTGGTGATGAGAATTCTTGACCGTAGTGCCTTGATGCTTGATTTGACAAAATTAGGATTCAGCGATGAGGCATTGAAGAAATTTTTGAAGGCGATAGAAAGCCCTTATGGCATTATTCTTGTTACCGGTCCTACAGGAAGTGGTAAGACCACAACATTGTATTCTACGCTCCAGCGACTTAATAAACCAGACAGACAGATTATGACGATTGAAGATCCAGTTGAGTATAATATACATGGTATCAACCAGATTCAAGTTAATGAGGAGATTGGATTAACCTTTGCTGCAGCCTTGAGGGCATTCTTGCGTCAGGCACCAAACATTATCCTTGTGGGTGAGATGCGTGATACAGAGACTGCAGAGATTGGTATCCGTGCAGCCTTGACCGGTCACCTCGTTTTCTCAACAATCCATACCAATGACGCACCAACTACGATAAACCGTTTGGTAGATATGGGCATACCACCATATCTCGTTGCCAGTGCCTTGATACTGATCCAGGCACAGCGCTTGGTAAGGAGAATTTGTCCTAATTGCAAAGAGCCGGTAAAAGTGAGTCCAAAATTGCTTGAAGATGCAAATATCCCAGCCGATACATTTCCAGATGGTATAGTATATAAAGGCAAGGGATGCTCAAATTGTGGTCAGACAGGGTACAAAGGGAGAGTCGGACTTTATGAGGTGATGCCTATTTCGCCCACTATCAGGGCAATGATTTTAAAGGGTGCCTCAAGCGATGAAGTAGCGCGACAGGCAAAAGAAGAAGGGATGAAAACTCTCCGTGACGATGGTATAGAGAAAATAAAAAAAGGCATCACCACAATTGAGGAGTTAATGCGGGAGACTGCATCATTATGAGTATAATCATCCCGCTTTTTGCGAAGAACATAAAATAGGATAAGGAGGCAAGATGCCTGTAACAATGAAACAATTATTAGAAGAAATGGTCCAGCGAAATTCAACAGATTTACATTTAACTACTGGAGCACCACCAATGTTCCGAATCGATGGTGAACTGGTGCCAACAAATTATGAAGTGATGACTCCGGAGTTGATCCAGCAACTTGTTTATAGTGTTTTAAATGATCAACAGAAGAAGAAATTTGAAATGGAATGGGAGCTTGATTTTTCATTCGGCATTGCAGGATTATCAAGATTTAGAGGTAATTGTTTCCAGCAGAGGGGTAGTATTGCAGCAGCAATAAGAACAATCCCATTTGAAATCAGGGGATTTAAAGAACTGGGAATTCCACCTGTGGTCCAGGAACTTGCTGGTCGACCAAAGGGTCTGATTTTATTGACCGGTCCTACTGGTTGTGGAAAATCAACCACCCTTGCGGCAATAATTGATAAAGTCAATAGTGATCGGAGATGCCATATTATCACGGTTGAAGACCCGATTGAATATTTGTTCCGCCACAAAAAGGCAATCGTTAACCAGAGACAGGTGGGGAGTGATACAAAATCATTCGCCAATGCATTGAAGTATGTTCTACGAGAAGACCCTGATGTGGTTATGGTCGGTGAGATGCGTGATCTTGAAACAGTAGCAATTACCCTTACCATTGCCGAAACCGGACATTTAACCCTTGCCACGCTCCACACAAATTCAGCAGCAGAATCAATCCACAGAATAATAGATATCTTTCCATCCCATCAACAGGGTCAGGTCCGTTCCCAGCTTGCCTTCGTAATTGAAGGTGTGGTAACCCAGCAACTCCTCCCGAAGATTGGTGGTGGTCGGGTGCTTGCTGCAGAAGTGATGGTGGCAACCCCGGCAATCCGAGCACTTATTCGTGATGGTAAAGAGCATCAGATTTATTCTATGATTCAATCGGGACAAAAGTATGGAATGCAAACTATGAATCAGGCATTATATAATCTGTATGCCAAAAGATTAATCACACTTGAAACTGCTTTTGATTATTCTCCGAATATTGAAGAGTTTGAACATATGGTTGAGCAAAAATCACCTGTGCTGGGATAAAATTATGATTATAAATTGGGTTGAAAGATTAAATGGTTAAATATTTATCCGCGATTCAGATGGCGGAAATTACCAGATACCATTTAATCAAGTATTTAAAAAAGGGAGGTAATTATGCCGACTTTTGTCTGGAAAGGTAGAACAGCAACGGGTGCATCAGCCAGCGGTGAATTGACCGCCCAGTCTCAAGCTGATGTCGTTGCTGCGCTCCGTCAGAAAAAGATAATTCCGACATCAATAAAAATAAAAGAAGAGAAAAAAGGATTTGCCCTTTTTAGTGGGCGTATTTCAAAAAGGGCACTATCAGTCTTCACAAGGCAATTTGCTACAATGCTGGGTGCAGGATTGCCATTGTTGAGTTGTCTGGAAATTCTTTCAAAACAAACTGAAAGTGTGGGTTTAAAAAGGGTGCTTGATGAAGTCCGCACTGATGTTGAAGGGGGACTTTCCCTCGCCGATGCCTTAAGACGTCAACCCAAGGCATTTGATAATCTCTATGTAAATATGGTTGAGTCAGGTGAGACCGGTGGTGCACTCGATACCATTCTCCAGCGTCTGGCAACATACCTTGAAAAAACTGTAGCATTACAGAGGAAGATAAAAGGGGCAATGATATATCCGGCGATCATCAGTGTTGTTGCAGTTGGTGCTATCGCGGTACTTTTAATCTTCGTGATTCCCATCTTTGCCAAAATGTATCAGGGCGTAGGCAGAGAATTGCCTGGAATGACCCATCTCGTTATAAAAATTTCAAATTTTATGAAGGTTGCTGCATTACCAATTCTCATTGGTTTGATACTTTTATTTACAATTATCCGCAGGTGGCATAAGACAGAATCTGGTGCCAAGACACTGGATCCATTATTCTTAAAAACACCGGTATTTGGAGATTTGATCAAAAAACAGGCAATTGCAAGATTTTCAAGGACCTTATCTACTCTACTCTCAAGCGGTGTGCCGATCATCGATGCCCTTGAGATCACTGCAAAGAGTGCAGGTAACTGGGTGATTGAGGATGCAATTCTCAAGGCAAGGGTTTCGATCAAGGGTGGAGAAAATATTGCTGATCCCCTTTCCAAGACTGCGGTATTCCCGCCGATGGTGACCCAGATGATTGCAATTGGTGAGGCGTCTGGTGGACTTGATGATATGCTTTCAAAGGTAGCAGATTTTTATGATGATGAGGTTGACCAGGCAGTAGAAAACCTTACCAATGCCCTTGAACCAATCATTATGGTTGTTCTTGGCGGGGTGGTTGGTTTTCTGGTGATTTCAATGTATCTGCCGATATTTCAGCTGGCATCAACGATTACTGAATAATCTTAAATAATCTTATTTAAAAGAGAAATAAATAGCAGGTTGGGATACAAAATAACCTGCTTGGTTTTATAATAAATGCTCAATAAAAAAACTATCGACCCTCTGGTTGGGCTCATTTTGCTTCATCCCCTTGTCATCACTTTTATTCTACTGAGCACCTCATATCCAGTAAATTATTCCATTCCAGCAACTTACTGGTTTATTATTCTGATTTCTTTCGTAATATCATCAGTATTTTTATTTCTCCATAAATGGATAAAACCAGAAATTCTTACATACATTTTGTTAATAACTGATATTCCGCTTATCGCAGTGATAATCCATTTTACCGGTGGAATAGACAGTCTTTTTCCTTTGCTATATGTTGTTCTCATTATCACATCTGCGATCTATACTTATAGAAAAGGTGCGTACATAATAAGTTTGCTCTCTGTGCTCTGTTTTTTGGGTCTGATGCTTTTTGAGATAAACGAACAATCTCTTCAGTCCAAATATGTTATCCAGCAATTCTATCTCTTTTCTTTGTTGTTTCTCTTCACTGCAATTTTAAGTGGATGGCTTTCAGAAAGGTATCGTATAAGAACCGAAGAGCTAAAAAAATTAAACCTTACGACCGAAGAGATTGTGAAGAATTTACCATCAGGGATTTTGGTGATTGATGCCAGTGGCTCGGTTATTTATACAAATATTTCCCAGGATGATATTCGTTCATATGTCCATCTTTATCTGGCAAGATTTTTAAAGAATCCTGAGCATGGGGGGAATGTTAGAGAATTAAAAATCAAAAAGAATTTTTTTCTACTTTCCTGTTCTCTCATCGGAAATAAACAGGGTGCATTAGCGATTCTCCAGGATTTGACCGAAATAAAAAAATTAGAAGAGACATCAAGGATATCTAAGCAGACAAAGATGCTTGCTGAACTCGGTGGTTCATTAGCCCATGAGATTCGCAATCCACTTGCCTCAATACGGGGATCATTAGAAGTCATTTCAAAAACCCGTTTTCCTAAATCAGCAAAGCCATTCATTGAAATGGCACTCAAAGAGTCAATAAGATTGAATGAAATTGTTACAGATTTTTTGAATTTTGCCCAGTTTGTTCCTAAAAAAACATACCGGACCAGAGTTAATGATGTCATAAATGAGGCATTGCTTGATGTAGTTCCTCATTTTAGAGAAAAGAAACTTGATTTCATAAGAGATGGAGTGGATTTTGAAATAATGGCAGATTTGAACAGATTAAAGTCCGGGATTTTGAATATTCTTATAAATGCCTGTGAAGTTAGCGAACAGGGCAAAAAGATTTTTATAAAAACGAATTATAATAATAAATTTGGTTGGATAGAAATAACTGATCAGGGTCCAGGAATAGCAAAAAAGGATTTGAAAAAGATATTTCAACCATTCTTTACAACGAAGAAAGGCGGTACTGGATTGGGACTTTCAATTGCTCAGAAGATTATTGAAGCCCACAACGGGAATATTGAGGTTTCCAGCAAGACTGGAGAAGGAACAACTTTCAGGATTATATTACCACTTGCATAATTGGTGGATAGTATAAATAAAAGATGAGAAATTTAAAATTGACAATTGAGTATGATGGAACGGATTTCTATGGTTGGCAATATCAACCGGAAAGGAGAACTGTGCAAGGCGAAATAGAGTCGGCTATAGAAAAAATAACCGGTGAAAAGATAAGAATTATTGGTGCAGGGAGAACCGACCATGGGGTTCATGCCCTTGCTCAGATTGCCAATTTTAAAACGAATTCTGATATCTCCTGTGATAAACTTAAAGAAGGGTTAAATGCACTTACTGGAGAAGATATCTATATAAAAGAAGTCAAGGAGGTTCCATCTGACTTTCATGCAAGATTTTCAGCCTGTAGCAAATTATATCAATATAAAATTATGAGCCGATTTTCTCCAATGAAAAGGCGATATTACTGGTTTGTTGATTATGGGTTAAATCTTAGATTGATGGAAAAAACCTTAATATATTTTTTTGGTAAACACGATTTTAGAAATCTTTCTGTTTCAAATGATGTTGAGTCTGACGGGCAGGAGAGAAACACAATATGTAATATATTGAATTTATCATTGACAGAAATGGATATTGATATTATAATAAATGTGGAGGCTGATAGATTTTTAAGAAAGATGGTCCGCGGTATTGTGGGATTTTTGGTCGATGTGGGCAGAGGCAGGTTTCAGCCCGAAGATGCGGAGAAAATTTTTAACGAGGGTTTAAATGGCATATATTTTGCACCTGCCCATGGATTATATCTGGTAAAAGTGAATTATTAAGAATTTTTGAAAGGAGAAGATAATGGAATTATATCTTGATACCGCAAATTTAGATGAAATCAGGGAAATTGCTCAATGGGGGATTCTTGACGGTGTTACTACAAATCCCTCGTTGATGGCAAAGGAAAAGGGTGATTATAAAAAAATATTAAAGGAAATATGTGATATTGTAAAGGGACCGGTCAGCGGAGAGGTATTGAGTCTAAAAACAGAAGAGATGGTAAAAGAAGCGTCAGAATTAAGCAAAATAAGTGCATATGTAGTAATAAAAATACCCTGTACTGTAGATGGATTGAAGGCGACAAAACTGCTTTCTAAAGAAGGCATAAAGGTTAATATGACCCTTGTCTTTTCTTCTAATCAGGCGATACTTGCTGCAAAGGCTGGCGCTGCATATGTGAGCCCATTTGTAGGCAGGTTGGATGATATAGGTAATCCGGGTATTGAAGTTGTCAGCGACATATTGACCATTTATAGAAATTATAATTTTAAAACCAAAATCATTTTTGCTTCGGTGCGGCATCCAGAACATGTAAGACAGGCAGCGCTTTTGGGAGTTGATATCTGCACTATACCTTACAAAGTTTTTACTCAACTGATAAGGCATTCACTTACGGATTTTGGAATTACAAAATTTCTTGAAGACTGGCAGAAAAGAATTGGTTAAGGATTTATGAAAAGACGAGAGATAATTGCGGGATTAATCGGATTTGTAGTATGCCTTATTTGTTTATTTTTGTATAATCAATTCAAGGCAAGTCCGCCAAGTAATAGTTTAGATTACCTCCGTCTTGTAAATTTAAATGACGAAATTTCAAAACAGCGAATGAATGCAATAGTTCTTGCGGCGAATAAGGTGGGACCATCAGTGGTTTCAATAACTGTTATCCAGACACGAATTGTTACTGTTTCACCATTTAATGATGAATTTTTTCAAAGGTTTTTTGGGGATTTTTTCCCGGAACAGCGGTATAGACAAAAGGTTAAAAGCCTTGGCTCCGGTGTGATTATTTCGCCAGATGGCTACATTTTAACGAATGAACATGTGGTATCCAATGCAACTGAGATAAATGTAACATTGCCTGATGCAAGACAGTTCAAGGCAAGAATTTTGGCAATGGACCATGCCCTGGATCTTGCTCTTTTGAAGATTGAGGGCAAAGATCTACCATATGCAGAATTAGGTAACTCGGACGATTTGATGATTGGAGAATGGGTGATCGCATTGGGCAATCCTTTTGGTTTTTTACTTGAGGATACAAGACCGACTGTAACAGTGGGTGTCATATCCGCGCTCAACCGTCCGATAAAATCAACCTATGAAGATAGAATTTACAAAGATATGATCCAGACCGATGCTGCAATAAATCCAGGTAATTCAGGCGGACCTCTGGTTAATATTATGGGACAGGTCATTGGAATAAATACATTTATTTTTACTTCAAGTGGCGGTTCCGAAGGCGTGGGATTTGCTCGTCCTATAAATGTAGTAAAAAAATTTATTAATGAAACAAGGCAATTTGGTAGAGTAAGAACCCCCTGGATTGGAATATGGGTTCAGGATATCACCCAGGAGATTGCAGAGGCGATGGGTATTGAACAGCGTGGTGTGCTCGTGAGCAATGTCGAACCTAACAGCCCTGCCTTTCTTGCTGGAATAAAAGAAGGTGATCGGATCATAATGGTTAACAATGAAATAATAAACAGGACATCGATCTGGGATAGAATTAATGCAAATATCTTTGTCGGTGATACAATCCATATTCTACTTTACCGAAATAAAGATTCTTTGGATGTGAACCTTGTTGTCAAGGAATACCAGGAACCGATTGGTATCGGTTCAAAATTAGGCATATATGTTGAGGACATAAATCTCTACCTGATAAAAAAATTTGATTTAGGATATAAACAAGGAGTCGTTGTGACAAAGGTAGAACCAGGAAGTATTGGCGAGAAATTGGGTTTTTCACCCGGTGATGTTATACTCCGCATCGGCGACACAAGGATTCGTAATAAAGATGATTTTAAAAGGGCAGTTGGCGATTTTAAAAATAAATATTTTATAATTGACCGAGGTGGATTGATATTTCAGATATGGATTCAGTAAATTTTTAAAGAGAATAAAATGACCAATATTGAAATAAGGCGAAAAATTCTAACAATGGCATATGAAAAATTTAAGGAACATCCCTATTATCGTATTACACCAAAGGAATTTAAAGAGGCATTGAACATAGATCTGAAAACCCTCAATTTTAATATCGTCTACCTTGAAGAAAAAGGTTATATTGAACTTCAAAAACCACTGGAAGGAAGTCTTTTCGTGGGTGCCCGCATAACAAGCAAGGGTGTTGATTTGGTGGAGGATGATTATCAATTTGATATTGCATTTCCGGTGACAGATGATACATCTGTAATGCAGATAAATATATTTAAGGAACTCAATTTATTGATTGATAAAATAAATGTGGATGAAAAAATAAGTAGTGATATAAAAGAAATCTTAATTGAAGAGATAAAAGAAATTCAAAAAGAGCTGAAGAAGATTGAACCAAGTTATAGCAGGGTAAAATCGTTCCTGGATAAGGTGCGTCAGCATAATTTTGAAATAGGTGAACAAGTGATGGCGCTTTTAAAAAATCCTGTGATTCTCAATATCTTAGAGAGGGCAGCAAAAAAAGAATTGTGAAGTTAATAAAAATTATTTGATTCTTGATGAAGAAAAATATAAAAGGTGGCTTTTTGTTTATCATCGGTTATCTACTCTCACCCCTTTCCTGGTGGAATGATTTGATCATAAACCTTCCCATTGCTTATATCTTTGCCATTCCGTTCGGTTTGATTTCAGAAAGACTTTTTTTGCCAATGATGATTTTTGGATACTGGATGACTAATGCATTAGGTTTTATCTTAATCCATCATAGCATTAAACAGTTTATAGGAAAAGAAGATAAAAAACAAAATGGACTGGCAAAAAACCTGTTGATTTCTGTTCTTTATACGATCTTTGTCCTTTTACTTGCTAAATTTGGTGTTTTAAAATTTCCGTTAAATTATTTTAAATAATTTTTCGTGTTTAGTATAAAATCTTCAACAGGCATAATCAATAATGCTTCACCATTGTGCTCGGCAAGAAATTGAAGGCATTTTATAAATTCATTA
This sequence comes from bacterium, assembly GCA_036796695.1. Taxonomy (GTDB): domain Bacteria; phylum Hydrothermota; class Tepidihabitantia; order SM23-42; family JAOAFX01; genus JAOAFX01. Next base: position 59,370 of record DAIRCK010000007.1, read on the forward strand.
TATTCTTCATTCGTATTTATGATTTTGGGCTGGAATAAATCTGGCGCTATAGGCTGGGGTTTTGGCAATTCAATGATAGTAATATCTTCATTCTTTGGAATATGTGCATTCTCTTTTGCTATCGTTATTGCGGTTTCAAGACCACCAATTACATCTACCAGCCCTATTTCTTTACCTTTAATTCCTGACCATACCCTGCCCTGGGCAATATTTTCAATCTCGTCAGGGGTTTTGCTTCTGCCTTCAGCAACTTTTATAACGAATTCTTTATAAAGAGATTTTATTAAATTCTCCATTCTCTGTTTTTCAGATTCGGTCAGATTTCGGTCCGGGAGTTGTCCAAGGAATGGGTATGTAAATCCAAAACCGAGATCTGCATGCTCGCCTGCCTTTACAAAATCGGTAGAGAATCCCAGTTTTTCCTTTAGTTCTTTATTATATAACCATAAACCGATGACACCAATTGATCCGGTTATAGTGAATGGAGAAGCAACAATTTTATCACCATACATTGATAACCAGTATCCACCAGAGCCCGCAACTCCGCCCTGAGATACAATCACGGGTTTCTTTTTTCGACATTTTTTTATTGCCTCAGCAACAATATCTGAAGCAAGGGCACTACCACCTGGAGAGTCTACCCTGAAAACGACTGCTTTTACATCCTTTCTTTCGGTTGCCCATTCAACATCTTTGACCAGGCTCCTTGCCTTTATTCCTGTATCCATTGCACATTCACCAAGGCCATAGATTACCGCAATCTTTGGCTTGTCACCCCAGTAATTATCCTTTGGTAGATGATAATACGTAAGGGTATGATTATCAACAAATTTCTTCTTTTTTCCCTCTATACTTTTCACTATTTCCTTTACTTCTTCCCATCTACCCAGTGTATCAACGAGATTTTTTTCTATTGCATCTTTGGGTAAGAATATACACTCTGTGTTTATTAGTTCTTCAAATTTATTATCTGTAAAGCCCCGGGCTAAACATATATCATTTTTAATCGTATTATAAATATCATCTATTATTGCCTGCCTCTGTTCTCGATCTGCTTCGGACATTTTATCCCGGGAAAAGGTCTCAGCCGCTGATTTGTATTTGAAATAACGCCATTCATCCACTCCGATGCCGAGTTTATCAAGTGCATTCTTGAAATAGATTCTACCCATCAGGAGTCCTTGAAGATTGATAACTCCCTGTGGATCAATGATAATCCTGTCGGCGATTGATGCGAGATAGTAGGTTATTAAATCTGTTTCATCAATATACGCAACAATATGTTTATTACGGGATTTGAAATCCTTTAGTTTTTCCCTCAATTCCCATACCATCTCGGCACTGATATCCATACCAGAGAGATTGATTGCGATCCCGCTTATTGCAGGGTCATTTTTGGCAATTTCAATTGATTTTATTACAGAGAGCAATGTTTTACTTTTATCAAATAATAGATAACGTTGATATTTTAATTCACCCTGGAGGTTGAGTTCAAGATAATTTTTATTTTTCTTGACAGAAGATTCAAATAAATTGCGATCATATGCACCGAGCCTTATTCCGTATGTGTTATACTGATATTTCTGTTTAGAATCAAAGTGTGACTGAGTAGTAATACCGGTTCTGCCCAAACTGATATTTATACCCATTGTGACGGAACGATCATTAAAATATCGTGCTGTAATTCTAAATCCAGAGACTGGTTCAATGACTAAACCAACACTCCAGGGACTATCCTTTATATCAACACCTCTATGTATTGCGCAGTCTGTAAAAAATGTTATTTTTTCATTACCCAGAGGTCTGAAACCAAGATCAAAATAGACTTCACGGTCTCCTTTAGAACTGGTAAATGAACCAACAATTCCCATAGATAGATATTTAACAGGACGGGATAAGTACCCGATTTTTAATATATTCGTATCGCTGTCTGACCATTCATATCCTATCCCTAAATTCTGCCTCTTATCACCAATACCAACCGAGATGTTATAGCGATTTATAGAGCCTGTGGTAAATTCCTTGTGGCTGAGAGTAAAACCAAGATTGGGAATGCCAGTGAGTAACATCCAATCATCAAAATCATTCCAGTCGTTGGCCTGATCCGACCAGATAAATGCAAGGTCAAACTGGTGTAAATAGGTCAGTAGGGCAGGGTTATCATAACCATATAAACCCACATACATAGCACCAGGTGATGCGAGGAGGAATTTATTATGCTCATAAAATGTTGGAATTGCCCCGTAGCCAGAAGCAAATATTAATAATATCGCGGAAAATAATATTCTATGTCTCTTCATAATACCTCCTTTTTCAATATTACTGAAATTGAGATTAAAGTCAAGCATTTATATGTTCCCTTACAATTAAAAGACGCTAATTTGGAATTTAAGGTAACAAAAAAGTTTTTATTGATTTTTGAAAAATTTTTTATATAATAAAACGAAGGAGTGAAAAATGAAAAGAGACTTAACATCAATCTTTGATTTAACCCGGGATGAAATTTATAAGATATTTGAAATAACCCGGGACTTAAAAGAAAAACAGAAAAAGGGCGTTGAACACAAACTATTAAAAGACAAAACCCTGGCAATGATCTTTGAAAAACCGTCTTTGAGAACCAGGGTTACATTTGAGACCGGGATGACCCAGCTTGGTGGTCACGCCATATATCTTGCTCCCGCAGATATACAATTGGGAAAAAGGGAATCAGTGAAAGATGTAGCAAAAAATCTTTCACGTTGGGTTGATATAATAATGGCAAGAGTATTCAGTCACAAAACGATAAAGGAACTTGCTGAAAATGCTGATGTTCCAGTGATAAATGGTTTATGTGATCTTGAACATCCCTGTCAGATCCTTTGTGATCTATTTACTGTAATTGAGAAAAAAGGAGAACTAAATAAAATAACACTGGCATACATTGGCGATGGCAATAATGTATGCAATTCTTTTGTAGCTGCATCTACGTTGCTTGATTTTAAACTTAATGTTGCTACACCAGATGGATATAAACCCAGCAAGGAATATATGGAAAGGGCAAAAAATCTCGAATGGACAGACAATCCGATAGATGCGGTGAAGGATGCGGATGTGATTTATACCGATGTTTGGGCATCGATGGGACAGGAGGCAGAGGCTGAGCAAAGGAAAAAGATATTTAAACCATACCAGTTAAATAGCACACTTTTGGAGAATACGCAGAAAAAAGATTATATAATTATGCACTGTCTGCCTGCACACCGGGGTGAAGAGATTACAGATGAGGTCATTGATGGTCCGCATTCAATCGTGTTTGACCAGGCAGAAAATCGTCTTCATATTCAAAAGGGTATAATGGTATTTTTATGCAAAATGTTCTAAAAGATATTATTAATTTTTTTGTTGTAGATCCGGTGCGCAAAGTCCTTGCTTTAATATTGGCGTTTGGACTATGGTTATTTGTAGCAGTTGAAGGGGTATATAACTATGAACGTGAAGTTCCCATTAGTTATATCAACCTTTCTGACCATTATGTAATTACAGAATCAGGCACAAAATTACACGTTACATTCAATGGGAAGGGCAAAAATCTTTTTGGCATATGGGCGTCACCGCCCAGAATAATTTGTGACCTTACTGAGGTCGTGCCCGGCAGAAATGTAATATCAACCAGGGATTTAAAAATACCCGTAAAAGATTTAAATGTAAATTTCAGTTCAAAATTCATTACTGTCGATATAGATGAAAAGGCGGTGAAATTTGTCAAACCATTAATTCCGATAAAAGGAAGTCCTAAAAATGGTTATGCCATATCAACGATTGAAATTCTTGATTCTGTGCTTGTAATCGGTGCAAAAAAAACCTTACAGAGATTGAACGAAATTGTAGCTGAGACCCTCAATGTGAATAATAAATCAGCAACATTTGAAACGAGTTTGAGGATTGAATCAGTTTTAGAACCGGTAAAATTTTCTAAGGAAAATATCCGATTACGTGTAGTTATTGATTCTTCGGTTCAGAAGACTTTTACTGAGATTGGAATTAATATTTTAAAGAATGCAGGGCAAAAAGTAAAAATGGATAATTATAGCATTGATACTCTTATTATTACGGGAGCTTGGAACCGCCTTGATAAGATGAACAGGAATGATATAATTGTGCGCATCAGGGTATCAGACTTAGTCCCCGGTGAATATTTTCTTTCTCCAGAGATTATAATGCCTGAGTTTGTCAGTCTGGTTTATTCAAAACCACAGGTCATTAAAGTCTATATTTATTAATTAAAATAATAAAAGTAATATTTCAAAAACAAACGCACATAATACAAGTAATAAAAATAGATTTGTTAAATCAGTAGAGCCACTCATTGAATTGGGGTCAATAATTTTTACACCTAAATTTTGTGCCATTTGTTGAGTTATCGTTGATAAATTGCTTTCCAGTGGGTTTACATTGACGCCTATGGTATCACTGTCTACCTTATAGAAGCCTGGTTTTGTAATCTTTGATTCAAATTTATTCTCGACCTCTTCTATAAAATATTCGTTATCAATATTTTTGTTTAACAAGCCATAAATGATTGAATGCAATAAAGGAATAAAATTAGGATTATAAACAATATCAGTATAGGTTTCATTAAATATTGTAGGAAAGATCATAATGTTATCCTGATTTATTAAAAATGGCAGATTGTTATCGAGTTTCATCAGGGTTGTTGCTCTGGGCTTTAACTCCCACATTTTAAAAATTTTTATCCCCTTTAAACCTGCATTTTCTTTGAATAAAGAAAATGGTCGATAATCAGTATCAATCCATTTTATGTTAATATAACCTTCAAGATTCAACCATTCTTCAAGTTTTGCATAACTAAAGACCCAATTTCTTAACTGGTGTCCAATTGATGGTCCTAAAAATAATATCAATCCGGTCTTTGGCTGGGAAAGAAAATTCTGTAATTTTAAAAATTCAAAATCAGTGATTTCTTCTATGCCGTTGATGATTATAATATTATAGGGTCTAAGGTCTATTTTTTTTATATTCGTTGTATTATCTATCTCAAATGGTGTCCTGATTTCTGATGTTGGCGACAAGGCTGTTTTGATATATTTTGAATCACCCACTATTAATACTTTTATCTTCTCAAGCAGTGATTTACAAAAATAGTATTGATTGTCTTTAGGTAGACTATCCAGATCGATCTTTATTATACCATTACGAATATACAGGGGTAATGAAAAAAAGATATTTAAATCCTGTTCAGCAGGAATTGTTGATTCCTGTTCCCGATAAAAACTACCGGCAACGAGTTCAATCTTTGTATGGAATGGTTTTGTCCCGTAATTTTTTATAGCTACAGTTAGTTCATAGTTATCTTTGGGCACTACATAAGGTTCTTTCAATGATACATTTTCAATTGCGATGTTGCTGCCGACGGGAATTCGAATCCAGTAAAAATCTGATAATCTTTCAATACGGCTAAAGTTTATAATTTGACCATCACCTATGTATATAAATTCCTTTGGAATATTTGTATTCTCAAGTATGAATTTTTCATATAATGGCTTCAATGAACCAGTGGTAAATGATAATTTTATATTCTTCAACTGGTTGCGTGCAGTATTTTTTTCTGTCCAGAAGGGGTTATAATCTTCCTGATTGCAAAGTGGTGCTACATAGAAAAGGCTTCTTGGAGAGAAATTATCGATGATTTTTTCTGCATATTTTAGGGCATTCTCAAAATTTCTGCCGTAATGCATACTGAAAGAATTATCAATCACCAGATATACTGCCGAAAGTTTATTCTTTAAAAAAATTTTACTTTCATATTGCGGTCGGGCAAGGGCTAAAAATATTGAACCAACCATCAGACAACGGGTTATCAGGGTCAAAATCTCCTTCAGTCTCAACCATCTCAATCTTTTTGATTCCGAGGTTTTTAAAAATAATAAAGATGGGAAAAAAATTTTTTTTAAATGTTTTCTGAAAATTAAATGAATTATTATGGGTATAGCGATAAAGAATAATCCAAAGAGATAGACTGGATTTAGAAATTTCATAATAGTCTGGTTCGTTTCTGCAGATAGGTGATTAATGCCCGATCATAATTTTGTGCAGTATTTATTAACTCGTAGTCAATCCGAGATTCAAGCATGCCATTTTGGTAGTAATCCAAAAATGCCCTGAATTTTTTTTGATAAGAACTTTTTATTGCCCTGGGTTCGATGATAAGATATTCGTTCGTCTCCATATCCTGAAATAATGCAGTCTCTGTGAAAGGAAATGTAAATTCATCAGGGTCAATTGTCTGGAAGACTATTATTTCGTGTTTTCGGGCACGGAAAGATTTTAATGATCTTAAAACCTCCGCTGGTTTATCAAATAAATCTGATATAAGTATCACGAGCCCGCGCCTCTTTATTTTCTGTCCAAGGTCAAATAATACATTGGCGAGTGATGTTTCGTTTCCTGGAGTTACTTTATCGATGGCATCAATAACCCTTGTAAAATTAATCTTCTTTGCTGATGGTGGTATGAACTCATTGATTTTCGTATCAAATGTGATTATGCCGACACCATCATGTTGTTTAAATAATAAATAGGCAAGACAGGCACTGAGAAATTTACCATACTCAAGCTTTGTTATCTTTTTACCATAACCCATTGAGCCACTTTTATCAAGTAAGATATAGCCGCGGAGATTTGTTTCTTCCTGATATTCTTTTATATAAAATCTATCCCTTCTTGAATATACCTTCCAGTCAATACGTTTTATTTCATCACCTGAGATATAAGGACGGTAATCAGTGAATTCCTGAGAAAAACCCTTGTATGGGCTATGGTGTAATCCAGTTAAAAAACCTTCTACTACAAGCCTTGCCTTTAGATCGAGATTTGACAATCGGGCAAGGACTTCTGGATCAAGATACCTTGCCTTGCCTTTCATTATAAAAGTATCTGTAGGTGAGCTCGATACCCTTTATGATTGGGGTTTCTGGTGACCAGTTAAAAGCTCTCCTTGCCTTAGAAAAATCAAGCACATTCTTAAATACCTCTCCGGGAATGGGTGCACGGTGCTGATGGATGATCTCTTTATTTAAAATTCTCCCGAGGATATCAAGTAAATCATTGACGCTCGTTTCAATCCCGGTGCCGATATTGAAATAACCGGGGCAGGAATAAAGTGCAGAGAGATTTGCCTTTACAACATCTCCCACGAAGACATAATCCCTTATCTGTTCTCCATTGCCATTAACAAAACATTCCTTATTTTCAAGAATCTGGTTAATGAATATTGATATGACACCTGCCTCACTTTTGGATATCTGTCTCGGACCATATACATTACTGTATCGGAGAATAACATAATCAAAACCATATAGATGGGAAAAAACCTTTATATAGTTTTCTACTGCAAGTTTTGCAACACCATATGGAGAAAGCGGTTCGGGTTTGAATTCTTCAGTGATAGGAAATATTTCAGGTTCTCCATAGATTGCCCCACCGCTTGAGGCGAAGATAAATCTTTTTACATTGAACTTTGCGGAGAGATTGAGCAGATTTACTGAACCTATAATATTAACATTGGCATCAAATAATGGGTCTTCAAGGGAACGACGCACATTTATCTGAGCCGCATGGTGGTTTACTATATCAAACTCAAATTTCTTAAATATTTCTTCAATCTCTGGATCAGTAATATCCTTTTTAATGAAAATCGCATCAGAATTTATATTTTTGATATCGCCGGTTGAGAGGTCATCAATTATTACTACACTGTGACCTTCTTTAATATAAGCATCTACAATATGGGAACCGATAAAACCTGCACCGCCAGTGACAAGTATTTTCATAAATAATTATACACAATTATAACGATTAAGTCAACAAGAATGAGAATAAAGTAAGAAATAGCTTGGCATTATGAATTTATTTTAAGAGTAAGATAAGCAAAAGCAGAACCGCTATTCCTCCGAGCATTATGGACATAATTAAAATAAATTTATTCAATCTTTTAATCTGGACATCCTGATTGAGAAAAAATTTTAAAAGACTATCATTGATGGTCTGGATACCAATTTTTGTCTCACCACTAACCTTTAATAAGGATGAGGTGGCCTGGCGGTTTTCATCAACCTTTGAACAGACATCTTTACTCGTTGATTCATAACAGGATGTGAGGTTACGAAGGTCTTCCAGCATTTTCTCGGTTGTTGATTCAAATTGCCCACCGATACCATTCAGATTTTTTGTTATTTCATCAACGATTAATTTTTGACTTTTGTTGATCTCACTTATTGACCGGTCCAATGTTGTAACAATTCTGGCAACATCTTCTAAATTCCTTTTTGAACTTTCCTGCAAGCTACTGATTGCCTTTCGTAGATTCTCTAAATCTGTATTTAAAGATTTATGCAACAGGGTGATTACCTCTTTTTGTTGCTGGGAAAAGATATTTAGAGATTTGTCAATGGCAACAATAACTTCATCTATCCGCATTGCCTTGCGGAGTTCTCCAGTTACCCTCTCAATCTCATCAGAAATTTTTTCCAGACGTTCAAGCGACTCAATGTTAACTATCGGTTTTTGTGAATGAGATTCTATTTTAATTTCTTCAATTATTGGCTTTAAATCAAGGGTGCTAATACTTGATTCTGGAATTTCTTCTTGTGCAGATTCAGGGGTTTCTTTCTTCACTTCTTCAGCCTTTTTCTTCTCACCAACCTTATCATATATTGTTGCCATCTTGTTCGCTACAGCACTGTCGCTCAATTTAAGGTTTTTTAAAATTTCCATTGCCCGCATTACTTCTTTTTTGTTGCCCAGTGCCATCTGTCTTTCTATATATGTGAATAGATAGATTGCTGCATCACCTTTTTCATCAAGGTCTATGAGTAACTGGGCAATGGTAAAATTTATTTCAGCATTACCAGGGTCGTAACGCAAAATTTTCTTACAAAGGGCAAGGGCATTTCTTAAAAAATTATCTGCTCTGAATGCTTCTATCCCTGCCTGATATGCCTCAATCGCCTCTTTTGTTTTGTTCAATTTCAGGTATAGATCACCAAGGCGGTTATATAGATTGCCATCCTTAGGATTTAATTTGATTGCCTTTTCCAGTAAATGAACGGCATCTTTGTATTTACCCTGAATTTCGAGGTTTATACTATTTTTTAGAAGTTCTTTTATCTCATCCAATCTTTTTTCCATAATGAGATTGCTAAAAAGCAGAGCCTGGATAAAACCAGGCTCTGCTTTGGATTGCTATGAATCCATTATTCATTTTTTGCACGTTCGACTTTAATTGCTTTGTCTCCTTTCGGAGTCTGGGTTATCTCAAACTTAACTCGTTCGCCTTCCCTAAGGACCCGATAACCTTCACCCACTATATCTTGATAATGGACAAAGACATCACCAGATCCATCCTCTTTCTCAATAAAACCATAACCCTTCTTACCGTCGAACCATTTAACTTTTCCGTAGACCAAATTTCCTCCTTTCAGCCTTAATCGCCCTTGAAGTTCATAAGGGCAACCTCTACGGTCAAAGCTGTAATATTATAAATAAAATTGGATCATTGTCAACAGGGAAAATGATTTAATGAATATTGGTTTTGCTATTCTTGACTTTGAATATCTTTTGGTTAAAATTATACTGATGAACGAGCAATTTATAGATTTAATGGTTCTTATAAAAAATTCAACTATGATGATTAATAGAAATAGACCAATATACTTTTTATTATTTTGTCCCCAGGGCGGCGAAGGATTTTTAGTCCATAAAAGATTAATTTTTAAAGAAAATGTCTGAACTAAATGATGGCATCAGGGTTAAAGGTGCAAGGGTCCACAATTTAAAAAACATCAATGTCTTTATCCCAAGGAATAAATTTGTTGTAATCACAGGAATTTCTGGATCCGGAAAATCTTCCCTCGCATTTGATACGCTTTATGCCGAAGGAAAAAGGCGCTATGTGGAATCTTTATCTGCATATGCAAGACAATTCTTGGGAATGATGGATAAGCCGGATGTTGATGAAATCACCGGACTCTCACCCGCAATCGCAATCCAGCAGAGGACCGCCGCAAAGAATCCCCGCTCAACTGTGGGCACGGTCACAGAAATCTATGATTATTTAAGGGTCTTATATGCCCGTATCGGAATTCCATATTGCTATCAATGTGGTAGGCGAATTGAATCCCAGACTACAGACCAGATTGTTGATGCGATCCTCTCTTATCCAGCAGGAACAAAGATCGAGATTCTCGGACCTGTAATTAGGGGAAGAAAGGGTGAATATAAGGAATATCTGCAAAAGATTAAAAGGCGGGGTTATGTTCGGGTAAGGGTTGATGGTAAAATCTATGAGATTGAACAGGTGCCTGAACTTGAACGGTATAAAAAGCATAACATTGAAATTATGATTGACCGCATTGTCTTAAAAGAAGGAATAAGAAAAAGACTTGCTGATTCAGTAGAGATGGGACTGAAAGAGGGCGAAGGACTTTTAATTGTCATCGTTGATTCAAAAGATGAAAAGATTTTCAGTCAGAAACTTGCCTGTGTTAATTGTGGCATAAGTTATCCTGAAATCTCTCCGAGGATGTTCTCTTTTAATTCACCTTATGGTGCCTGCGAAACCTGTGATGGTCTGGGAACGAAGATGGAGATTGACCCCAAGAGAGTTATTTTTAATCCCAATCTTTCAATCCTTGATGGTGCGATAAAACCTTATGGTTTGCCTGGTTTCTGGCGCACTGCAGTATTAAAAGGACTCGCAAAAAAGTTAAAATTTGACCTTGATAAACCATTTAATAAATTACCAGCAGAAGTCAAAGAGGTAATTTTATATGGTGAAGATATACCGATAGAAGTTGAATATGTAAGAAGGGATGGCTCAGGAAGGGGAGTTTTTCAGGAGATGTTTGAGGGGGTAATTCCTGAATTGATGAGGAGATTTCGTGAGACAACATCTGAAGCAGTGCGTGAAGAGATTGAAGATTATATGGTAATCACACCCTGCCCTGATTGCAAAGGAAAGAGATTGAAACCTCAGAGTTTATCAATAAAGATAAATGAAAAAAATATTGCTGAAATAGCCGAATTTTCAGTAAAGAATGCCCTGAATTTTTTTAAGAATTTGAAACTCTCTGAAAAAGAGAAGATCGTTACAAGGGATGTAATAAAAGAGATCATTAGAAGACTTGATTTTTTGAATTCGGTTGGTCTTGATTATCTAACACTTGATCGGACAACCGATTCCCTTGCAGGTGGTGAAGAACAGAGAGTGAGGCTTGCTACCCAGATTGGTTCAGGATTGGTTGGTGTATTATACATACTTGATGAGCCATCCATAGGATTACATCAACGAGACAACAAAAGATTGCTTGAAACCTTGAAGTCGTTGCGTGATCTTGGCAATACCGTGCTTGTAGTGGAACATGATGCAGAAACAATTCGTTCTGCTGATTATATCATTGACCTTGGACCGGGTGCTGGTGAAAATGGTGGTTATGTAGTATGTGCAGATACTCCGGATGAAGTAGCAAAAAATCCTGAGTCAATCACGGGTCAGTATTTAGCCGGGATAAAAAAGATAGAAATTCCTAAAAGACGCAGGCAAAAAAAAGGTTCTTTGATAATTCGTGGAGCGAAGGCAAACAACCTTAAATCAATTGATGTTGAGATCCCACTCGGCGTGTTTGTTTGTGTAACAGGAGTAAGCGGCTCAGGAAAATCAACGCTTATTGTTGATACACTTTATCGTGCACTGGCACAACAATATTACCATTCAAAGTATCCTCCCGGTGAATATAAAGAAATAATCGGGGTTGAACATATTGATAAAGTGATAAATATTGACCAATCACCAATTGGCAGAACGCCCCGCTCAAACCCGGCAACATATACTGGTGCGTTCACACCAATCAGGGATTTATTTGCATCCCTTCCTGAATCAAGGGTGCGTGGCTATAAACCAGGCAGGTTTTCATTCAATATTCCTGGAGGGAGATGTGAACAATGCGAAGGTGGCGGGATTTTATGGATTGAAATGCATTTCCTTCCTGATGTATACATAACCTGTGATGCGTGTCAGGGCAAGAGATTCAATCGTGAGACCTTAGAAGTAAGATACAAGGGTAAGAATATCAGCGATGTATTGAATATGTCGGTATCAGAGGCATTACAATTTTTCCAGCATATCCCACCGATAAAAAGGAAATTACAGTTATTATATGATGTTGGACTTGGTTATATAAAACTTGGTCAGTCTGCTACAACTCTATCTGGTGGTGAGGCACAGCGTATAAAACTTGCCAAAGAACTTTCAAAAATTGCAACCGGAAGGACATTATATATTCTTGATGAACCGACAACTGGTTTACACTTTGAGGATGTGAAATTGCTCTTAGAGGTTTTAAACCGTCTCGTTGACCGTGGCAATACAGTGATTGTGATTGAACATAATCTTGAGGTGATCAAATGTGCAGACTGGATTATTGATTTAGGCCCTGAAGGGGGAGAAGACGGAGGAAGGATTGTGTGCACAGGCACACCCGAAGAAGTGGTAAGGAATCAAAATTCATATACGGGCCAATTTCTGCGCAAGATCCTCTAATCAAAAATATATAACATTTTTAACCACTGCCTTTTAGTTGTCTGAGGTGAATTTTTTAGGCCCTGATGAATTAAATTATTTTAATCCAAAATTCTCTTCAATGAATTTAGTTGAAATATCACCGGTTACAAACTTTTCATTATTCATAACCTCAAGATGAAACGGGATTGTTGTAGAAATACCTTCTATTACAAGTTCTTCAAGTGCCCGCTTCATACGGGCAATTGCCTCTGACCTTGAATTTCCATGGCAGATGAGTTTGCCAATCAAGGAATCATATTGTGAAGGAATTGTATAACCAGCGAAAATATGTGTGTCAAAACGAACACCAATACCCTGTGGCATATGGAAGAATGTAATTTTCCCTGGTGAGGGGGCAAAATTCTTCTTTGGGTTTTCAGCATTTATTCTGCACTCAATTGCGCTCCCTCTTAATTTAATATCATCCTGGGCAAGAGAAAGTTTTTCACCCAGGGAAATTTTTATTTGTTCCTTTAAAATATCAATGCCCGTGACCATTTCGGTGACTGGATGCTCTACCTGAATTCTGGTATTCATCTCCATAAAGTAAAAGTTCTTATTTTCGTCCATCAAAAATTCGATGGTACCGGCTGATTGATAACCAATCCCTGATGTGGCTTTCACCGCGGTTTCTATCAACTTTTTTCGGAGATTATCATCTACTGCAACTGAAGGTGATTCTTCAATCAGTTTTTGATGTTTTCTCTGGATTGAACATTCCCTTTCACCCAGTGCAACGACATTTCCTTCAGTATCACCAAGTATCTGAACTTCAATATGCCTTGGCTTTTCAATATATTTTTCAATATAAAGTCTGGGATCGCCAAATGCTGCTTTTGCCTCAGCCTGGGCGATTCTGAATCCAGATTCCATCTCGTCTTCATTCCTGACAATCCTCATACCCTTTCCACCTCCACCTGCAGCTGCCTTCAGGATTATTGGATAACCTATTTTTGAGGCAATTTTTTTCCCATCGCGAATATTTTCCACTTCTCCATCGCTTCCAGGAATTCCATAAGCACCGAACTTTGCAAATGTTTCTTTAGCCTTTATCTTGTCACCCATTGCCCTGATATGTTCAGGTTTAGGACCTATGAACGTAATTCCACAGGATTCACATATTTCAGCAAATTCTGCATTCTCAGAGAGGAATCCATATCCAGGATGGATTGCCCGTGCTCCGGTTATCTCTGCAGCACTTATTATTCTGGTAATATTGAGATAACTTTCCCGTGCTGAAGCCGGTCCAATACATACCGCTTCATCTGCCAGGCGGGTGTGTAAGGCATCAGCATCTGCCTCTGAATATATTGCAACAGTCCTGAGATTTAATTCCTTGGCGGCACGAATTATTCTTATGGCAATTTCGCCACGGTTGGCAATGAGTATCTTTTCAAATCTCACTACTTCTTCTCAAATGAACCCCAGCCACGCTCAGCAGTGGCTTCAATACCAACAAGCCGCAATTTGAATTCATCAGGGTTGGAGACCGCCTGTATTGCATCATCATAGGATATAAGTCCATCCTTGTAGAGACGGAATATGGATTGATCAAAGGTCTGCATACCATACTGTCCATATCCTTCTTCAATTGCCGATTGTATTAATAAGGTCTTTACCGGGTCGAGTAAATATTCTTTAATTGTTGGTGTAGCAATGAGGATTTCTACAGCTGGAATTCTGCCTTTGCCATCTGCCCTTGGCAAGAGTCGTAAAGATGTAACGCCTACAAGTGTGGCTGCAAGTAATACCCTGATATGTTGATGCTGGTGGGGTGGATAGAATGATATGATACGGTTGATCGTTTCAGTTGCATTTAAGGTATGTAGTGTGGACATAACAAGATGTCCAGTATCAGCAGCCTTCAATGCAACATCCATTGTTTCGCGGTCCCTGATCTCACCAATCAATATTACATCAGGGTCCTGACGCAAGATATGGCGCAAGGCAATAGAGAATGATATTGTATCCATCAGAACTTCGCGTTGATTAATAACAGAAAGGTTATCACGGAACAGGTATTCAATAGGGTCCTCAATAGTGATGATATGCTTGGAGACGTTTTCGTTTATGTGTTCTATCATTGCTGCAAGGGTTGTTGATTTACCACTACCGGTCGTTCCGGTGACAAGAATCAATCCCCTCGGTTTTAGAGATATCTCTTTGAGTATCGGGGGTAGATTTAATTCGTCAATCCTTTTTACTGACATTGGAATAGCACGCATCGCAATGGCAATGCTACCGCGTTGTAAGAATATATTAACACGAAAACGTCCAACACCACGAACACCAATTGCAAAATCCATCTCCTTCATTCTTTCAAATGTTTGCTGCTGTGAGGGTGTCATTATCTGATATGCCATTGTCTTGAGAACTTCAGGGGTTAGAGATTCAGATTTCTCTATCACAAGTCTACCATCTATCCTGAAAACAGGCGGAGCCCCAGCCTTTAAATGAAGGTCTGAGGCATTTACTTTCATCATTTTTTCAAGTAATGTTTTTAGTTCCATAATCCTCTAACCATTTAACCAAACTACATCGGTTCTATCAAAAATAATTCCTGGTTGTATTCAACTGGTTCTTCATTTTTGACCAGTATCTGAACTATCTTACCTGCTACATCAGATTCAATTTCATTCATCAGTTTCATCGCTTCAACAATGCAGACGACCTGACCAGGTTTTACTATATCACCAACCTCAACATAAGGAGGTGCATCAGGTGCAGGCGCACGATAAAATGTTCCGACAATTGGTGAGCGTATCGCCACAAGATTTTTCCTTGGCGTTTCTTCTTTTTTCTCAGGTTCTTTTGCAGTAGATACAGGTGGAGCAGGATGTTCTTTTGTTTCAGGAATAACAACACTCGTTTCAATCACCTTACCCTTTCGAGCACCATCTCCTTTTGATAATTTAAGTTTTCTGCCCCAAAAATCTGTAAGTTCAATCTCGGTAAGGGGGCTTTCTTCAAATATTTTTACGAGTTCTTTTATCTTTTTTATATTCATAATTTTATTTCAAAAGGCTTGAGAGCCAATCCTGGAATGATTTAAAATCCTCTTCCTTTGGTTTAGGGGTTTCTTCTGGTTTAGGGGTTTCTTCTTTTTTCGTTTCTTCTTCAGGTTTCTTTTCTTCTTCAGGTTGAACTGGTTGTGCTTCAACAGGTTTTTCTGCTGATGGTTTTTCAGCCTCTTTTGGTTCTTCAATCTTTTCTGGTGGACCTTCAATTACTATTTCTCTTACTGGTTCAGATTCTTTTTTTGTCTCCTGTTCAACCGGACTTATAAGTAATTCCTGTATCGATTGAGTTTCTTCTGTTTCAACTTTATGCGGTTGTTCAATTACTGGTGCTTGTGGTTCTTCTATTTTAGGTTGTTCAATAGGAACCTCACCAATCAATTCTTTTTCAGGTTCTTTCTCTGTGATTTCGGGTTGGGTTATTTCTTCAATCAGTGGTTCTGGTTTTGCCTCAGGAACCTGTTCAAGCGGTTCTGCCAGAAACTCTTCAAGAGAGAGAACCTCTTCGGTCTCTTTTTCCGGTTCTTTTTCTTCAATAACAGGTTCTGGTTTTGCTTCTTCAACAGGGGGTGACTGTTCAATCACTGGTTTTATTTCTTCTATAACGGGTGGTGGTGTTTTATCAAGGTCAATGATATGCTCTCCTAATTGCGGTTCAGCGGGCTGCGGAATTTCTATTTTGGGTATGGTGGCTATCTCTTCAGGCTGAAAATAACTCTCTAATTTCATCTCTGCCACCTTTGTCTCTTCACCTTTTTTTAACTCCTGAACAACACCTGAAATTTTATTCTTTAATTCGTTTATCTTATGTTTGATAGCAAGGTCTGTTGGATCCATAAAACTTAAGTGTTCATAGACCTTTAATGCCTCTTCGAGGTTACCCTGTCTCTCATATTCCTGGGCAAGTGTTAATGTGTATATCTCTCCCTTTTTCTGCCCTGCCTCGAGTTGAGCAAGTTTATTTTTTGCCATTTCATCACTCGGGTCAATGGATACTATACCTTTATAAGCCTTTATCTGGCATGCTTCATCCTTTAGATTTTCGCATACCTGGGCGAGCATCCTGAGTGCCACGACATTTACAGGATCAAACTCAATCGTCTTTTCTAATGCCTCTCTTGCCTGACCATACATCCTCTTATCAAAGTAACATTTACCTAAAATTAGATAAGCAAGCGGATACTGGGGATGGTGCTGCAAACCCTGTTTCAAAACTTCTAATGCCTCATCCACCATATTATTCTTTCTATAGGCATCCGCAAGTTGCACAAATATCCGTGATTTAGGATCCTTATTATATCGTTCTGCCAATCGGGCAATTTCGGTAAAATCTTGTTCGGCCATTTATGCCTCCAACACTATATTTTAATCAAATTATAATAATTGTCAAGTAAATTATTCCACATAATCCACCCTTTTTACTGAATTCATCATCACCTCAAGTCCCATCATATAATCTGTTTTGCGTTCACCTGGTAAAAATAACATTCCATCGATGATATATAAGGAATCATTTTTAGTCAGGAAATAAGAAAGAAAAGGGCCACCTGCTACGAGCGAGTCGTTCTGCCATACACCACGGATCCTCAGCCCTTTCATATCCTGAAATTCAATCGGTTCAATTGTTGTCAGTTCTTTGAGAATATAATCCCCATTATAAAATCTTTTGGTGAGTGTGTTTCTCTTTTCGATTGCGAATGAATCAGTCAAAGGTAATGAGTTTTTTTCTTTATAAAGGAATATGCTGCGGTCAGGGTAGTGGGTATGGACATAGATAAAATTTTCACTTTTGAATGTGGAATCTATCATCCAGCCCACTGGAAAGTCCATATACCACCCAAATTTTTTGAGATGGGTTTTGATATTTTTATCCATCTCTTTTCCATAAAATGATGATTTAACTTTCTGGTAATAAGATTCTTCAAGAATCTTTTTTATCATTTTCTGATATTTAATTATACCCTGTTTAATATATTCGGTTTCAGATACCGCAAGTATTATTACAGTCTGATTTTTTGCCCAGAGATTGTTGATCTTGAATAGATTGAAGGTGTCTTTACGAGTAGCTGCACGGGCTTCTTCATTGAGTAAGTTATATATGAATTGTTCTTTTAATGAGCCATAAAGGAAGAGCGAATGGAATTGATTTACACTTTTCAGTATTGTGTCAGGAGCGAATATGAATATGAAATATGGTTCATGCTGGGGAACATATTGATAAATCTGGAGTTTGTTATTAATCAATGCAGTATCTAATTCCGAGGCAACAACCACAACATCCCTTGCCTTGCCTACACTTTCAGGCAGTCTTCTTGGACAAGAGATGAATAATAAAATAAGCAAAAGTACTGAACGAGAAATTCTAAAAATATTCACCAATAATTATATAAATATCAATCAAAAAGTCAACAAGCCAATTTATTTACGAACAAAAGTATTCTGGAGTAGCGACTTTAGTCGCGTCCGCTACGGGAATAAATTTCCTACTCCAGTTTTGTTAGAAGAACTACGTAAATCATAATGTAGTGGTGCGATTTATCGCACTTTTTTATTTCTTCATAATCTTGCTAATTTCCTTATCAATTTCAACCGGTCGGTCTCACCAATCTTTGCCTTTCTTATTGTGGTTTCTAAGAAATTTATTGATTTATTATAAATTTCTCTATCAACAGGATATGGATAACCATCCTTACCACCATGTGCGAAAGAGAATCTTGCTGGGTCCTGAAAAGATGGTTTGATGCCGTAAATCAGTTCACCAATCATTGCAAGCGCCCTCAAGGTCTTTGGACCAATCCCTTCAATCTGTAGTAGATTTTCAAAATTTACTGGTGCGGTTTCGTATGTCTTCAGGAGAACCTTATAAAAATATTTTGGATTTATATCAAGTTTCAATATGGGATGTCTTGAAGGCATGTGTAAAATTTTTTCGGTCTCTTTTATAACCTTTTCTGGTCTAACCTGGGCAAGGCTTGTGACGATCTTCCTTGAATCTTCACTCTCCTCTGCAACCATATTTAAACAGGGCTGGACTATATCACAGCAGACTGCAGTATGGGGTTCACAGACAAAGGAATTTAGATTCAAAGAGAGCCAGTGATACCTTCGTGCAGTTCCCTTTCCAGTAAAATTCCCTCGCCCCTTGTGGGAGAGTCCGCCACGCTGATTGGCGGATAGGGTGAGGGGTTGTATCCTCATTCCCTGTTGCACTACCGCCCATTTCAAATCCTTTGTAAAAATAAACATATGATGATAAAGATTATAACCATCCTGGACACAAGTATTATCAATCTTTGCGGACATCTTTGAGGCATAAATGAGATTCTTTGGGTCCTTACCAATTTTTTCTGCAATCTTCTCAATCTCCTGAGGCGTCTTCCTTGATGTCCCACCTTTTCCACCGCAAAAATATAATCCTAAACTGTGGCTAATATTCTTTGTCCCTTCTTTCATTGCACCACAGACCGTTGTCGTAACACCTGAAGAATGCCAGTCAAAGCCTAAAACCGAGCCAAATGCCTGAAACCAGAAGGGGTCAGAAACCCGACGCAAGAACTCTTCAGGCCCATATTCAATGACAATCGCCTCAATTATTGCCCTTGAGAGTTTTGTCATCTTCTCAAAGAGCCATCTCGGTGCCCGGCCATAATGTAATGGTAAATCAGCAATCCCCGTGCGCATAGTTTCAACTCTTTAATCTTTTTCCAAACTATTTTTCTCTTTATCCTTCTCAAAGATTGTCGCCAGTCCACCTTCGGCTGTTTCCCGGTATTCCTTTTTCATATCAAGACCAGTCTGTTTCATAATCCGTACCACTTCATCAAATGATATTTTATGTGAACCATCGGTCATCAGGGCATAGACAGCACAATCGAGTGCTCTTTCTGAAGCCATCGCATTCCTTTCGATACAGGGGACCTGGGCCAGTCCAGCAACAGGGTCGCAGGTCAAGCCCAGATGGTGTTCCATACCCATCTCTGCTGCATACTCTATCTGTTTTGCACTTCCACCAAGGAGATAAG
Organism: bacterium; assembly: GCA_036796695.1. Classification (GTDB taxonomy): domain Bacteria; phylum Hydrothermota; class Tepidihabitantia; order SM23-42; family JAOAFX01; genus JAOAFX01. Next base: position 79,028 of record DAIRCK010000007.1, read on the forward strand.
AAACTGCTGCCGCAGCCATAGAACACGCTGTGCCTATTTCACCCTGACACCCAACTTCTGCCCCAGAGATTGAGGCATTATGCTTGACCAGATTACCGATCAAACCAGCTACAGCCAGTGCATTTATTATTCTATCCTCACTGAATCTGTAACTTTCACTCAGACTTTTGAGAACCGCGGGCACAACTCCACTTGAACCACAGGTAGGCGCTGTAACAATAATACCACCAGCAGCATTTTCTTCTGAAACAGCAAGGGCATAAGCAAAACTCCGACTAATTTTCTGAATCATACCTTTGCTATTACGGGATTTCAGGTAAAAAGAACTAGCCTTTCTTTGTAATTTCAACGGACCAGGTAGAACTCCTTCAGCATTCAAACCTCTTTTTATGGCTTGTTGCATTGTTTTCCAAATTTCTCGCAGATATTCCCTCAAATCCTTTCTGTCAAATTTAAAAACATAATCAGCCAGACTCAAGCCGTTCTCTTCACAGTAGTTAATTATTTCTTTGAGTGTTTTATGAGGATAAATATTTTCCAACCTGTACATTGAATTTAGGTCGCGAATGGCTCCACCACCAATTGAAAAAACCAGCCATTTGGCAATCGTACCATCAGAATCAATGGCTTCAAACAACATTGCATTTGGATGCTGGGGTTGGTATTGGTCCTTTCGCCATAAAATGGTAGTTTTTTCTGGCGGTAAAATTTCCCGAAGCACTACTTCAGTCAGGTGCCCTTTGCCAGTTGCAGCCAGGCTTCCATAAAGAGTCACCCGGTAGTTTTTTGCCCGGGGATGTTTTTCAAGAAAAATTCTTGCAGCATTTGCCGGAGCCATAGTGTGGCTACTCGATGGTCCCCGACCGATTCGATAAAGTTCTTTAATTGATTCCATTTTAAAAACTACCTTTCTTTTCTCAAAATTATGCTACAATTATCCATAAAATTTGTTATTCAGTGTCGATTATATCTTTTATTTGACTAAAGTCAAGGGAGACTTAAAAAAAGTAATCCCAAAATCATAATCAGTTTTTATACTTATGCCAGAAACTTTAAAAACCTCTGGGCGTCTTCGAACATTGTAATATTGTTGAACATCGCATAGCCTTTTTTATTTTTGATCTTTTCAACCAGTCCTTTCAATTCCTCATCAGTGAATTGATGTTTATAACCCTTGCCACCATGAAGACGATAATAGAAAATTTTTCCGTAAGTGGGTGCACGCAAAGATGGGTCAACAACATCAATCAAGTCAAGGTCCTCACAAATATTTTTAATCTCTTCGGGTTGCCATCTTCCCCTTGATTCCCAGCCGAGGATAAAATTTTCCCTCTCAATCTTATTAAAAAATTTATTCATATTTTTAATATTTTCTTTTTCCGGTTTGAAACTCGGTGGAGATTGAAAGATGATTATTTTTGTTTTCAAAATTGTCGCATAATCTTTTAGTATCTCATAACATTTCAAAACTTCTTTGGTTGGCTGAAAGTTTCCTAAACTATCTAATTTTAAATCTTCCAGATGCCTTGCCCTTTTGTAGGTTGGAGAATTTGCAGGATGGGTTATAAACTGGAATGCCTTTAAGACAAATTCAAAATCCTCTGGTGCCTCATCACGCCATCTTTTTAAAATCTCTGTATCCACAAAATCGTAGAAAGTTAGTTGCACCTCCACAACTTTGAATATTTTGTAGTATTTCTTCCGCACCACAGGAAAACCGCAACAACCCACTTTTATCATATCAATTTAATTATAGACTTTTTCATTCTTGAGTCAAGCCTATTTTGCATTGTTGAGTAATAATCTTTAAAATCTTTTTTGCTACTTATACCTAAAATCCTTCTCAAACCGATGACGATAGATGTGAATGCCTGCAAAAAGATCTTGACACACACCAATTACTGAATAGACTTGAAATACGAAGGAGTCAGAATGCAGAAAAAAATCTATCTGTGCGTGTGTATGCTGGTTGGCATTTCTTTCTTGTTCGGCGCTAACGGTATTAAGGATCTCCTCGGCAAGTGGGAGTTCGCGAGCGAAAGTGGAAAAATCACACTTGAATTCATGTCGGCAACCTTGCTTGTTTACAATGGCGAGCAGATCAATTTCCTACTTACCGAGGGCATTATCCGCGTTGAAGACGAAATGCTTGGATGGGTCGACTATCCTTACTCAATTGAAGGCGAAGTCTTGACAATCAATTATCCCGAAGGATATTCACTGCAGTTTAAAAAAGTAAAAACCCAGTCCAAGACCGAAGGTAAGGATGGAACCGATATAGGTGAGTCCGGTGTGAGCGATGTTGCTTCACACTTTGTCGGAACCTGGAAAAACTACACCCAGAATACCGAGACCATGGTTGTGCTTTACCCGAATGGCACCTACGGCTACAGATATACCTCAAGTTACAGCAGTTCTGAACCAGGCGAAGAATGGGGCACTGCCGCAGATCAGCATGCCCGGGGTACCTGGACTGTGCAGGGCACGCGCGAAAGTTTTCAAGATTTGTATCCTTTAGAAGTCTAATAATGTACCTGGACTGTGCAGGGCACGCGCGAAAGAGGAGTGATAATATTCACGGATCAAGATGGTTCGCAAACACGATATGAATATGAAGTCCATGTGGAGAATGGCCAGGTCTACTGGAATGAGTACTACTTCAACGGCAACTTATATGGGAAAATTATGGATTAGACAACTCTTAAGACAACACAAGAAATCCAATTCACATCGGTTATTCAAATATTTTCAAATGTAGCAATGCGATCTATCCACGCCCACCATTGATGAGCATGGCTTATCGCACAAACGATCTCAATCTATAATTTGATCATTTTCAGTGTGTAAGTATAATCATTTGTCTTAAGAACTACAAAATAGACTCCGCTTTTAGTCAGTCCCTGCGGTAGATTGTATTGATAATTATCAGGAGCAAGGGTCTGATTCTCTATTATTGTGGAAATTCTTCTGCCGCTCACATCCAGGATTGAAAGTGTGACAGTCATCGGTTGCTTGAAGGTAAAATTGATTACCGTGTTCTTCATAAATGGATTTGGTCTTATATTGAGGTCAATCTTGTTTTTGACTTCCTGATTGTGTTCTTCAACACCTGCCAATCCGATATCAATCTTGTAGATTCTGTTATAAGTGCCACCTGTGGTCGTCCAGAGATAGCCACCGCCGAAATCTACACCCTGCTGAAAATTCCATCCAGGTACATAACCCGGCGCTGCATACCAATTAAGGATCGTGCCGTTAATGGTATCTATCTCGTATACTCTGCCATAACCCTGATGGCCAACCCACAGATGACCATCTGATGAAAAGCCAAGTCCGCGTGGATCATAGGAATATGGGGCATTAAACGGAATAGAACGAACCGTGTCGCCAGTCGTGGTCATCTTATAGATTCGTCCACTTTCTTCACCCACCCATAAATAGTTGCCGTCCCATGCTATTCCATTCGGGTGCCCGGCAAACGGCGGGTCATATGCAGCCACAAGATTGAAAGAAGATGTGTCATACTTGTATATGGAATTGGTTTGCCAGTGCGATACCCAGAGGTATGTGCCATCAAATGCCATGTCCCGGTCGCCATAGGTCGGATAAAAGATGTTAAGCACTGTGTGAGTTGCTGGATCTATCCGCGCGATTCTCGGAGACCAGGTATAATTGTTCCATAAATAATGTCCATCATGGGCAAGTCCTGATGAATAATCGCAGAACCCAGGATTAAAAGAATCAACAACCGTGAACTGGCGTCCTCGGGTTTCAGTTAAGAAATTATTATCAGAACCGACGATAACACCAGCGCGATAAAAATCCTGCCCGGCAATGCCGAAACCGATTAGAATAAAGATCGCGACAATTATTTTGTTCATAATGTCTCCTTTGTGTTATAATATAATAAATACCAAACAAATGTCAATATGGAAGCGGGATGGATACACATATCAGATTTTATTTCTAAGTCGCACCCCACATACTTCTGCTAATTTTCTCTAATATCAACGCCTGTCTGGATTTTGCAGATACACCCAGTTTTCAATGTTGCCTCCGCCAATAAAAACACCGCCTTCTTCACTGCAGACAAGGGGATCTGCATCCCGCTCTTCTTTGGAAATAATGGCAGCGTTCCTTGTGTTCACGCCGCGCGCCTGATATTTTTCAAACAGGGCATCGGTCATTACATCAAAGTACGATACCAATTTCCAGCCATCAGGAGTATTGATGCCCACAGCAATATCAGATGAAGTCTCTGCGCTGATATGGGTCCCCAACTGTTGACCCGCGCTGACCACATCTCCTTTGGCAAGTGGCGTCGACAGGTTGATATGAAAAATGATGAATTTAAACGCTGGATAATCGTCTGGAACAATCCACAACTGGGTGCCTGCCCATTCCTCAAAAATTTTCTCAATCTTGCCGGATACTGGCGAGAATATCTTTACTGATGACCAATCGCTATCCGCATATGGCACAAAGTAATGTTTCATACTTCTGCAGCCTTCAAAATCATCTGAATAGTCATGGCCAATGCCGGACCGGAAACGCGATATCTTAGTAATTTTGGAAAGTTCTATATAATCCACAGCCACAAATTTTGGAATACCCAGTTTATCTACATCGTATTTTTCGCCACCGAAAATACCACAGCCACAGATGAATATCAAGCAAAGGACAAGAAAAAATAAATAATGGTTTTTGATCATATTTATCATTGTTTCACCACCTCGCCTGCATTGTTGTATTGATAGAAATTTTTCCAGCACGATGCAAATCTTCTATCAATAAAATGGATTTTCACCTCATAAATCCAAATCGACCTTTAAAGAGCAGGTATACGATTATATCATAAATACTTAATAAATCAAGGAATTTTTTTGCCTCAATTTTTCATTATTTTATTATTCCATTATTATTTAATAATGGAATCATGGAATGTAGTAAATTTTGATAAATTTAACGGAAGGGAGGCTCTTGTGGTTGTCGGTAATTGCTCATTAGTTTGAATTTTTCCGTCCAGCTGAAGTCGGACGCTACCCTCTTATACTACGGAGTAGCGAGACTTGTCTCGCGCCAAAAAACCAATTTAACCAGTTACCGTTTAACCAATATTTATATATGGGTAGGGCAAGGCTTCAGCCTTGCAATTAAGGAAATAAAAATGAAAAAAAGTGCCTGTTTAATTTTTTTAGGGCGGGGCTTTGCCCCGCCCTGATTTTATCAAGTCTGCTACTTCAATCTTTAAGCCTATCATAAAATCCAAGCCGTTTCTGGGTTTTATTCCTTTTTTCCATCTCCTTTTCTGCAAATTCCATAAGGGTTGACATAGTCAATTTCTTTTTGTTTCTGCTTGCACAGTCCATTACTGTATTAAGGATTGCATTCTTTATCTCTCCACCAGTAAGTTCATAATACTTACCCAGTCTTTCAAAATCCACATCCTTATCAAGGGGTGTCTTTGGAGATATCAATACCCGCCAGATTTTTGCCCTTTTCTCTGCATCAGGAATGTCAAACTTTAACTTCAAAATTATCCGCCGCGCAAACGCCTCATCCATTACAACCTCACGATTAGTAGTCAAAATCACAACCCCTTCAAACCTTTCAATCTTCTGCATAAGGATATTCGTCATAAAATTGAGCATCCTGTCTGTGCTATGATGTTCATAAAGCCGCGTACCAAAAAGGGCATCTGCCTCATCAAATACCAAGACACAATCCTCTTTCTTCGCCTGTTCAAATACCCTTACAACACCCTTCTCTGACTCACCAACCCAGCTATTGAGTATTCCAGCATAATTGGCAATTCCAATCTTTTTATTTAAGTAATGGGCAATAGCCTCGCAGGTCGCAGTCTTACCAGTTCCTGGAGGACCATAGAAGAGCATAGTGATACCCTTGCCATATTTTATTGTCTCATCCAGACCCCATCTTTTAAAGATGGATTCCCTGCTCTTTGCCTGGCATAATAACCTTATAATCTCCGTTTTCTTATCAGGATTAAGTACAATCTGGTCAAAACTGAGTAATGGCTCGCGTACCTCAAGGAACGAAATCTCCTGTTCTTCTCTTCTAAAAATTTTACGCATCCAGCCAGGGCTCTCTTCTTTCTCTTCTAACTCAACTTTTCCTTTACCAACCACCTGGTTTATAACCTCTGAAGAAAGGGCAAAATCTGCCTCAAAAAGTATATTTGTATAATCATAGTCAACAACCCTAATAAGTCTTTTCTTTATAAGAATCTCAAATAATCTGCTTTTTTCAACAAACTGTCCTGTATTATATCCAAGGAGTTGCAATAAATGCCTTCCAGAAATTCCTTCTCGGTCCTTCTCTGCCATTTCAAAAAACAAAAACAAAAGAATATATTTCTGTTCATTGGTTAATCTATGCTTCTGGGCTAAATTTTCAAAGGGAATAACTGCTCCATAACTATGTGCCTTTTCAACAATTGCTGTAAGTTCTTTTTCAAAATCCTTTATTAATCTATTTGTATGCCTAAGTCTGTTTTTATAATATTTGATATCCTTACTACCTTTATCAATATCAAACTCATTGTCTTGAATACGCTCAGATATCTCTATACGGGTATGAAAAAGCCGAAAGAGTTTATGGGTAACCTCTAAATAATTTGTATTTAGCCTTTCAGCCTGTCTATTAGACATAAACCTCCTTTCACCCTTTTTCTTCCTCCCCTTTTAAGGGAAGGTCCGCCACGCTGATAGGCGAGATGGGTGGTTTATTTAATTAACTTCAATCACATCCGGCTCTTCACCTACCCCTATTACTTCATTTTTTAGGTTTTCATAATAACCTCCTTTCCCTAATATATTATACGGAAAAATTCACAAAATTTTTACTAATAAGGGCAATTTAAATAGCCCCCCTATATATAATAGTTCCAGAAACAAGATAATCCATTCTATCTGGATTAAATATTCTTTAAAACCTCCATTTTTTAACCCGTTTTCATCCCATTTTCTTCTATAAAAATAAAAAAGCTCCGAAAAATCGGAACTTTTTAACAAAAATAAAACTCAAAAACCAATTAATCTTAACCTATATTATTATATGCAAATTCTTTCCTTTGTCAAGGGAAAAATGCATATAAAAATTAGAATATCCTAAATTACTAAAACTTATGAAATTTCAATGGTTTTACGTTTCTATATAAAAATAAATAGTTGATGGCATTAATTTGCAACATTTTTCTGCCTGCCGTAAAAATGTTGCAAAATTTAATTTTAGCCAGGAAGTCCTGAAAAATCCAATTGCCTATAAAAGCGATGAAATTTCAAGACTTTTTATTATATGATTTCTAAAAAAACGTACATTTTCCTTAAAAAAAGAAAAAAGTTATGAAATTTCAATAATTTTTAAATATTTTCACCTTTTTACCCCTGGTGTTATCTTCCCCCTTGACAGGTTTATGATAATGGATATATTTGTACTAAAAAATAATTATAGGAGGCAAAATGATTAAACAAAAAGAAAAAACCTTTGAAGGTGTTAAAGATATCCAGTCCTGGAGAAAAGAAGACGATTATATGATTAGGATTGAAAACCATAATATTAAATTAGAAGGGGTCACTAACTTTGAGTTTCGGACAGTAAAACCCGTTGAGATTAGTCACCTTTACTTCGGCAATGAAACCGAAAGATTTGAAGATATTTCATTTAATATCTCTTTCTGTGAACCCTGCCAGGTTAGAATTCAAAACTGTGCCCCAAGGTGTTATATATATCTATCTCCCGAAGGGTATGGAATAATAAATCAGGTATAAAGTTTTTTATTAACAATAGGAGGAAAATTGATCGAAAGCCAAAATATTATCAAATGTCCCAAATGCGGGACTCAAATAAATGTAAGCGAAGTCCTTTATCAACAACTTGAAAAGGAGATAAGAGAAAAGTATGAAAATAAGATTGCTGAAAAGGAATCCGAATTAAAGGCTAAAGAGGAAAGGCTAAAAGACCTTGTTGATAAAGAGGTTGAAAGCAAACTTAGAACAGAGAGAGCAAAGTTAGAGGAAAAATTAAGGCAGCAGTTGGATTTAGAAAATGCTGAATTAATCAAAGGATTGAAAGAGGAACTGGAAAGAAAGTCAAGTCAGGTTAAGGAATTGCATAGATTAATGGCAGAAAATGAAAGGCTCAAAAGAGAAAAAGAAGAACTCCGTGAGCAGGTGGCATTTGAAAAAGAGAAAGAATTCACAGAGAAACTAAAAGAAGAAAGGTCAAAAATCCAGAAGCAGGTTGAAGAGGCTAATATTATGAAAATAAAGGAGAAAGAAAAAGTCATTGAAGATTTAAAGAGTCAACTTGATGAAGCAAAAAGGAAGGCTGAGCAGGGTTCAATACAACTTCAGGGCGTAGTTCAAGAATTAGAACTTGAAAGTATTCTCAGAGCATCATACCCTTATGATGAGATTGAAAGAATTAAAAAAGGACAGTCAGGTGCTGATATTTTACAGATTGTAAGGAACGAACAGGGTAAGGAATGTGGTAAAATTTATTACGAAAGCAAAAGAACAAAAAAATTTGATTATAACTGGCTAAAAAAATTACGCGATGATAACCTGGAAGTAAAAGCCGATTTTTTGGTCCTGGTTACAGAAGTAATGCCTGATGACGAGAATAAATTCTTTTTTAAAGACGGTGTCTGGGTCTGCTCATTCTTTGAGGTAAAAGGGGTTTCATTCATTTTAAGGTATAGCTTGCTTCAAATCCACTCAGTAATTATTACCCAGCAGGGCAAAGAGACCAAGATGGGGATGCTTTATAACTATCTCACAAGTCAAGAATTCAAAGGTCAATTTAGTGCGATAATTGAAGGTTTTGTTGAATTACAAAAAGGATATCAAGACGAAAGACTCAGAATGCAAAAGATTTGGAAAGAGCGGGAAAAACAACTGGAGAAGGTGTTAACAAATGCAGTGCAGTTTTATGGTGCAATAAAAGGAATTGCTGGTGCCTCTGTTCCTGAAATCAAGATGTTAGAAGGAAGCCAAAATGTCCTTACGTTTGAGCAAGAAGATGCACAGGAGAATGACAGATAAATCCGGCCAATCAATTATCAAATCGGTTCTTGCGATGGAAACAAATTTTGGCAAAAACACTTGACACCCGCCAACAACTAGTTATTATTGCCAAGATTGTTCTTTGAAAAAATTCTGGCGAGGTATCTGTTCTCAATCTGAATGGAGGTTAAAAAAAATGAATAATGGTTTGAGAACCTGGTGAGAAAAAGATTGGTTAACAGACAAGGGACACCGTTGAATAAATTGATGTGGATGGTTTGGTCTATGGCTGTGCCTTTCCTGAAACGATTTCAGGACAAGCCTTCCACACAAAATTGTTAAGAGCTAAGAAAGGAGGTCACTATGGTCAAACCATGCGTAAATCATCTTGTTGAGTTACGGGAGATCTGCATGGATTTTACTAACCCACTGGAGATTTTTCGTGAAGCGATACAAAACTCCTATGATGCAGGTGCTACTGAAATTTGGATAACTGTGTGCAAAGAAGAAATATATGGCAGGGAAAGAGTTAACGTAATTATAGAAGACAATGGCGAAGGCATTCCGATTGATAAAATTCATTGTTTTTTTGATCTGGGAGAATCCACAAAGAGCGATCCCAAAACCGGCAGGAGATTTTCACAAACCGTAGGTTATAAAGGGCATGGAACGAAGATTTTTTACAATAGTGAGTGCGTGATATTGGAAACTTGGTATGATGGAAAATACATTAAGGTCAAAATGGACGAACCAAGAGCAAATTTGTTTAGAGGGAATATACCCGGCTATGAAGACCCTATTGAAGTAAGAAGCGATAGTCCAAACTACGTAGAGAAAGAACACGGTAAATGCGGTACAAAAATTACAATTCAAGGCTTTCAACCAGGGGTCGCCAATCCCTGTGCTCATCTCTCTCATGTAACTATCAAAGACTACATTCTTTGGTTTACAAAGCATGGTTCTATAGAACAGGCACTACTTGGGTCGGTGATACACAAAAATTGTGTGCTGTTTTTAAGATCGTTTAATACTGACAACATAAGTTCAGATTTGAAAACAGGTGAGGAACAGTATGTAAATGGCTATGAGCGAATCCCGTTCGGACATATATTCCCCCGCGAATGTTACGAGGATCGAGAGCTTACAAGATTGCAAGAAGATATAAAAACCAATACGAATAAAGATGTTAACAAAATAGATTTGCTTTGCAAAAAAATATACCACTCGGTAAATGAAACAGGAAAAAATAGACCCGATATCGCTTTTCAGATTATTTTTTACATAGAGGGCGATGAAAGAAAAAGAATGTATAACAAGATGCTGACTCCTAAGGGGAAAAGAATAAAATATCACGATGACCAATATCCTGTTGAAAGCAGATACGGATTATGGGCATGTAAAGACTGCATACCAATCGTTAATATAACCAATTGGATAGAAACAACAGGCATCAAGTCACGATTTCATGCATTTGTAAATTGCGATAAATTTGAATTAACTGCTAATAGAAGCACGATAGATAATACACCCTCTGATATCATAGAGGCTATAAAAGAGAGACTGAAAGACATATATAAAAATAATATCCAATCTTCAGAGGAATACAAAAAAATAGAGAAACTAATAGAAGAAGAAGAGAATCAGCGGAGGCTCGAAGATGAGAAAAAGGAGTTTAAAAAAAGAATAAGCAGATTAGAGAAAATCAAGAAATGTAAGTATAAGGGAGTCGTATTATTTGAACCACAAACTGAAGCAGAAGTCTATGGATTAGTAGTAACATTGATGGCATTGGAGCCACAATTATTTGACTTTGAGATATTGGATTATCGAACCGACAAGGGAATAGATTTCTTAGTTAAAAAGAGAGGAGAAGATACCAAGGTTGCTGATATGAAGTATGTTGAACTAAAGAAAGAATTGGGGAATTCCTTTAATCACGCATTTCAATTTCTATACAAGGTGGTGTGTTACAAAATAAAAAAAGGGGTAAACCGGATTATTGCCTCTGATGAAGGGAGAAAATTGATAACCGAAAAGACATCTTCAGGCACTAAATATTACCTGGTTCCTGATGAACCCGACCCACTTAAGAATAAAATAGAAGTCATTGAACTGGAAACTTTTTTAAAAGAAAAGTTAAATTTGACATTTACATCTGATTGACCTGCAATGGTAAAGACACAACTGTTAGTATCACCATTTTGCGTACCGGTAGACAGAAGGATTTGGAGTAGCAACTTCAGTCGCCTATTTACAAATTGTCTCTCTTTTTATAAATGTAGTGCGAATCTTTAGGTTTGCAACAAGAAAATCAAAATAAAAAAGTAGCCCGTCTCCTTTTTCCATTTCCTCCTCTGCCATTCATAGAGTGTCGTTTTGATTGTTCTATCCATAGAACAATTTTATATAATTTTTGTTCTATGTCAAGTGTTTTTAATTTTTTTATTACCTAAATTTTCCATTATTTTATTATTCCATTATTATTTAATAATGTAATGATGGAATGTAGTATTATTTTTAACCAATTATTATTTAACCAGTATTTATATGGGTAGGGCAAACCTTTCTTCAAGAACTGATATTTCTTTCAGAACCAGAGGTCAGGTTTAAATTTGGAAAAACAAGAAAGAAAAAGTAGCCTGTCCCCTTTTTTAGTTTAGAAACTGTATTTCCCCTTCAGGAAGAATTCGTCTTTCTCTTTCATCATGCCAAAGTTTGTCCCTTCTTTTCCATCAATAATGCGGAGTCCAGTTGATATTTCACAGTCCTCAACCGGTTTGTATGATAGCTCAGGCATATAGACAAATGCATAGTTATTTTTAATATCTGAAAAATCCTTTATCTCCAATCCACTATTTATAGGCATCAGTTTCAATCGTTCTTCAAGGAGTTTCCATTCCAGCCCTGCCAGCAAATAATCCTCTATTTCCTCACCCCTTTCATAAAAAAATCCGTGCGCATACTGGAGATTGATATAGATTCCATTCTTGAATGTATAATCAGCACCGATGACATATTTTGCATAGGGTTTTTTATCAAGGATGAGTGAATCAATCACACCCATACCAAGCTGGGACATATCAATCCTGTAATTTAGACTTTCCGGAAAGAAGATTGCACATTCAGCCCATATCCCAATATCCTTTATTCCACCGGCAAAATCAAACCCAAGTATCTGCATCTTGGGAAAAGAGAGCGTATTATAGATATTTACTTCACCAGACATTCCTGCTGGAACGATTGTAGTATTGGTTAAGATTGGAATACCATCCCTTGTATTGGCATAACTCAAAGAGAGGTCAAATCCAAAGAGATTCTTTTTTAACCTTGCACCATTGAGAGAATTTTTTATTGTATAATCAGGCATAGCAATTGAATTGGTGATATTTAAGGGCGTTATCCCGATTGGAAGATTGATTTGTGAATTTTTTGAATTGAACCAATCACCTTCAGGCAAAACCGCAGGTGTAAAACGGGGAATGAAGATATAGGATAGGTTAAAATCTTTTAAATACCCATCAATCTTTATCCCATTGGAAGAAAGGCGCCTGCCAAAGTCCCAGATATCTTCGAGGTCAAGAGGGTTCAGATTGTCTGTGGGATTTATTTTATCTGCGGTTCCCCAGGCGATACGCTGGCGTCCGATTCGGATGTCAAAGTTCTTCAGTGGAAATTTTAAGATATCAATGTATGCCTCTCTGATATCAAGATTGAAAGGTGTGATTATTTCTTTTGAATAAAGGTCAGAGAGGTTTGTTATATATGGAAATCCGAATGAGCGGATCCAGATTTCGCTATGGAACTTCAGGTTCTCTGCGATTGTTTGTTCAGGGCACAGGCTAAGACGATATTCTTCAAAAGAAAATTTATAATCTTTTTGTATAAGAAGGCGATGGTCAGTTGAAAGGTATCCCGACCAATCAAGGCTGAACCCAATGTTTAATATTATAAAGAATGCAATCATTTTTGTGTTTTTTATTTTTGCCATTTTGACCTCCTTTCAGCCCCCTTTTCCAAAGGGGGATGTTGGGGATGCGGTTAGAAATTGCTCCTTGGGGGCAATTATCCCGATCATCGCGGTTGGAAACCGCTCCTACAGAAGGATTAAATTGTCCTGCCATTTTGCTATTTACTGAGATTTCTTTCGGTAAAGATATCATTACCCAGACCAGTATCAAGTTTTACTTCTTCCATCACAATCTCGGTCTTATTTCCACTGCGTAGGTCCTGCATCAAATAACTCTTCGGAATAATATAGTCCTTTATCCGCTCGGTATTGGTTACCTCCATTATCTTTATCATCTCACCCTTTTTATTAAAATGCTCTGCCTTAATCGGAAAGAAATCACTCTTGCGCACATAAAGATTCATCTTTGAGTATTCTGATACAATCCCTGGCTTAGGAGTCAATTCAAGCACATAAAAATCCTTTTCTTCTTTAATTATCTTTGGAACCCATTTATCCGAGTAGTTTTTTGCCTCAAGGTCTTCATAGGTAAAATCTGTTCCGACAAATTTTTGATTCTTCACATGGGCAGCAATGCGTCTGGTCTTCTTATAGGCAGGAAGATAGACATAAATAATATCATCTGGTAAAGATAGAAATCCTATTCCTTTCTGGTCTGCAGGTGAGATGACCTTAACCAACCTTTTGTTATTCCCTTTTTGATACATCTGGACCTCACGCTTTTTTGTATCACCATTCTTGTTGATGATATTTATCTTCATCAAGGCAGAAAGGTCTTTCGGTGCAGCGAGGACCTCGTCTACCTCAAGCAGAATCTTCTGTGCATCAAGATTCTGCTCAGCATTTGTGACCTGTAGTATAAACAGGCAGATAAGAAAGAGTTTCATTTTGACCTCCTTTAACATATCCATAAATAAGGCAATTGGGGGCAATTGAAGGCAGTTGGGGGCAATGGGGGACAATTATCCCGATTATCGCGGTTAGAAACCGCTCCTACAGGAATTGATAGATCGCAATTAGAAACCGTTCCGCCTGAATTATCGCGGTTGGAAACCACTCCTACAATTACCTGCAATTGCCTCATTTTGTCTTTTCTCTTAACAAGATTATCACGGGCACAAGGGTAGTTGCGCCAAACCCTGAACTCAACATCGTTATGCCCAACAATATTCCGAATCTCATAATCGGAACGAGATTTGAAAAGATAAGGATAAGAAACCCAAGCATCACAGTAAAGACATTGACCATAATTGCGCTTCCAGTATATTTTATTGTAGTAAGGATTGCCGTTTCTGAATTTTTATTTTTCCTTTCATAATAATAGCGATTAAGAAAATGGATTGAATAGTCAATGCCAATTCCAATGCAGATACTTCCAACAAGCACAGTTGCGACATCGAGTGGAATCTGCAATATTCCCATTGTGCCGAAGAGCATTGAGAGACTCAAAAATAACGGAATAATGCCTATCAAACTATTTATCACAGAACGCGTGAGAAAAACAAGGCAGATGAATATTGATACGATGGCAATGACAAGGCTGTATAACTGACTCTTCAGAAGGCTCTTATTGAGATGTTCATAGACAAGTGGAGAGCCTGTGAATTCAAATTGATAAATATGGTTATTCTTAGATTTTATATATTCTTGGATCTTTTTGACGACAAATTCACTTTCTTTATTATATGCGCCAGGGGTCATTGCCTGTATCAGACCTTCTGTTTTATCTTCGTTTATAAGTTGCTCCAGGGTCTCTTCTCCTTCAAGTAAGAAGTATAGATTGCTTATCTTTTCTCTGGTATCAGGAATTCTCTTTCCTTCACCCATTGCGTCATTCATCTCTTCAATAAGGTCAATGATTGATTGTGGATGGTGAACACCTTTAAGGGTATCGAGAAAGTTATGGAATTCCTTTATTGCATTGAGCACTTCAGGTTCCTGCAAATCACCTTTAACAAGAATCTGGACCGGAACTGAGCCACCAAAATTTTTTTCCATTATTCCCTCAGTGACCCGGATTGAACTTTTAGGCTTAAAATAATCAAGAAAATCAACCTTTGCTTTTATGAGAGGAATACCTGATAAAAAGCCCAGCCCGATGATTACACCAAATATACAGACAAATTTTTTATGATTTATCACCCATCTGCCCAGTCTTTCCATTAAGGAATTTGCGAATTCAAGATTCTGTCTTTTGTTTGTTTCTTTGTATTTGATACTGCCAAGTATCGCTGGTATCAGTGTAATACTTATTATAAATGCGATGAAGATGCCCAATGATGTGAAGATTCCAAACTGCTGGATTATTATTAAATAAGAACCTAAGATAAAAGATAAAAAACCAATGATCGTTGTAAGTGCTGCAAGGAATACAGGGATAATCACCTTTGAAAAGGAATTCTGTGCTTTTAGTTCCGTATCATTTTCCTTTTCTTCAAAATATTTACATATGACATGAATTGCATAGGCACTACCTACAGCCATAAGGATGGCTGGAGTTATATTGGTTATGATGGTGAGTGGAATTTTTAATAATGCCATAAAACCGAGCGTCCATAATGAACTGATTCCAACACTTATAAGGGGCAGAACGACATTAAGCACATTACCAAAACTCAGATAGAGGATTATCAAAATCATAAGGGCGACAAATGGCATCAAGACTTTCATATCCTTTATGATTAAATCATTTATTCTGTTCAACTGGAATGGCAAGCCAGCAAAATAGGTTTTTTCTTCTAAATTTGCATCTTTTACAACCCGCTCAATATCCTTTGCAACCTTTGATTTATCTCCGTCTATACGGCATATAACCAAAGTCGTCTTTCCGTCTTCAGAAACAAGGCGGTTGCGGTATATTTTTTTATTCAATGCATAATCCCTTATCTTATTCAAGCCTTCCTGGTCTGGAATATTGTTTTCATCTATTAGTTTTCCAATCTCCAATCCTTCTTCAGTCTTTTTGATATCAAGAATATTTGTCAAACTCGTGACATAGGTAATACCTTCAATCTGTTTGAGTTGTCGGGTCAAAAAATCTATTGATTTTATGGTTTTTAAATTGAATACATCTTCTGCCTGGACTACTACAATCCCCAGACTATTACCACCATATTTTTGACTGATATAATCAAGGAGTTTTACAGCCGGGTCAGAATCTGGAAGATAACTCATAATATCTGCATTGACCTTTATATTTCTTAAACCTATGGCAAATATGAGACTCAAAACACAGACCACGATGATTATCAATAAACGATTTTTGATGATGAATGTAGAAATCTTTTGTTGAGCAGACATTAGTTCTCCTTTCAGCCCCTCCTTATTCCTCCCCCTTCAAAGGGGGAGGGTAAGGAGGGGGGTAATTTATCTCCTTATTGAATTTTTGACTAATAATGTTTTTTGGTCGAAAAGTCGGAAAAAATTTTTTTATCATTTTTTTAAAATCCCCTGATAAAGCATCTCAAGCATTGCCTCGGTCTTTTTTTCCAGTCTACCGATATCCTCTTCAGTGCCCCAAAGGTATTCAAAACCCTTTAATGCCATCACAAAATAGTTTGCTGCCAGGACCGGGTCAGGGATAGAGAATATCCCTTTTTTAATACCTTCGCGTAAAATATCAAGGATGAGTTTTGTCTCATAACGGTCATAACTCTCCCGAAACCGCTGGATGAAATCATACTCCTTGAAATATTCCTCTCGGAACGAACTATAGAAATGGGCAATACGATAAAATACCCGCATTCTGGTGAGGACATAAATTGTCAATTTTTCTTTTGGGTCACTGACCGCAGAGAGGGCATTCTTAATTTCATCTTTTACCCCCTGGGCTTCCTTTTCAACGACTGCAAGGAAGACCTCTTCTTTGTTTTTGAAATAGTAATATACTGAACTCTTGCCTTTTCGTACTGCACGGGCAATGGAGTCCATTGTCGTCTTACGATATCCAAAACGGGCAAAGACATACCTTGCTGCATCAACTATTGCCTCGCGCATTGCCTTCTTAGAAACGATCATAGACACCACCATTTTGATTTTTCGACCAAAATCGTTTTTTGTTCAAAAACATACACTATTATAATCAAAAAATGAAAATTGTCAAGGGGTAAATTAGTGCTTTAAAACAAACTTTCTGGTTATGATCCCGTCTTCACTTTTTAAGGCAGCAAAATAGATGCCATCTTTAAGCGTAGCATTTTTTGAGTTCCATCTGATTACCCTATCACCCCTTTTAAATCGAACCTCTGCCACAACCCGACCCGTGATATCATAGATGTGAAGGTGATAATCCTTTATATTATTTGAATGAATATAGAAAACCAGATTATCCCTTGCTGGATTGGGCATCACCATCAGGCATTCTTTCAGAGTCAAATTTTCCTTTGTTTTCTCTTTTATGGACACAGGCACTCTCTGTAATGACCGCCATAAATTTACCCTTCCCCAGCCATAGTTATTATTCGGGTATGGTGCACCCTGAGGAGGTCGGTCACAATAATTCCGCAGATAGTCATAAAGGTCATTCACAGAGAGACCGGAATTTTTTTGGAGTAATATTGCACTACCACCCGCTACCTGGGGTGTTGACATTGTAGTGCCATTAAGAACTCTGTAATTACCATTATTCCATGAAGAACGGATATTAACACCAGGTGCTGAGACATCGGGTTTTAATAGATTCCAGGTTGGATAATACCAGTATTGCGGGTTATTGATCGGTGAGATATCAGGTGCAGGACCACGGGAAGAAAAAGAAGCAATTATATCATTGGTATCAGTTGCACCAACACCACAACAAAGTGGATAACAAGCAGGAGGAATTACGGTGCCTGGGCCAGAACCTGAATTCCCATTGGCAAAAACCGGAAAGATGCCGAGATTCTTCCAGTTCAAAATAATATCCCAAAAGAACAAACTTGCAGGATCGCCACCACCCCACGAATTACTGATCACACGAATATCCACACCCTGGGATTTTAAATCCGCAAGATATTGCATACATTCATGTATATCGAAATACTGACCGGTTCCACTTGCGTTGAATGCCTTTGTCGGAATGTATCGCACACCATACGCAACCCCAATATCATTCGCAAATGGACCAAATCCATCACCACCACAGATAAGGCCCATTGTATGAGTGCCATGACCATGGTCATCATAAGGTGATGGAAGATAATTCACACAGTCATACCAGTATGGTGCAAGCCATTTACCCGCAAGTGCCTCATGGGTCGTTAATACACCAGTATCAACATGACCGATGATTATCCCTTCACCACTATAACCTGCTAACCAGCAGGAATCTGCCATTATCCTGGAGATATTCCATTCAGAATTCCTTGATTCAACACACTCACCTAATTGATAATCAAGTTTTATAACCTCATTATGAGAGATAAACCAGATATCATCACGTTTTGCCAAATTTTCAATAACATCCTTTGTCGCCTTCAGATGAAAACCATTGAATATCCAGAATTGTTTTAAAACCTCAGCCTTCTCTTCAGGCAGACTCTTCAAATATTGAATCACATCCTTTTGTGAATTCTCTGCCACACTCTTGAATACCTGACATTTTTCCTCTGGTCTCATCCCTTCAAGTTGTTCATAGGGATATTCTACATTCATATGGACGATGACAAGGATTTTCTCCTGGGCAGGTGTATTATTGAGTATCTCAATGAGTTCTGGTGTCATCCTACTCGGGACAGAGGGTAGGAATGACATCACGATTAAGATTAGCTCAATCATCTTCACTCCTTTACGGAATTTCTTCCTACATAAGATTATAATTTAACTTTAAAAAATGTCAAGTGGATAAATCCGACTGCTACAAAAAATTAAATGAAAAAAAATCAAGAGTTGACAAAACAGGTATTTTATTTATAATTTGCCAAAGGAGGCATTATGAATATTTTGATTCTTTGTCTGTTGGGGGCAACACTAATTCCAAACCCGATCAAGATTATAAAAGACTGGCAAAGGGCACATCTCGATCAATCTCATATAAAATCAGATGCGAAATTTCCTAATCCCTGGAACTGGAATTTTACCGGACCAGAGGGCGGTGAGATATTGTGGGTAATCGCCAACCCTAATGCACCAAATTTAGCACTGGCACTCTCTGCCAATGATGTGTGGCGCACTACCAATGGCGGTACAAACTGGAGTCTATGCTTTGAAAATTGTATGCCCCAGGCAGGGGTGATGTGCACACAATCTCGTGGCATTATTATTGATGGCAATGGCACGGTCTGGGCAACTCTAAATGGTGGGGCAGACTGGGCAGAGGTATTATATACCAATAGTTTTCAGTGTGGTAGTTTTGATGTGCCTGATACGGTCATCTATCTTGTAGATAGTCTTCCACCAAGACTCCTTCGTAGCACAAATTCAGGATTGTCCTGGCAGGTTATTCAGACATTTAACCAACTTGACTATGTTGATATTGTTGTTCATTTAAAGAGTTCACCAACCACATTCTGGCTCATAGGGCATAAGATGCCTGATGATACACTTGCTTATATATACTATTCACCTGCAGGCAATTTTATCGATACAATCATCGCAAGCGAAGTGATGGATTTTCAGGTGAGTCCTTATAATCCGAATATGATTCTCATCGCCACAGATTACGGGATTTACCAGGCAACATCAGCGTCCGGTCCCTGGACCAGGATGAATGAACCCTATGCATTTGGTCTATTTCAGGCTGTGGATATTGAATTTACTGGAAATGATTCTGTCATCGTATCAAGTTATTTTCAGCCAGGGATCTTTACCGGTAGAAGACAGTATGGTGTGTGGCTATTTAATCGTGTAGAATCAAGGGAGATTGGAACATTTATATCTCCTGCAGGTAGCGGCACATTCTATTGTGGAAGTATTGGTAAGGGCGTATTCAAATCAATGAATAATGGAAATTCCTGGCAAGTTATGCGCCATAACCTCTATGCACATACCCTTATTTCTCCTGGAAATGCAAGTGATATTTATAATACGACCGCGTATTTCATAGGTCTTGGCGGCACCCCCTACAGAACTCAGAACTGGGGTGGTGTGTGGGATACCCTTAATGTCAATTTCCTATTGATGGGTTCGGCAATTGAATTAGCACAAACAAATCCGAATTTTCTAATCGTCTCGGCAATAGATCTCCAACTTATAGGAATGACCATGAGCATCGGCACGATATTCCGTTCCACAGACAATGGAGAGAACTGGGAAAAGGTTGATTCCACTTATCTTGTAAATGACTTTTTGATTACGAGTAATCCGAATATAGTTATGGGTGTGAGCGACAATGTTATTATCCGTTCTACTGCAGGTGGTAACAATTTTACAGAGGTTTTTGAAAGCCAGGGTTCTCTTTTAAACCTTGTTGGTCTTGATACAATATTCGTTGCGACCTATGATTCAACATTTGTGAGTTATGACCGGGGTGCAAACTGGAGTGGTCTGGTTGCTCGTGGAGGAGAACTCGCCTATGATAATACCCGTAAAATACTCTATATTGCAGGCGAACAGTTATACAGATACAATTTGAATACTTCAACCTTTGATAGCCTTCCTTATTATCCAATAACCGTTTCGGTATCTCCGAATGGCAATTTATACTTCCTGCACTATGTTTCTCCAGATTTAGTCCTGGTTGCACGTTCATTTGATGGAGGAAATACGATTGAACAGGAACCATTTCCGGTTTCCATTTACTGGCCCGGTGGTCTGCGTGCAGGAAATGCAGGTGTTTTCTATTACCAGCCTGCAAGGGGATTCTGGTGTAGTAATGATATTACCCAGATGATCAGCGAAAATACAAAAACAGGTAATCTCTCAAAACTTACGATACCGACGCTGATAAGAAAAGGAACAAATCTAAAGATAGAATTTTGTGGAAAACACAAACCCTTGCTTTTTGTCTTTGATGCTTGTGGGCGGGTTACAAAAGTGCCTTATCAGATTGAAAAAGAATATGATAGATATATTATCCAATGCAAGACAGAAGATTTGAGTAAGGGTGTCTATTTCCTGATTTTGAATGACAGCAGAGAAAATTACAGGAAAAAATTGGTTATTTATTAAAATTACTAAAATAAGGAGGATTTATGAATTCCATAATCCTTTGTTTATTCCTGTTCAATTCAACCGCAGTGACACCAGATATCTCACCACTTGCTTATGATTCTTCAAATGTTAGATTCATTGGAAACTGGCCCTTTGGCCCGGCAAATGCATTAGCACTTGACCCGGCAAGAAATCTGGTCTTTCTTGGTGCTGGTGGTGGGATAAACATCATAAATGTATCAAACCCATCAAACCCTGTTGAGGTTGGTCAGATAAAGACCAGGGGTCTGGTTGAAGGATTATACTATTTGAATAACCGAATCTATGCTGCTGGAGGAAAATACGGGATGGAAATATGGGATGTCTCAAATCCCTCAGCACCATCAAAACTTGGACATATCATTACACCAGGATATGCCCGTGATATATTTGTTTCAGGTAGTTATGCCTATATTGCTGACTGGACAAATGGATTAAGGATTATAAATATCTCCAATCCTGCAAATCCTGTTGAAGTAGGATACTGGGATAGTGACCCTGGACTTACAATGGGGGTTGTGGTAAGTGGCAATTATGCCTATCTTGCAGATTATGATATGGGTGGATTAATTATCATTGATGTTTCAAATCCCACTAATCCTCAACAGGTAGGGAGTTATGATACACCTGGTTTTGCCTGGGATGTTTTTGTATCAAACCCTTATGCCTATATCGCAGACTTTGTTGGTGGATTTCTGATACTCAATATTTCAAATCCCGCAAATCCATATTATGTCGGGTCTTGTTTCCCCCAGGGCTGGGCAATGGGTGTCTGGGTCTCAGGTAGTTATGCATACCTTGCCAATTACGATGCCGGACTCAGGATAATCAACATCAGCAATCCATCTTCTCCTTATGAGGTCGGATATTATAATACACCGGGGAATTCTTTTGAGGTGGTGACTTATGGTAATTATGCCTATGTGGGCGATGGACCCGGAGGTTTGAGGATTGTCAATGTATCAAATCCAGCAAGTCCTTCAGAGGTTGGCACATTCGCAAGTTTGAATTACACAAGGGGAATATATGCAACTGGTTCCTATGCATATTTGGCGAATGATTATGGTGGCCTTCAGATATGTAATATTTCTAATCCCAATAATCCAATCAGAGTCGGCTATCTTGATACACCAGGAATATGCTGGGATGTCTTTGTTCAGAATGATTATGCCTATGTTGCAGATTATCTCTCAATGCGGATAATAAATGTGAGCGTTCCTTCAAATCCCTATGAGATTGGTTCCTGGAGCAGTCCTGGCCTTGCACTCCAGGTCTTTGTTTTAGGAAATTATGCCTATGTCGCAGACTGGAATCAGGGTTTGAGGATAATAAATATTTCCAATCCATCAAATCCTGTGGAGGTAGGTTATTGTAGGCCACCCCAGTGGGTGCACAGTGTCTTTGTCTCAGGGAATTATGCGTATGTTGCTGATACATCAATGGGTCTTGTTATCATCAATATTTCAAATCCATCCGCACCGAGTATAGTAGGTGTTTGTGATATCCCTGGTTATGCCTGGAGTGTTTTTGTCTCTGGTTCATACGCATATGTCCTTGACTGGTATCAGGGATTAAGAATTATCGATGTGTCAAACCCTTCAAATCCTTACCAGGTTGGATTCCGCGGTCTTCCTGGTTTTAATGAAGACATCTTTGTCTATAGTGGTTATGCCTACATTGCAGGATACCAGAGTGGTTTAAGGATAGTAGACATCTCTAATCCCTCTAATCCTTTTGAAGTTGGCTATTATATCACTGCGGACTATGCCTATGGTGTCTCTGTGTCTGGAAATAATGTTTACATCGGTGATTACAGCGCTGGTCTTCAGATTTATAATGGTCCTGTTGTTCCAATTGAGGAATCCAGAAAGATTGGTTCTCATAGTCCCCTCCTGATTTATCCAAATCCCATCAGTTCTTCTGCAGTTATAAATCTATTGGCGACAAACAAAGAAATAAAGATTTATGATGCCTATGGAAGAATAATCCATCCTCAGACCGGGTGTGCAATCTCAAGTTCCATTGATAGACTTAACCCCGGAGTCTATTTTCTAAAAATCAGTGACCGAGTAGTCAAACTGGTTGTGGTAAAATAAATTAAAGATAAAAAAGTCGTAATAGGTTAAAGATGACATAATGCCTTCGGTAATTATAATTCTTTACCTTCTCTTTAATCAGAGTCCACAGGTTGAATGGGCAAGGATTTATGGTGGTAATGGAGAAGATTATGCATGCGCAGTATTTGAATCTTCTGATAAAGGTTTCATTGCAATTGGCTCAACAAATTCTTCGGGTAGTGGTGGTTATGATGTTTGTATCTTTAAAGTTGATTCCTCTGGTTATCCATTATGGTCAAAGACCTATGGTGGAAATGGAGACGACTATGGTTATTCATTCTGTGCTACACCTGATAAATATTTAATTGTAGGTTCTACTGATTCGTACGGCCAGGGTATGCGCGATATATTTTTGATAATGATAGACCAAAATGGAGACACGATATGGACAAAGACATATGGTGATTCGCTTGATGAAATTGGATATTCAATTGTCCCTGCAGGAGATAATAACTTTATTATCTGCGGCATGACCAACTCATCAGGTGCTGGAGGTTATGATGTTCTGGTTATGAAAATAGACACGCTCGGTGGAATAATCTGGATAAAGACCTATGGTGGACTTTTTGATGACCGGGGATTATGCATTGATGCAACAAATGATAATGGTTGTATCATTACAGGCAATACATATTCTTTCGGTAATGGAGGCAGTGATGTCTATGTAATAAAGATTGATTCACTCGGCAATGAAGAATGGACAGGACTGTATGGTGTGAATCTTGACGAATGTGGTTTCTGCGTTAAACAGACCACAGATTCAGGATATGTTGTTTGTGGAACCGCATATGTCAATCTCTTAGGCTATGAATGGTGTTTGTTGAGATACAACCAGCGCGGCACCCTGATCTGGAATACTTTTCAGGGCAGTTTGAATGATGACTTTGCCTATTCGATACAGGAGATAGGTGAAAAGAATTATGTTATTGCTGGGAATTTCAGTTATGAACTCTATGTAGTAAGGGCAGATACTGGAGGACTGAATATATGGATGTTGATGCAGGGTGGTGCAGGAACAGACTGTGCCTATTCAATCAAGCGAGCATCAGATAATGGTTATATAATTGCGGGCATAACCAATTCCTATGGTGCAGGTGATAATAACGCATATTTAATAAAGACCTATCCTGACCAGGTCGGTATAGGGGAATCGCAGATAAAAAGTATTCAATCAAGAATTTGTTTTAATGCCTTTCCTTCACCCTTCAGGGATAGATTGAAAATCAGATACATGATACAGGATACACGATACATGATACCGGATATAAATTTGAAG
>DAIRCK010000008.1:0-95397 GCA_036796695.1 bacterium
CATGAGGAATTTCTATCCTGAAACTGTCACCGAATTTGGTTGGAATTGTACTAGCAAGCCCCGAAACATGCGGCGCTGCCATTGAAGTACCACTTTTTTCGTAATACATATTATTTCCACTCGGCATATACGTGCTTAAGATATCTTCTCCAGGAGCAACAACATCAATGTGATTACTATAATTACTCCACAAGCAACGGTGGTCATCTTCTCCAGTTGCTCCCACAGAAATTACCAAATGTGGTTCAAAATCCGATGGGAAATTCCAAAAAGGCGGCGCCCAATACAAGCCACCAAAATATCCCGCATTTCCTTTTGCGGCAATTACATTCCTTTGACACTTGTAGGCATATATTATTGCTTCACGTATTTCCTCAGAAATATAGGGGTAATAATGCTGAGGATTGGGGTCGAAGGGAGCACCTAAACTTAGATTTATCACACGACATCCATAACCGCCCTGAGCAATTGGCTTTGCTGCCGTTATAATAGCTTCGGCAACATCACTTGATAATATGCCAAGAGGACCAGCAACTTTACAATTATACAAAAGACAGCCTTTATTTGCACTACCCCAACCACCCGACATACCTGCAATCCCAATACCATTGTTCGTCAGGGCACTTGCAATCCCTGCAACATGAGTTCCATGAGGATCATCAGAATAATCATATGGGTCATTATCATCTTCGCCAAAATCATATCCACCTGCTATTTTAAAACCCGAACCAAAACCAGCGCCTAAATCAGGATGGTCGTGTTTTATCCCCACATCAACTATTCCTATTCGTACATTTGAACTTCCATTTTCATAATTCCATGCGCCTGGTGCGTTAATACGGGCTAATGACCATTGCTCTAAAAACCTCGGGTCGTTGGGGTTAGAATAAGTAAATAATAATAGATTGGGATTCACCCATTCAACACCGGACATTGTTCGAAAGGTATCACAGAGGGCAATAATATCTGTAGTGTCTGGAAAATAAAATAGATACACCAGAGAAAAATCTGGAACCTTTACTACGCTGCCGTCCTCAAGAGTAGTTAATGTCTCGCCCGGTGAGAAATTAGGTACAACCCTTTCAAGTTCGATGAAATTGTGATTAAAAAGAAATTGGCGGAGAACCGAATCTTGAATTACTCCTAAACCACCCTTTTGAGAGTCCAAAGGTAGATTTATAGCACCCCTTCTTACCCTCGCCACTATTTCTCCAGGGGCATAGATATTACTTTGCCCAACCAATAATTCAATCAAAATGAGAATACACAATAACATTTTTGCCCACATATCTCCTCCTTTTTATTCAGTTACTTTTTTTAAATTGGTACCGTTCGTATCCATTATCCATATAGAAGAAAAGAGTTCACTATCTTGTGAGGTATATCGTGCAAACGAGATTTCCCCACCATTCGGCGACCAACAAGGATGAACACCATCTATCAATTCGATGAAATTCTGCCCCGAGGTATCACAGATGTAAATATTGAAATCATCAAAACCCCCGTCTTTTATCTGATAGACAAAGTAGAGAATCTTTGAACCGTCTGGAGAAAACCGGGGTCCTCTTCCATAAAAAGGAATCAAATCACCAACTTCAACATTGATAATTTTTACAATATTCCCATTAGTATCGCCAATACAAATTGCCTTTTTGCTATTCAAAGTAGTGATAAAGACCAATTGCTCTCCAGAGGGATGCCAACTCGGTGCAACCCCAGAATTAAATAAAATCTTACTATAGCTTCCCAATGTATCAAACATCAATATCATAAATGAGTCTGGCGAGTTATTTTTCTTTGTGCAGAGTATCCTCGTTCCATCACAAGACCAATCCTGTGGGTAGTAGTGCTCACTTGTATCAAGAATTACCTGCAGGCTATGGTCTTTAACATTATAAACCTTCCCATCAGAGCAAAGAATTTTATCTCCATTTGGAGACCAATCTACACAAAAAGTAGAAATTAAGGAATCAATTACCTTTAAAGAAGATAAATCCAATATCCTTAAACCCGTGAGTGAATCCTGCGATAATATATCTGGCCAGGCATATGGATTAAGTGATCTATTAACTCGGGTAAAGGCAATATAGCGAGCATCAGGAGACCAAATTGGACCTATATCATCCCAATTTTTTATTACCTCTTCCTTTTGACATTTTAGAGAAAATATTAACAAAATTGTGAAAACAGTTATAACATATGCTCTTTTATTTCTCATTGCTTCCTCCTTACAAAGAAAACTTACACTATTTTGCCCGGCAAAACTCGCGGCAGGGCGTGATGCTGATACAAGCAGACACAGAGAGGGTCTATCTGGTCTTTCTCGTCTTTCTGGTTTATTTGGTTTATCTCGTTTCATAGCTTCTTAACACCTTATCTTCTTACCTTCATTAAACTTCAACAAATCCGCCAATCCTCCACAAAAAATGGCGGACGATACTGCATTGAGTTTCCCTTAATCATCCTTAATTCCCCTTTATCACCCATAATCACCCTTTTTACTTTTCAAGTATACCCTATTATAATCGGTTTTTTTTTGTCAATGCCCAAAATGCACCCTTTGCGGATGCAAGACTGGCCTATATTTGCAGGCTCTTCGTTATTTAAAAAATTTTCCAAATTCTACCGTTATTTTCAAAAATTGTTAAAAAGGCGCGGAGACGAAACTGATTATTTGGCATAATATTTCTCATACCCTTAAGGGTCATCTTAACCCGAATCTTTGTTCATTTGTGCAACGCACCTAAAGATGAATTCTGCAAAACCAGATGATAATGACTATCCATAAGACAATAGGCAAATAATCTAATGCATTGAATCTTTCGGACTTCCTCCAAAAGACCCAACAGATATTTTTGCCCTTACATCCAGCCAGAATCGGCTCACCATTTCGCCCCCGACTCATTATATGATGATAGGCACCTTTATAGGTAACCCGCGTCCTTCTCATAAGCTAATTTTAACCAACCATGCCAAAAAGTCAACCCCCGTCCCCTAACTTATAACTTAATAACCTATTAACTTTTTCTTATCAGACCCATCTGAATTCATTATCCAAATCTCACCATATTTTGTATTGGTATAGACCATCTTTGATCCATCTGGTGACCAACAAGGTGTATCACCATCTTCGGTTATTTTCTTAAGATTACTCCCATCCACATTTATTACATAGATGGTTGGACCCCCACTCCACATTGAAAAAGCAATCTTTGACCCATCAGGAGACCAATCGACATTTTCGCCCCCTTGATGAATCTGTTTGATATTTGACCCATTGGTATCCGCAATATAAATTCCATTATAAGCAATCTTGGTTCCATCAGGAGACCATTTAGGGCACCTTGCATCCTCAATTATGAGATGGTCATTATTTCCATCCTTATCCATTATATAGATACCCCTTGGGTGGGTGGCTGTAGAGAAACTCTGGTCATATGCTATTCTTTTTCCATCTGGTGACCAATCAGGAAAGAAGGTTTCACGGCCAAATGTGAGTTGAGTTAAACTATCGCCATTTATCTTTATCTTCCAAATTGCGGTATTGGCATCAAAGACAATCCATTCTCCATCTGGAGAAAAATCAGGGGCATGAC
Source organism: bacterium (assembly GCA_036796695.1). Lineage (GTDB taxonomy): Bacteria > Hydrothermota > Tepidihabitantia > SM23-42 > JAOAFX01 > JAOAFX01. The sequence goes on from DAIRCK010000008.1 coordinate 3,597, forward strand.
CGAGAAATGAATCCCAGAGAACCAAAAGATAAGATGTTGAATCCCTTAGGTCGAAGATAAAGATACCACCAGTATCTGTGCCGTATGAATTGCCACCATGCTCGTAGGCAATTAAATTCCCATCTGGACTCCAGTCTGGGTCTGTATAGTTGTAGCAAACATAATATGGCGGATATTCTGGCGGCAGTTGGAGTGGGCTTCTGGAGCAGCCGCTGATAAGAATTGTAAATGTAAATACTAATCTGCAATGTTTCATAACCGATAATCTATCCCTACGCAGAAAAGAAGCCCCTTAAATTCCCCCTCAATAGAAGAGTAAGAAAAACTCTGCTTTACCTCGCCAAAGAAAGATAAAGGCATCTTTCCCAGTAAAAACCTCGTCCCTCCCATTAGACTTATCCCTGGCCACCAGTCGAGTCCATCAGATTCGAAATAGTCAGGGAAACCCCATGGGTCAATACCTACCAGATAGCGCACTACCAAGTGTCGCTTCAAATAGTAAAGGTCTCCCCCTCCTCCCAGATAGAGACCAAAGCCACCTTTTTTCCAAAAAGTATATCGTAAAGAACTGCTAAAAGATAAAAAAGAAGCGCTGGTGTATGAAGTGTGGCGTCCCCGATTCTTTTTTGTAACAATTACTACCGTAGATGGAAGTGTCGGCCAAACCACTGTGCTACCAAGAAATTTATCCACCGAAAAACCGATTTTAAGACAGGAACTAAGGGGAAAGTCCAATTGAACCCCCCAATATCCACCTTTACCCAGAGGAACATGGTCAAAAATAGCCCCACCCCATCTTATCCCGGCGCCATCTACCGGCATAGCACAGGCAAGTGCAAGACACAAAATAATGCACATAGAAACTACACAAGGGACAGGGGCAGGTATAAACTTTTTAAACTTTTGCTCATTCATTTTTAACCCAAGGTCCCTTATCCGAAACATAACCCCACAATAATTAGGGCACAAAATATCAAGGGCAAAAGCCCTTGAAATTGAATCTTACCCATCTTTACCTCCATGTTTTGATCGGCAAACACACTGAAAGACGCGGATGATGACACGGAAAGACACAGAGAGGGTCTTTCTGGTCTATTTAGTTTATTTCGTTTCATAAATTCTTACCTTCATTATACTTTAGCGAGTCCGCCAAGTAAAGTGGTGGACGATACCGCGAATCCACCAAAGGCAGATGATACTGCGTCTCCTGCAAGTCTCGACTTCCTTGTCGGGATGATTCTGCGGATGTTCTTATTTGGAGTAGTCAAGCTTGCTTGACATCCGGATGAAATTGTTACGCCTTTTTTCGTCTGTTTAGTTCATTAATTTTTTTGTCAATTGTGCAAGTTTATGGCCATAGAGTTCACAACTAACAATAACTTTTTTATCGGGTTTTTCAATACTCACTGGTCCATAATGATAAGAACCTGACTCACCCATCACAATCATACCATGGATTAAGAATGCCTCAAGAATGCTCAAGATAGTGGTCTCACCACCACCAGCGATTCCACCACTTGAGGTGAATGCACCACCTACTTTTCCTGCTAATTTTCCATGGTATTTAACAGTTTCATCAATGAATTTTTTCATCTCACCAGCCATCAATCCGTAATATGTTGGTGAACCAAGGACTATCAAATGGTATTTTAAAAGATCTTTTGGTTTGATTTTATTTAAGGGCAAAACCTTTGTTTCCAATCCTTCTTTTTCAATACCCCTTGCAATTGCCTTTGCCATTATTTTTGTATTGCCGGTGCGCGAATAATAACCAACAAGTGCCTTTAACATAGAACCCCCTTTTAAAAATCTAAAAAGTTTCTAAGATCAAAAAAACCAAACTTATTAGCAGACAATAAAATCCAAACAAATAAAACCATTTCTGAACGAGTGCACGGAGTAATTTCAGGGCAATAAGACCGGATACAAAACTTATGATAAGACCGATAATAATCTCTAATGGATTGGGCAGACTGGCAATTTCTTTAAATTCAAGTAGATTGGCACCGAAGACCGCAGGTAAGGATAACAAAAAAGAGAATCTGAACGCCTCATTCCTATCCATCTTTGTATAAATACCTGATGAAATCGTAAGTCCGGACCGGGATAATCCCGGAAATACTGCAAACATCTGGCCAATGCCTACGGCCAGTGCTCTGGTTATAGAGATTTGTCTTTCTCCTCTGGGCACAATTGTAGTGAGCAAAAGGACTACGCCAGTAATACCCAGAAATATTACTATCAGACGCACTTCGGTAAATGTATTTTCAATAAAGTCTTTAAAGAGTATTGCAAAGACTACTATCGGGATATTGCCGATGATGATGTTTATCACATATCTTATTACTGAAGATTCTTTTTTTATCAAACCTATAATAATTTCATATATATCTTTTCTGAAGTAGACGATTGTAGCAATGAATGTTCCAAGATGTAAAAAGACCGTTACTCCAACCGACTCCTGAATTTTCAGAAAATTCTCAAGGATTGCCAGATGTCCAGAACTCGAAATCGGCAGAAATTCAGTCAATCCCTGGACGATACCTAAAAAAATTATTTTTATCATCCTAATATAAATCCTGCAAGTCCAGCGAGCATAATTATCTTTAAAAGATTGCTGGCAAGTCTGTTGTTACTGAGTTTTGTTATTGTGAAGATAATGAGCGGTATTGCGATTAAAAGAATAATAAGAAGGTATCTCAAATTCAAAATACCGATTGCATAAGGCACGGTTGACAAACCTAACAGTATGAGAAGAAAGATAAGGGCGATTTGCCTTGCTCTGTTTTCACCATAGATTATTGGCAGTGATGATACACCGGATAATTGGTCACCTTTTATGTCCATAATATCTTTTATTATCTCCCTTGGTGTGTGTATTAATAAGGCAAAAAATGCAGGAACTAAAGAGATGATATTATCAGTGATAAATCCGCCAAAGACAAAACTCAATCCTGCTATTATTGCGACAATGAAATTTGCCAGGAGTATTTTTTTGAAATATAGTGAATAAAAAGAAAGGAGGAAGATTGTAATAATAACAAGGAGTAGTGGCTTTAATCCAAGAAAGAATGAAAGCACCAATGAACCGACGATGAGTAGAATAGCCATAAGTAGTGCGCTATTCTTTTTAACCTTACCTGATACCAGTGGTCTTTTTGGATTATTGATACGATCAATTTCAATATCCATTATATCATTTATGACATTGCCATAGGCACAGACGATAAACCCGACGATTCCAGCAAGAATTATCTTGACATTTAATATTATTTCCTTTCCTACCCAGGCACCGCAGAGAACCGAGATTAATGTAATAAAACAATTTACAGGCCTGATGATCGAGATATATCCCACATCCTATTTTATTTATTTTTCCCTGTTGTGTCAAGTTTATTCTTGATTTTTCTTTTTAGAAAAAATATGTAACGAGATTTTACAATTTCTTGACAGGGGGAAAAATTTTTGTATAATAAAGTGATTTTTAAAGGAGGATTAATGAAATATATATATATTATCTTTTGTGTATTTATGCTTTTTGATGTAATGCAGGCTCAAGAATATGATTCTACTTTGTTTGGTGATATTTATACATTTGAATTTGATGATATAAAAAACCTTCCGGTGAATAAACTCGATGATTTATTAATGCTTATCCCCGGGATATATAGATACTTTAACTCATTTCATATCCGGGGCGGTACAGGTAGAAATGAAATTGCATATTATCTTGATGGTATACCAATAATAAATCCGGACCAGATTAACCTTACTATGATAGATAAAATTTCAATCCAGAAATCAGGATTTTCATCTGAATATGGCAATGGATTTTCCGGGATTATCTTTATCAGGACAAAGAAAGAACAAAAGAATACTGCGGTATCATACTTAACTGATGAAATATTTTCAACGAATAGATTGAACTATGGCTTTAATCAATATAATATCCATAATCAGGGTCCAATCACAAAAGATATTAGATACTCTATTTCGGGAAGATATTTGTTCACTGATGACCATTCTTCTGGTCTATATAAGGTCTCTGCACCTGAGAACTGTTATAATGGTCTGGCAAAAATTGATTATCGATCTGGGGATAAGGGTAATATTTCGGTTATGGGTTATGCATTTCGCAACCAGTTTATGCTCTGGCATCCAGATATTGTTGGTGGAAATGGGTATAAATATTTTGAACACCTTCCAATGAATCGGAAAAAGGGTCGATCAATAATGGCAACCTGTGAAATTTCTTTGAGTAATAAAACAATATCATCAGTGAGATTTATAAGAACCAATTTTGATAGTGTCTTTGGTAATCGTGATTATGAATGGGAAGAAGAAAATGGTTACAAATGGTATGATGATTACCGTCTAAAAGGTGAGTACCTCATTGGTTATTTAAGAAAGGATAATATATCTCACAGGGATATTATGGTTGACAGTTTAATGCAATATCACGATGAAAATGATAAGAATAGTGCAACAACACTCCGTCATAATCCTTACGGCATTGCCGGATTATTCTATATAAATGGTGATTATCCTGCCTGGTGTTATTATAACATAAATATAAATCAGCTTTTACTACAATTAAGGCACAGTATTACAGATAATAATGAAATTAAATGTGGTATGGATTATAAATGGACCCAGTCTAAGTATTACTATAATCCCCTGCCCTGGTATTTTGCTGCTTTCTGGAATTATTTTAAACTTGAGCCTTATACAATATCAGGTTATGTTGAAGACAATTGGGAGAACAGCCGAATTGGTGTCTGTGCAGGATTAAGATATAGTTATATTGATTATGGATTTTATCAACCTTTAATAGAACTCCACCCGAATTTGGATACAATAGCCAGACTCAAGAAAAATTTTTTTTCTCCAAGATTGGGGATAATCCTGCCTGTAAGCAAATCTTTTAATATCTTTTTTAATGGCGGTGAATACTATTATGAGCTTGATAAATATTCAGGGGGTCCTGAACCAGAAAAAGTTAGATCATTTGAAATTGGTTTTAGAATGAATCCGACACAAGATTTCACATTCAATTTTAGTCTTTATCAAAAATATCTATATGACTTTGTAATTCAGAGGATTAACTATTATTACGGGCATTACTTGCCACCGTCCTATGATTATTATTATTCCTACACACAAATTGAAAGGGCAGATGTAAATGGAATAGAAATCAATCTTAAGAAATCAATCTTTGCCGTCCTTTCATCCGGAATAAGTTATAATCTCCAGATTGCTAATCAAATGCCGGTCTATGAATATGGTTATTATTACGACTATTATTATCAAGGCATTGACCCGATTACTGGAGAACTGATAAACCCTGAGAAGAAATATTACCCATTGAGTTACGACTGCAGACATAGTTTGAAGGCGAATCTTACTTTAATGATAGAAGAATTCTTTTTGCCGATACTGAACAATTCTAATTTCTCTTTATTCTTTTCACTGTATTCAGGGTTACCTTATACACCTGTAGATTTTAAAGGCACTCCGCTCGGCGAGATAAATTCCTCAAGGATGCCAGGATATAATAATCTTGACCTGAAGTATCAAAAATCGTTCAAGATTGGTCAAGCGAAATTGTCTATTAGTTGCCTGATAAAAAATCTATTTAATACAAAACAGATAGTCTATGTCTATCCGACAACGGGTAAACCAGATGACCACGGCGACTCAGAACCACCGATAACCCAGTTTTGTTGGTTATCAATCACAAGTGCTCGCTATTCTCCACAGGCGGATTTTGACCACAATGGTCTTATCACTCCGGTGGAGATGAGGGATGAATATATCAGGGCCATAAAAGATTATTATACAAACCCATTGCATTACAATAGTCCATTTCGTTTAAAATTGGGTGTTGGTTTTGGAATTTGATGCGGACAGAAATTTTCGATACATTATTTGAGCAGAACAGACTGTAAACAGGTTTTTGATTGTGAACAATTGATGGAAATCACTCTATATTTACATACTTCTAAGAAATTTTCTACAGCGGTAGATAACCCCTCTTTATATTGAAGATTCCATTGAATATGCTTTTATACACATCAGGATATTCTTTTGAAACTCCATTCAGGAAGTTTCTGATTTTTTCCCTTTTTGATTCCTGGAAATATGGACATTTATTTAGATTCTCAGGAATTTGTAATGTTCGGGCAATCGTCTGAATATTTTTTTTATCAAGATAATAAAGCGGCCTGATAAAAAGAAAACGTCCCTGAATTACTGATTGCGCAGGCACAAAAGTTGATATCTCTCCATTATAGATAATATTTAAAAGAAAGGTTTCTACAACATCCTCAAGATGATGGGCAAGTGCAACCTTGAAGATATTCAGAGATTCAGCATATTCAAGGAGTCTGCGCCTTCGTTCCCGAGCACAGAAAAAACACTTTTTTTCAACTGTTTTCAGACGATTATCAATTTTGATTTGTATAACCTTTAAAGGAATGTTTAATCTTCTACAGAATTCTTCTATGAATGTAGTATTCCAGTCAAGAAAATCAGGCTGGATGTGGCAGGCATAAACTTCCCAGTTTTTTTTAAATTTGTTACTGTATTCGTTGAGCAAAAATAAAAGAATAAGACTATCAGCACCACCTGAAACACCAACAACGACACCAGAATTTTTTTCTAAGATTTTATATCGTTTGATTACCTTACTTATAGATGATAGTGCCGGATTTATTAATCGGTTTACAGTCGCCAAAGAGAATCTATTTATCTCAAAACGATCAACTGTTTTATCAATACACCCTTTTTTGCTTCCAACCGATAAAAATAAACTCCATTAGGCACAAGCATACCCTTTTCATCGTCTGCATGCCAGGGAATGGTATAGGTTCCTTTATTATAAAAACCGCTTGCAAGCAACTTAACAGGTTTTCCAATAAGATTATATATAGTGAATGTAATATACATTGGTTCGTTCAATGTAAATTCAAACTCAGTGTAGTTATCCACAGGATTTGGTCGATTTTTATTTAAAATCATAATTTCGCTATTTTGCTGTCTGGGACGGGAGATAGTTTTTAATGTCTTTTCATTCCGATTGAATAATAGTAAACTATTATCACCAGGATAAGTATATATCCGTGAATCAGAAGAGGTATTTTCTATAATAATTTTATCTTCGCGTTCTCCACTCGGTTTTAAAATAAGGATAGAATCTTTAAACAGGATATAATTCCTGCCATCGATGCCAGTTGCAAAATCAAGGATTTTTTCTGAAGCACTATAGAATAAACGATTCTTAAATCCAGATAGATTCTTTAATTCTCTACTGACCCAGATGTAAATCTGGTTATTATTCATTACATAAATAGTGATTTCAGCATTTTCATCGAGCTGTGCCGGAATAGAAAATTTTTCAACATTAGTGATTAAGTTACTAATTATTTCATTCCCATCAGTAAGGATTATACGGTTTGGTTCAGAAATCACAAGCAGGTTTTTTCTACCCATTTGTAGTGCTTCGATTTGAATAGGATTTATTAAATTGAGTGGAAATCCGGATATTTCGCCTTCTGAGGAAAGAATTGAGAGTTTGTTGGTGTTGTCAATTATAAAAAAATCATCACTACAGACTGCAAAGAGTTTACCTTCTTTTATCTCAGAGAATAAGTTCAGGCTTTTTTTAGCAAAATCGACTTGTGAAAGAGAAGATTTAGTAAGAATCCAGACACTGCCATCAGTTCTAACTTTGACATCACTTATTTGAATTCCTTTTGGCAGTGTTAACTCTTCGCGCTGCTGCCATTCAGCAAAGGCAATCAAAAGAACAAAAAATATCACGATTAATTTTTTCATATACCCCCTTGTTCAAAACAAATAATTTGTGGGCCTGGACATTAGATAAGCCAAACCCGGTTCCTATAATATATTTATTCATCGTTACTTCCTAATTATAGATTATATCTATATCCTTTAATCTGTCAAGACTTAAATTTAGTATTGCCGATTCACGGTCAAACCGAAAAAATCTTTTAAGGTTTAAAATCAAATGGTATCTGAAGACTCTGTTCAAATGGTTCACCGTCCTTGGTCGCGGGTTTGAATTCCCATTGTTTTGCTGCAGCAATTGCGGCATCTTCACACGCAGGATTACCAAAACTCGAGAAGATAGTAGCGGATTTGACCTTTCCATCTGTGCCAACAACGACCTTTACTATAACCTTACCAGTAGCACCTATCGCTCTTGCTGCCTCAGGATATTTTGGCAAGACTTTCTTTATCGGCTCGGCTCTTGTTATTACCGAAGGTTTTGGTGGTGTTGTTGGTGGTGGTGCAGGAGCGACAACGGTTGTCTCCTTTGCTGCTGCAGCCGCTTCTAAGAGTTTTTCAGGTGAAACTGTAGGTGGAGGTTTTGGTGCTTCTTCTTTTTTGGTGGTCGTAGGTGTTGTGGGCGTGGTGGAAGTTGGTGTTACAGGGGTTGTTGTAGAAGTAGGTGTTGGTGTTGTAGGAGCAGGTGCTGGTGTTGTTGGTGCAGGTGTAGTTTTGACAGCAATTGTAACCCTTCTTTCTGTTTCTGGTATCCAGTAGGTATAGGCACTTGCAAGTGCAATCCCTTCATCTGTTCCTTTCACCCGTTTATAATTCGCAGAGATTTCATTTGGAACAACGAGGAATGTATAAGGTTGGTCTTCATAAACTCTTTTCTGGAATTCACCCCATATCTCCTTTGCCTTTCTTTGGTTTAACATGGTAGTGCCGAGATCAATTAGTGAATCAACCACTGGATTTTTATAACGAACAAAATTAAATTTTCCACGATTGGGGTCAGAATGCCAGTATAATGTTGGGTCAATCTTATCACCTACGCTCCAACCCATAATGAACCCATCATATTTCCGATTAATGAGTGCAGAAATGAATGAGCCTACATCCATTGTCTGGGCATTCACTTTTATACCAAGTTGAGTAAGATAACTGGCAACAAAATTTAAAATCTGAACTCTTTCCGGATTTTCAACATTTGTGATTATGGTAAGGGTAATGTCTTTCCCATTTTTATCAAGTATTTTATTACGATTACGATCTTCAAATCCCTTACTTAAAAGAATCTCTTTTGCTTTTGCAAGATTGAATTCTATCGGTGTTATATTTTCATTAAATGCCCAGGATGAATGTGGTAATGGCCCAAGGGAAACCTGTCCCATTCCTAATAATACATCATTCAGTATCTGGGTTCGATTTATTGACATAGTCAATGCCTTACGAATTTCTCTATCCTTTAAGAATTCATTTTCCAGATTCCAGCCAATATAGATATAACTATTACCTGGTTTTGAAAAAACATTGATATTCTTATTGCTGGAAAACTTTTTTGCGTCTGCGGGTGTCAGATTGAATGCGACATCTATATTCCCCTGCTCAAAGTCAGCAATCATTGTTTCCATATTGTTGTAATATTTGATTACAATCTCATCAAGTGGTGGTCTGCCACGATAATAATTCTCATTGGCAATAAGTGTTAATCCTGAACCAGGAACCCATTCTTTTACCTTATAAGGTCCATTACCTACAATCCTGGTTTTACCAAATTCTTCGCTGAACTTTTCATAAATATGTTTGGGTACAGGCATTATATCTGAGTCCGTAAGGAGATTTGCATAGACCTGGGCAAAGGTAAATTTTATGGTATACTTATCAATAAGTTCTACCTTTTTGATATATTTTAAAGAGGCGATAAAGGGATAATTTGTCTTGGGATCCTGCATCTTTTCATAAGTGTAAAGAACGTCTTCAGCAGTAACCGGTTCTCCATCCCACCATTTTATATCTTTCCTTAGATAATAAGTGATGGAAGTTAGGTCTTCAGAAAATTCCCAGGAGGTTGCTAATTCTGGTTTCATTTTACCGGTATGTGGGTCAATCCTGTGCAGGGTCATAAAGAGCAGATTCAGTATGTCATTTGAACCTAAAACTGATGGCTGTAAAGGCGAAAGCACAGGAGGGAGGTCTGTCGTTCCAATGACTAGTGTTCCGCCTTTCTCACCCTTTAATGGTTCTTCTTTTTTTGCACAATAAAGCATTAAGACAATGACTATTAATATTATCCCTAATTTTTTCATTTTACCCCCTTTTTAAGGACCTCATATATAAATACATTATATTCTAAAATTTATTCCTGTCAATATCGTCTTTGGAACCCAAATATAACGACTATAATTTTGTTTTGAACCACCCTATTACCCTTTTGAGACCGTCATCAAGTTCTATCACTGGTTCCCACTGGAGGATTTTTTTTGCCCTGGTTATATCAGGATTCCTTCTGTGGGGATCATCTTCAGGTAAAGGCTTGTATACAAATTCACTTTTGCTATTGCACAGTTTCTTTATTTTTTGAGCGAGTTCTAAAATAGTAAATTCCTTAGGATTACCCAGGTTGATGGGCATATGATAATCACTCTCAGCGAGTTTAACAATTCCATTCACAAGGTCACTTATGTAGCAAAAACTCCTTGTCTGTTTTCCATCACCAAATATGGTCATAGGTTCGTTCTTTAAAGCCTGCTCAATAAAAGTTGGTATCACCCTTCCATCTTTAGGTCGCATCCTTTCTCCATAGGTATTAAAGATACGGACAATATTTATTTTTAATTTTAATTTTCTATGATAGGCAACCGTTATCGCCTCAGCAAATCTCTTCCCTTCATCATAGACCGATCTTATCCCGACTGGATTTACATTTCCCCAGTATTCTTCAACCTGGGGATGTATGAGTGGATCACCGTAGACTTCACTCGTAGAGGCAAGCAGGAATTTTGCATTTTTCCTTAAGGCAAGTTCAAGCATATTTATCGTTCCAATTGATGCTGTTTTCATTGTTTCTATCGGATATTTCAAGTAATCAAATGGGCTCGCTGGTGAGGCAAAGTGTAGTATCAGTTCTATATCGTCTTTTATCCGGGGTAGGTTGCAGATATCGCAATTAAGAAATTGAAATTTTTTATTTTTGAGATTATGCTTTATATTTTCTTCTTTTCCAGTTATTAAATTATCAATCGCAATGACCTCATCGCCTTTGTTTAAATAATAATCAACAAGATGTGATCCGATAAAACCTGCACCACCGGTGATTATTACCTTCATCTTCCAATTCCTGAATAGATAAAACCCATTTTTTTCATTTCCTGTGGATTAAAGACATTTCTGCCATCAAGGAATACAGGCTGACGCATTTTCTCTTTCAATTTTTTTAGATCAAGATTCTTAAATTCATCCCATTCGGTTACGAGTATTATTCCATCCGCATTTTCAGCCATTTCGTATGCATCTTTGCAATAAACAATATCCGGCATTATTTCTTTTGCCCGTTCCATCGCTACCGGATCATATGCTTTCACAATAGCACCTTCTTTCTTCAACTCATTTATTATTGTAATTGATGGTGCAAACCTCATATCATCTGTATTGGGTTTGAAAGAAAGTCCAAGAATTCCAATTCTTTTATCCCTTAAATTCCATAAAGCGTCTTCAAGTTTTTTAACAACCCTTTTCATCTGTTCTTCGTTTATTCTTTCCACTTCTTTTAATAGTCTGAAGTCATAGCCCAATTTCTGGGATATGCCGATAAAAGCCTTGAGGTCTTTGGGAAAACAGAAACCACCAAACCCCACACCGGCATTCAAAAAATCCCTGCCGATTCTTTTATCAAGTCCAATACCTTCGGCAACCTTTAAAATATCGGCACCTGAATATTCACAGATGATTGAAAGGGCATTGATGAATGAAATCTTCATTGATAAAAATGAATTTGAGGCATGTTTAATCAGTTCGGCACTTGCTAAATCTGTGATAATCTTTGGCGCATCAATCGGTTTGTATAATTCCAGTAATAATTCTTTAGCCTTTTCACTCTCAACACCGAGGACAACTCTATCAGGTTTCAGAAAATCCTGTATTGCCGAGCCTTCCCTTAAAAATTCAGGGTTTGATGCGACATCAAATTCAACTTTTCTTCTGTTGAATCTCTCAACGATGGTTTTTATCCATTTCCCGGTCTGGACCGGAACAGTGCTTTTTTCTACAACAATTTTGTAATCTTCCATCGCTTCACCAATTTCGCTTGCTACTTTTTCTACACTTGAAAGGTCTGGTTCTCCATTCTCTTTTGGTGGCGTGCCTACTGCAATAAAGATAAATAATGATTCACGAACGCCTTCAGAAATCGAGGTTGTGAATTTTAATCTATTTTCAGAAACATTCTTTCTAACCATCTCTAAGAGTCCTGGTTCATAGATAGGTATTTTTCCGTTCTTTAGAATCTCAATCTTTTTTTCGTCATTATCAACACAGGTGACATTATGCCCAATTTCTGCAAAACAGGTTCCTGAAACCAGACCTACATAACCAGTGCCAATCATACAGACTTTCATATACCTCCTTTTAAAAAGTAAATTTTAAAAATCCAAAAACACCTAAACATTTGAAGGTTTTTTATAGAAAATAAAAAATATTCCACCGACCAGAGACCATAAGAATGTCAGGAAGAAAGAAACAAGCGAGACCGTAAGTGAAGCTTCGCCGCTCAATCCTGCGCGTTGAAAAAGGAGCACATAGGCATTTTCCCTCACCCCAAGGGCATTGAATGAAATCGGTATCATAGAAATCACATTTATTATTGGAAGATAAATAAAGAAGGGGATTATTGAGATATGGTAATTACCCATACTATTTAAAACAAGATAGGGAGAAATGGCAAGGAGCGTTTGGATGATGATTGATTGTATAACACAGATAATGATAATACCCCAAGCAGAGCCAAATCCAGTCATTGTTTTATGGAGATTGTTTATCCTTTCGCCGATGCGAAAGAATTTTAATTTAGCAGTGACAGGATGGATAAACGAATAAACCTTTTCAGAGAAGAGAATGAATGTGATGAGTAAAAGTGCAAGAAGTCCGATTATCATTAACAATACAAATTCACTCCTTTTTTGAAAAATATAAAGATAGGTTACAGCAAATAGACCGAAGATAAAAAGTCCAATGAATCCAAGTATCCTGTCTGCAATCACAATCGCAAAGGCATCGGTCTTTTTTTCCTTTATTGAATAAACAATCCTCATAACATCACCGCCTACAGTTGTGGGTAAAAAATTGTTGAAAAAAAGGGCGATAAAATAAATTATCAATGAATCTTTAAATGGTATATTCATTTTTTTATAATCAAGGAGGACCTGCCAGCGCCAGGTAGAGACAACGATAAATAAAAAGTAAGGGATGAGGGCAAGAGCCAGATATCGTAAATCCATATTTTTTATATTGAGTAAAATCTTTTCTGCATCGAGTTTTATTAGCAAAAAAGCAATGAGTCCGATACCTATTAATATCCTTAAAATTGCCCATAGAATTGTAAATTTATTTTTCTTTTTTTCGTCCATTTGCAATCGGTAGTATCAATTTTTTTATTATCTTTGTAATCATTAAATATTTACTTATTCGTAGATTCAAATTTTTCCAGGCGGTCAATGACGGCTCTAATTGATTCACCAATCAAACCCAGGGCAAAGAATAGAATACCTGAAACAACGAGGAGTATGACAAGATATAATAACGGTCTGAATCCATGCCCCAGGATTCTCAAGATTACGGCTATCATACCGATTATAATTCCAGAAAGTATCTGAAACATCCCTGTGGTTCCAAAATATAAAAGAGGTTTTTGTAAAAATGTTAACTGGAACTTCACGGCAAGTAAATCAAAAAACCCGATTATTATCCGTATCTTTTTCTGATATTTGGGCTCACCATATAACCTCGGCTTCAAGGTTACTGGTATCTCTTTTATAACAAAGCCATATTCATTTGCGAGAGGAACGATATAACGATGCCAGTCACGACGCAGGGGTATTGACTGTAAGACCTCGCGTCTGAATGCCTTTATCGCATTCATATCATGGACATTTAAATTGAACAATTTTCTTCCGCACCAGTTATAAATACTTGAAACAAACTTCTTTTCATATCTTCCCTGTTTCCAGCCAGTGGCAACATCGGCATTTTGATTTAAAATCAAATCTACCAATTTGGGCACATCATAGATATCAAATTGCATATCTGCATCATATATGACCAGAATTTCGGCATCGGTTGCCCTTGCACCAGTTATTATTGCCTGGGTTTTGCCGAGATTCCTTTTGTGCGTTGCTATTTTTAGATAATCTCTTTTGTATCCATTTAATAATCTCTGAGTGGAATCGGTTGAACCATCATCAATGAATACAACTTCATAGTAGGGGTATTTTTTTATAAATTCATCAAGCATTGAAACAAGATGGGGTATGTTTTCAGCCTCATTATAGGCAGGAATCAATATTCCGATCTTCATATTTTATTATATGGATATATCTTTAAAAGTCAAGATACCGCGTCTTTTAAAATTGTGTTTATTCAACTATTGACAACAATTGAATTTTATATATACTTATAATCAGGCAGACAAAATGTTTGTTGGCGTTAGATTACAAATGGTAGTCCTGGTTTTTACCGGTTACACATTGAGTTAATCCCCAATTAAACAGAAGAAAGCTTGAAAGGAGAAAAAATGCCTATATATGGTAAAGTAAAGTGGTTTGATAGCCGTAAGGGTTATGGTTTCATTGAAAAAGAAGACGGTACTGGTGATGTATTCGCCCATTTTCAGGAAATAGTGGGTGATGGTTATCGCACGCTTTCTGAAGGTGATAGGGTAAAGTTTGAAGTTACCAATTCACCCAAGGGACCAAAAGCCACAAAAATAGAACGCGTATAATGCAATAGCATTGATACCGAAGACAGCCCCGCCTTTGGCGGGGCTGTCTTTTTATATCAAAGGGCTTGCCCGCACTTTTTTCTATTTTCTAATGCTGGTAATAGAACGCACCCATATCAGCCCTTGTACTATCAGGGTCATTTGGTGAAGAGGGGTCGCCTGTATCAATACAGGGTGATGTGGATGTAAGATGAAAATCTCCACCGATGGCATTTACAAATTGTGGATTTAAGGCAATACACCCTGTGCCAAACCAGGGCTGGCCGGTTCCGTTTTCAATGTCAGAATAGGTGACGATTGTTGTGGTTGCTCCAGATATAGATAATTCATTTGGATTATCGTGCCAGAAGATACTATTTAGCATTGTTGTCTGGGCACTTGACTGGTCAAAATATAGACAGACACCACCGCCATCGCCTGCCTGGTTACCATAGAAGGTATTATGGGCAAAGTTCATCTGTCCGTTACTCGTAGAATAGGAAAGTCCGCCACCTACATTGCCCGCACTGTTGCCACTGAAAATATTCCTCGTGCAATTTACTGTTCCCTGGTCAGTAGAAATCATTGCGCCACCGCCATTGAGCGTTGCTTGATTATTTGTGTATGTGTTTCCTGTAATGTTAAGGGTTCCAGTACCATTCCATATCCAGAGGCCTCCACCGTCTTCAGCAGAAATGTTGGATGTGTATGTATTGCCCGAATATTCCAGGTTGCCTTCATTCAGATGGATCATTGTGCCTGCGCCACCAGCAGAAATAGTAGTATTCCCTGAGAATGTATTATTAGTAAAAGTTATGTCTCCACTGTCATTAATTCTGACAAAACAGCCTCCGCCATCCAGCTGGGCTTGGTTATTGGAAAAGGTATTGTCGCTGATAGTCAAGGATACCCCTGTTCCTAAAAGATAATTCATAATGCCGCCACCGCCATCTGCCGCAGAATTATTGGTAAATGTATTACCTATCATTGTTATTTGGCCACTTCCGTCAACATAGAGTATCCCACCTCCACCATCCTTTGCCGGAACACCAGGGTGGACACCGGGAACTACATTCTCTTCAAAGATGCTATTCATAAGTATTACGCTGCCATCAGTGGTCGCCGCATTCAATCCACCGGCATCATCGATTCCCTGGTTACCTCTGAATATGCAATCGCTAATAGTAGCAGTTCCATAAGCAGAAATAATGTGGGCACCACCCCCGAGTGTATCAGCGGTGTTCTGTATGAACTCGCAGGAATCAATACGAATCAATCCATGATCAGATTCAGCCCTGAGCCCTCCACCATAGCCGTTTGAATGCCCATTTCGGAATGTTATGTTCTTTACATAAAGGTCAGCATTTATGCCAATAGTAGTTAGGTTCATTATTTGAACCTCATCCTGACCATCAAGAATGGTCTGGTTTATTCCAGCACCAATGATATATAAGGCATAGTTTTCTTCTGAATGATAAGTTAAGGTTGCCCCAACATTGAAGGAACCAGCAGGTATTCGTATCGTATCTTCCCTGCCATTTACGGCAGCAGAATCAAGTTGTCTCTGTATCTCAATTATTTCAGGTGACTGCTCGTTCTTTTTGCCGCAGAACAAGAAAGTAATAATCAGGCAAAGAAAGACTACGGTAACTCCGTAAATTCTCCGTAACATCATTTTATCTCCTTAGTTAAAAAGCTCTTTCAGTTTGTGTTATCTATTTAGAAGTCTTAATTATGGACCCTGCCAGCCAGCGATACGCGCAAGCATCCACCAGACTGCTCTGCCTTTTTGCTCACAACTTTCAAATGTTGTATGACCACCTTCATCACCATGAAAATGTGGGTGTTCGCAAGGAATTGCTTTACCATTGTAGTCGTAAGTTGCCTGTTCCCAGGAATTTCCATCATAGTACCAGGCATCCAGGTCAGCAAAATCAAAACAGGCAAAATGGTGGTCAATGCAGAACTGCCGGATTTGTTGGTTTCGTGTATGCCGGTTGTAGCCATCAGCATCCATTGCCTGGGCATTGCCTGTAAAAAAGACAAATGTTACATTAGGAAACTCACTGGCGAGTTTTGCAATCGAATCGAGATACGCCTGGGTCTCAGACTGGGTGTAATAGTCCAGTTGTGTGCACCAGCACCACATTGAGACATTTATTTCAGGATGGTGTGTCAGGACCGCCCTGGTATTATTCATTCCATCATGGGTTTCCCAGTAAAGATCTGGGGTAATATAGGTTTCATTTTCCTGTCCGTCAAAGATACAGAGTGCGCCTGGTTCATCAGGAAGATTGCTGAAATCGATTGTGACACTATATGTGCTATTCAAATTTTCTATTCGCTCCAGGCCAATTGTGAGTTGTTCACCATGTGAGGTGTGGGCATAATGGACCTTAAGATTTGCCTTTACTGAGTCAATCCATTCAGGGGGGATCTGGGAAAGGTTAGCACAGGTATGGTTGAAAATATTTTCACCGGTTATTGTCTGCCCACCGCCATTGCCATTACCATTGTTATCTTTTTTACATCCCAACGATACAATAAACATAATAAAAAGAATTGCAATTATTGATCTTTTCTCCATTTTTTCCTTTCTATTGAGGTTTGGAAGCACTCAATAATTTTTCACATCGTGATAAATTTGCAAATAATTGCCTTCTTTTTTGTTATTTGTTATCCTCCTTCCCTCATCTTTTATGATGTAGATGAAACTTTAATTCGATATGTCGTTTTTATTCCCTATATAGTTCATTATAACCATAATTTTTATGTTGTCAAGAATTTGGTTATTTAATTTTCTCTCCCTTGTTTTTGTTCAATTTTTGCAAATGATAATGGAAAGTAAAGAGGACTAAAATTAAATAATTAAATATTGGTTGACTTTTCCCAAAAAAAGAGTATATTAAAAATATGCAGGTATATATTGAAGATATAGCAAAGTATGAAGGTAAAGAAGTAGAAATAAAGGGCTGGTTGTATAACAAACGGTCATCAGGTAAGGTTAGATTTTTGCTCATTCGCGACGGAACAGGTATTATCCAATCTGTGATCAGTGAAGGTGAAGCCAGACCTGATATCTTTGAAGTGGCAGACAAGATCACCCAGGAGTCTTCAATCATAATAAAAGGATTGGTCCGTCAGGATAAACGGGCACCGGGTGGATATGAGATTGTCGCAACCGATTTGAAGATTATACAACTTGCTGAGGATTATCCAATTACACCTAAAGAGCATTCAGTTGAATTCCTTTTGCCCATCAGGCATCTATGGATTCGTTCAAGAAAACAGCATGCGATATTGAGGATAAGACATACGGTGGTAAAGGCGATAAGGGATTTTCTTGATAACCGTGGATTTATCAATGCGGACACACCAATCCTTACACCTGCATCAGTAGAAGGAACGACAACGCTCTTTCCTGTAGATTATTATGGTGAAACTGTTTATTTAACCCAGAGTGGTCAATTGTATAATGAGGCAACTGCAGCATCCTTGGGTAGGGTGTATTGTTTTGGTCCAACATTTCGTGCAGAAAAATCAAAGACCCGCAGGCATCTAACTGAATTCTGGATGGTGGAACCTGAGGTTGCCTATCTTGAACTTGATGGTTTAATGGATTTGGAAGAAGATTTTGTTGTATATATTGTTGAACGGGTGCTGGATAGTAGAAAAGAGGAGTTAAAGACCCTGGAAAGGGATATCAAAAAACTTGAAAATATAAAGAGTCCATTTCCAAGAATAACCTATAAAGAGGCAGTGGATTTGATTCATAAAAAGGACCCTGATTTTAAATATGGTGATGACTTCGGAGCACCACAGGAGACATTGATCAGCGAAAGTTTTGACCGGCCGGTTCTTGTTCATCATTATCCAGCCCAGTGCAAGGCATTTTATATGAAACGCGACCCTGATGATGAGACACTTTCATTGAGCGTTGATATGATTGCACCTGAAGGCTATGGAGAGATAATCGGTGGAGGTCAGAGAGAGGATGACTACGATACCCTTGTCAAAAGGATAAAAGCGAATAATCTACCTGAAGAGCCATATAAGTGGTATCTTGATTTACGAAAATTTGGAACCTGCCCGCACAGTGGTTTTGGACTGGGTGTGGAGCGCACTGTTGCCTGGATCTGTAAAATCCCTCATGTCCGGGAGACGATTCCATTTCCAAGGATGCTGGAAAAAATTTATCCATAAAAGGAGTAGATATGATTTTATTTGTTTTATTATTATCAGTCATTCCCTATCCAAATCAGCCCAATTGGGAATCAATAGATTCAGATTATTCAACTGGTGGGGCATTGGTTGATGTTGACCTGGATGGGGACTTGGATTTTGTTACGGGCAATGGAAATGATATGGCACAGAATCGGAATAAGGTTAATCATAATTATAATGATACACTCCAGCGTATTGCGGGCTGGCAATCTTCTGATGTTGGCTATAATGCCCACATAAATTTGGGTGATATAAATTATGATGGTTATCCAGACCTTGCTGTAGCAAACTATGGTGATCCATATACACCCCAGTATGACAAATTTTACTACAATCAATCAGGCACATTCCAGTCAAATTCCTCCTGGCGTCCTCATGACCGGGATAATTCATTTGCCTGTGCATTTGGTGATATGGATGGTGATGGAGACCTTGATTTAGCAGTTGCCTGTGGTGAATCGTATGGTGATAGTGCCCAGAAGGCAAAGGTTTATTTGAATAACAATGGTGTTCTTGATACATTGCCGGTCTGGCAATCAAATATTGTGTCATATTTTTATGATGCCTCCTGGGTGGATATTGATCAGGATGGTGATTTAGACCTTGGACTTGTTACTGAACTTGGTCCTAATTTGATATATCGCAATACAAATGGAATGTTGGAATCTACACCTTACTGGCAGTCTACTCAATCATTAAATACACTGAAACTTGCATTTGGTGATGTTGATAATGATGGTGACTTGGATATGGTATGTGCAAATAATGGACAACTTGGTGGTCAGAGTAATTGCCAGCTCTATTTAAATACTGGGACGAATCTATCAACTACACCTTCCTGGACAAGTCAGAATTTGACCTATTATTCCTGTGTTGCTCTGGGTGATGTAGATCAGGATGGTGATTTAGACCTTGCTGCAGGTGGCTGGTGGGAGTCTGTAAAGGTTTTTGAAAATACTGGTGGCACCTTTCCAACAACCCCTTCCTGGCAATGGAGTCCTTCAAGCCCATATCATTTGGTTTGCGAGAATATAAGTTTTGGTGATGTTGATAATACCCAGCCTGTATCGATAACGAATGAGCCACACCTCGTGACACCGACAAAACGGGTCTTTTATCTCAATAATCGATGGATAAAGAATATCACAAGGGTGCGTCGGGCAAGTGGTGATTTGGCAAGAAACCAGTATTGTTTCTCTTACATTGATGGCTGGGTATCAATAAAAAATATCATTTCCCAGCCTGAGACGATATGGGTTGATTATACATATTCAAAGAATCTTGATTTGATTGTTACAAACTGGCACCAGTCAAGGGGGAATTTCCTCTTTTTGAATACGATGTCTTCCTATGTCTCTGAGAATGCTGATAATTCAAGAGAAAAGATTTCGGTCTTCCCCAATCCCAATAAAGGAAATTTTGTAATAAAGACAAGTTATTCAGATATTTTAGTGAAGATTTTTGATGTTTCTGGAAGGCTTGTTAAGAAACAGAGCGGTAAGTATGTGAAAATGGATGAAGAAGGCATCTATTTTATCCAGATTTACAACAGAACAAAATTACTACACTCTGGGAAGATTATTGTGACGAGGTGATTTGAATCGATAATTAGCTGATTTTACATCATAAGTACCACTACAACGCCCTAAAACCACAAACCATATTCTGTAGGAGAGGTTTCCAACCCCGAACAAGATCTATCTTATCAATCCTCACCTTTTTCCTCTCCTTTTTAAGGGAGAGGGCAGAATGAGGGATAAGGGTTTTCTAATCTCTTCTAATCAAAACTGAAGAAATCGTGGAATTTGAATTCAAATCCTTCGGGATAGTATTCGCCGCGTTCTTTATTTAATATATATTTGCCCTTATATTCTTTTTTGATAATCTTTTGTAGCATCTTTATCAATTCGTCAATCTCTTCTTTTGTATTATATATACCAAAACTTATCCTCACTGCACCAGGAACTTCTGAGCGGTCGCGGTTTATTATCATCTGTTCAATCCTTTTCGCCTGTTCTGGCGTAACACCGAGCAAACACTTCACATAAGGATGGGCACAGAAACAGCCATTCCGCACACCAATTCCACCCTCATAACTCAATATTGCCGAGACCAGGGCATGGTGCATCCCTTTAATATTGAATGAGATGACGCCGAGTCGGTTATGTGCATTCTCAGGGTCTTTATCACCATAAATAATTATCTCAGGAATTTCATTCAATCTTTTCAGGGCATATCTTGTGAGTTCAGTCTCATGCTTGATAATCTGTTCAAACCCAACCTTCTGGATTAGTTTTATTACTTCAGCCAGGGCAACGACACCTATGATATCTGGAGTCCCTGCCTCTTCTCTTTCAGGTAAATCCTTCCAGTATGCACTCTCCAGATCAACGATATCCGCAGTACCACCACCCACATCATCAGGTGTTCCAAACATAAATGCAGATCTATCTGCTACAAGGACACCAATTCCATAAGGTGCATACATCTTATGGGCACTGAAAGAAAGATAATCAATATGTTCAGAGTCATTTTTTGGTTTTATATCAATCGGTCGGTGTGGTGCAAGTTGTGCTGCATCAACTGCAATCTGGGCACCGACTTCATGAACCTTTCTTGCAAACTCATATATTGGATTTATATAACCCGTTACATTAGATGCCCCACTTATCGCAACGAGTTGAATCTTACCTGCATATTTTTTCAATTTTTCATAGAAGTCATTTTTGTTTATTGTTCCATCAGGGTTTAATTCAATATGAATCACCTGTGCAACCTTGCGCCAGGGAAGTTCATTCGAATGATGCTCCATAATTGTTGTGAGAACTATCGGTTTTTCTTTATCCAGGGCAGGGCAATGGAATCTGCTGGAGAGTTTATTTATCGCCTCGGTAGTATTCTTACAGAATATTACACAGCAATGCTTATCTGCTTTGACAAACTCTGCGATTATATCCCTTGCTTCTTCAAAGACCCAGGAAGAGAGTTGGGATTTGAAACCGGTTCCGCGATGGACATTTGAATACCATCTTAAAAATTCACCGATCTTTTTCTGAACTGGTAATAGTGCAGGAGTGCTCGCTGCATTATCAAAGTTTATATACCGCTTCTTTGAACCATCTAATAAAATAACCTCTTCATTGAGGCCAATTATCTGTTTTGCTAATTTTTTTAATGTTAATTTATAATTTTTTCCAGACATCTTTATCAAGACTCCTGTATTGTATTGCTTCAGCAATATGCTGAACTTTTATATCTTCACTTGATTCTAAATCTGCTATGGTCCTTGCAACCTTTAGTATTTTATCATAGGCACGGGCAGATAGTCCAAACTTTTCAATTGCAGTTTTAAGAAGATTTTGTGACTCATCATCAATAGGGCAATACTTCCTTATGTCTTTTGTCTCCATATGGGCATTGCAGAAAATCTTTCTTTTTGTTTCTCTGAATCTGTTCAATTGAATATCCCGTGCCTTTGAAACGCGTTTTTTTATTTCTTCGGATGATTCTCCAGGCTGGACCGATTTCAATTCATCATATTTCAATGCCGGGACTTCAATATGGATGTCAATCCTATCCAATAACGGTCCAGAAATCTTTGCCCGATAATGCTGGATCTGTAATGGTGTGCATCTACATTCGTGATATGGATCGGTAAAATATCCGCACGGGCAGGGATTCATTGCTGCCGCAAGCATAAATCGTGCTGGATAAGTAAGTGTAACCTTTGCCCTGCCAATCGTAACTGAACCATCCTCAAGGGGCTGGCGCAAGACCTCAAGGACATTTTTGTGAAATTCAGGGAGTTCATCAAGGAATAAGACCCCATTATGTGCCAATGATACCTCACCAGGCTTTGGAATGTGTCCACCACCGATTATACCAGCATCTGAGATTGTATGGTGTGGTGCCCTAAATGGTCTTGTGCCAATTAGAGATTCACCTGGTGGCAATATACCTGCAACCGAATGAATTTTTGTCGTCTCAAGTGCCTCATAAAGGGTCATCGGCGGAAGGATTGTTACGAGCCTCCTTGCAAGCATCGTCTTGCCAGTGCCTGGTGGTCCAATCATCAGGATATTATGACCACCTGCAGCAGCAATCTCCAGTGCACGCTTTGCATGATACTGACCCTTTACTTCAGCAAAGTCAATGGGATATTTTGAAACACTCTTAAAGATTTCATCACGGTCAACCACGACCGGATTTACCTCTAACTCTCCATTTAAAAATGCCACGACCTCAATCAGATTATCAAAGCCATAGACATTTATCCCTTCAACTATCGCTGCCTCTTTTGCATTGGCAGAAGGAAGGATGAGCCCTTCAAGTCTGTTTGCCTGGGCAGCAAGGGAGACTGAAATTGCACCTTTAATCGGCCTTAGTGAACCATCAAGGGATAGTTCACCAAGGATGGCATATTTTTCAAGGGCACCTGTGCGCACGGTCTGAGATGCAGCAAGGATACCGATAGCAATAGGCAGGTCAAAACTTGAACCTTCTTTCTTTATATCTGCTGGTGCTAAATTAACTGTTATTCTTTTTGATGGAAAACGGAATCCTGCATTTTTTATCGCTGCATAGACACGGTCCTTTGATTCCTTCACTGCATTATCAGGCAGTCCAACTGTAGTAAATCCAGGCAGACCACCTGAGAGGTCAACCTCAACATTTACTAAATAACCATCAATTCCG
Organism: bacterium; assembly: GCA_036796695.1. Taxonomy (GTDB): domain Bacteria; phylum Hydrothermota; class Tepidihabitantia; order SM23-42; family JAOAFX01; genus JAOAFX01. The sequence goes on from DAIRCK010000008.1 coordinate 27,280, forward strand.
TATGTAGCACAGGATAATACCCTTGAAAGCATAGATGATTATAGCCAGGTAAAAAGGAATGTCAATAATTTGATGAATGAAAGGGTTTAACCCGAATTATTCGTACTATTTTTAATGAATTTCGGTCAAACGCATTCCTGGAGCGAGTTTGCACTAATTTTTAAGTGCGAAATTTTTTGACACTCTGTTTTTTTCTCTTTGTCATTACGAGGAGCGAAGCGACGAAGCAATCTCATTTGTTATTTCACAGTTCAGAGATTGCCATGCCCTCGCCTTTGGCTCGGGCTCGCAATGACTTTCGGTATGAATAATCCGGGTTAGATGTGTAAATCTTTTTCTCGCTACTTGCTACTCTCTACTCGCTACTAAAGGAAAAAGGGTAAATAAGAGTAAAAAGGGGTAAGGAGGGGTGAAGAAGGAAAATTCGTGAAACGCGGAACGCTCAGCGTGAGAAAAATAGACGGAAGGATTGCAAAAAGTTTGAAGATTGGAATTTTGATTTTGTTTTGAGTTTATTTCGCCAAGCATCCGCCACTCTTCCGCCAAGTAGTGTGGCGGATGGCGGATTGGGATTTGGAATTTAATTTTGATACGGGCCGCAAAACCGTCCAACGATCAACAATATGTTCTTAATCGGAATAGGGACTTTAGTCCTGTGAGTAGTAAAGAATTTATCCCCTTGAAAAAAAAGATAAAAGCCTCTATTCATTTCTCAATTCCACAATTGTGGAATTATCAAATTGAATGCTACAAACAAATAGGGGTCATTTTTCAAAAGTCAACACTTTTCGGACAGGCTGGAAGATGTTGATAAAAATCAGGTAATCGTTGGTATCGACAAATTTGTTGTGCAGTTTAAGTCATGTATTCCCAAAGACCACAAAGTTTGGGTTGTATTATTTGACAATATCAAAGGAATGTGTAGAATAGATGTATAGGAGGACATAATGCCGAATGATGATTTATTAGATAGAATTACAGTCAATCCTAAGGCGATGGTTGGTAAACCAGTTATTAGAGGTTTACGAATTACAGTTGAACAGGTATTAAAAGCATTGGCAAGTGGAATTACTGCTCAAGAACTGCTCGAAGACTATCCAGATCTTGAAATGGCAGATATTCAAGCTGTTTTACTTTATGCGGATAACTTAGTAAGTGAAGAACAGGTTTTTCCATTAGAAGTGCGTGTTGAGGGGTAAGTATCAAAAGCCTAAAATTTCTGATTGATGTTGGTGTGGGTAAAAAAGTGGAGAGTTGGTTTATTTAAAATGGCTATGACATAAAATCGGTGAGGAACATTGATCCGAAGATGACCGATGAAGAGATATTAAAGATAGCAGTTTTAGATGATCGGTTGGTAATAATAATGGATAAGGATTTTGGCGAGTTGGTATACAACTCTAATTTATGTCATACTGGAGTTCTTCTGTTGAGGCTTGAAGATGCTCAGAGTGAAGAAAAAGTTAAAGTTGTTGAAAAAATTTTAAGTCAATACAAAGAAGAGTTATATCACAATTTCTGTGTTTACCAAAAGGGAAAACTCCGAATTAAGAAATAATTAATTTTTAACTATAAGAATAGCGTTATAAAAATAAATAGTAGAATGATTTATTCATATAATTCGTCAATTCGTGATATTCGTGTTCCAGCACTTTTAGATGAGTTTAATCTTGGTATTGAAGGCAATAGAAGGGCAAAGATTATATTTTTATTGGGATTGAGAAATCTCTTCTTCTATTCCAAAGAAATTCTGAGGAGATAGAACTTAGTTGAGATAGTGGGTATGGAAGTTGGAAGAATGTATGCTGTTTCTATTTAAAATCCTCTGGCAAAGAGTCAATCACAAGTTGTATCGTTGTTCTGCGGGCACGGGAATAATTATTATAACTTGAAAACTCGTATTCGCCGGGTTCATTTGCAAGCCCACGGTTAACAGGTTGCATATGGATGTAATCAAGATGTTCCTTTAATTGCGCCATACTTTCAACAAGTTCTGCATCAAAACTCTGGGACCAGACTGTACCCTCTCTTTTTTTCACTTCATTGTATTTTCTTGCAAAGTTTCCTTTAATAAGTTTCATTATCTTCGATACCGTGAACATCTTTCCCGGCTGGATTATCACATAGAATGATTCTGGCATTATGAGATAGCCAAAGATTTTGTAATTGAGCATATAACGATGGTAGCCAATGGATAATAATAGAAACCTTGCCCAGTGAGGGTCATTGAATATTTCAATGCAGTCCTTGGTCGTGGTCCAGATATAGTAGATTGCTCCGGGCTTTATTACACGCTTTGACATTATTCCTCCTATTTTAAAATTTGCTCCATTACCTCGTGGTTTAAGTTCTTCACGATCAGCACGGTCAATTTTAAAAGATTTTCGTAGTCTTCATAAGATATGATACTTGAGGCAGAATGGACATATCTTGTGGGAATACCCAGTGCCAGGCTGGGAACGCCAAAATTTGTTAAATGGATAGCACCTGTATCATATCCACCCTTGATTGATGTGAGATGATAGGGGATGTTGTTTGTTTCAGCAATCTCAATGACAAAATCCTTTAAATTTTTATGTGGTATCATTGTTCGGTCATAAATAAGGATTGCGACACCCGCACCGAGTTTTTCATTTGCTTCTGCACCATTCCCTGGTGTATCACGACAGATGCTGACATCAAGGGCGAATGCAAAGTCTGGTTGTATTAACGATGCAGATGTTTTGGCACCTCTCAATCCTACTTCTTCCTGAACCGTGCCTACAAGATAGACAGTATTGGAATGTTCAATCGCTGATAACTCCTGAAGCATATCAACCAATAATGCACATCCAATTCTATCGTCCCATGCCTTGGCAAGTAATAAGTCATTATTTGCCATCTGCACAAATGGACCGACTGGCATAATCGGATCTCCTGGTTTTATTCCAAATTTTTCTGAAACCTGAAAATTTTTAGTTGCTCCCACATCAATATACATCTGTTCGATTTCAGGCATTTTTTTTCTCTCTTCGGGAGAGAGTTCGTGTATTGGTTTCAATCCTATAACACCGGGTATGAGTTCGCCTTTTTTATTTTTGATCTGCACCCGCATTCCAGGCAGATTACCATCCCACCATCCACCAATGGGCAGAAATTTTATAAAACCATCTTTTGTGATTTCTTTTACCATAAATCCAATTTCATCCATATGTGCTGCAAACATAATCTTTGGACTGTCATTCGTTCCATTTTTCTGGGCAATGATACTGCCAATACGATCTCTGAAAACCTTTGCGTGCTTTTCAAATTTACCCTTCAGTATCTCAACAATATCATCCTCATAACCTGAGATACCGAATGCTTCTGAAAGTTCTTTCAGATTCTGTAAATGATTCATTGATCCTCCTTAGACATCCAGATTTTCAACAAATTTTGCATTTTCTTCAATAAATTTTCTTCTTGGTTCCACCTCATCTCCCATAAGTATTGAAAATAACCTGTCTGCCTCTGCTGCATCTTCCATTGTTACCTTTTTTAAAATCCTTTTCTCAGGATCCATTGTGGTCTTCCAGAGTTGTTCAGGATTCATTTCACCAAGACCCTTATAACGTTGAATGTCATATTTTTCTCCAGAATGTTTTTTCAGAAACTTCTGGAGTTCTTCATCAGAATACATATATTCTTCTTTTTTGTCATAGCGGATGCGATATAATGGTGGCTGGGCAATGTAAATAACACCGGCATCGATCAATTCCCGCATAAATCTAAAGAAAAATGTGAGAAGCAGGGTTCTTATATGTGCTCCATCAACATCTGCATCGGTCATAATCACAATCTTTTTATACCTTAACTTTGAGATATCAAAATCATCTTCGCCGATGCCACAACCAATCGCAGAGATCAATGTCCTTATCTCTTCATTGCTGAGGATTTTATTTAATCCGCTCTTTTCTACATTTATAATCTTACCTCTTAATGGGAGTATCGCCTGGAATCGTCTATCCCTTCCTTGTTTTGCACTGCCACCTGCAGAATCACCCTCAACGACAAATATCTCGCTCTCATCCGGATTTTCAGAAGAGCAATCAGCAAGTTTACCAGGTAGAAATTCGTTATCAATCAGCGATTTTCTTCGAGTCAATTCCCTTGCCTTCCTTGCTGCCTCACGGGATTTGGCCGCGGTTAAGACTTTATTAACAATGACATTTGCAATCCTCGGATTTTCTTCAAGAAAGGCATAAAATTTTTCGTTCATTAAAGATTCAACCGCACCCTTTGCCTCAGGGTTGCCTAATTTTGTCTTGGTCTGTCCTTCAAATTGTGGTTCTTTTATCTTTATTGAAACAACTGCAGTGAGTCCTTCACGGGTGTCTTCGCCGGTAAAAGCGAGGTCTTCTTTTAATTGATTATGCTTTCGTGCATATTCGTTAAGGGTCCTTGTCAATGCAGACTTGAATCCAATAAGATGTGTGCCACCCTCATGGGTATTTATCGTATTGGCAAAGGTGAAGATATTCTCAAGATAGGAATCATTATATTCCATTGCAATTTCAATCTCAATTCCGTTTTGAACATCATGGACATAGAATGGTTTATGGAGTCTTTGTCTTCCTGAATCAAGATATTTTACAAGATCAAGCACACCTTCAGTTGAATAGAATCTTTCTTTTGTTCCTGTCTTCACATCTTCAAAGTCAATCTTCAAGCCCTTATTTAAGAATGCGATCTCTCTTAGACGCTGGGCAACGATCTCTTTATTGAATTCAACCTTGCGAAATATTTCTTTATCAGGCTTGAATCTTATCTTTGTGCCCTGTTTCTTTGCCTTTCCGATTACCTTTACTGGTTCCTCAGGTTCGCCTTTTTTGTATCTCTGGAAATATATCTTGCCATCACGATATACCTCAGCTTCAAGAAACTCACAGAGTGCATTCACGGCTGAAACACCAACACCATGCAATCCTCCGCTTATCCGATAGACCTTGTCATCAAATTTCCCACCAGCATGGAGCATTGTCATCACCACCTCAAGTGCAGATTTTTTCTGAGTGGGGTGGGTATCAGTGGGAATACCTCTGCCATTATCTTCAACCTCAACAATATCTTTATCAATCGTTACCTTTATATGATCACAGTGCCCGGCAAGTGCCTCATCCACACTGTTGTCAACGACTTCAAATATAAGGTGATGAAGACCTCTTATGCCCACATCACCGATATACATTGCGGGTCTGCGACGGACTGCCTCAAGACCCTTTAATATCTGAATTTGTGAGGCATCATATCTGTCTTCAACTTTGTTTTTTGTTTTTTCTTCTTCCATAATTACTCCTTAAAAGAGCCTCCTTTTCCGATAATAAATTTAATATCTTTGAGATTTGCACCTAACTCATTAAATTTCTTTAAAATTTTATTCTTCAAAAGAAACAATTGTGCCTGCCATACTGGATTATCAACGACAACATAGAGATTTGCCTCATTTATGTTTATCGCCTTTGCGTGGTGTGCAATCTTTTCACCAACAATATCTTTCCAGTATTTAACCATTTCCATTTCTTTAAACTTCTCATCTAAATTCAGGGATTTTATTACTCTTGGCAATATTTTGTTTATTTTCTCAGGATACCGCAACCGAACCCCGCTTTACTATAAATGTCTTTTTATCCTGGTTATTTATATCGTCCAGACCGTCTACCGTAGCATAAAAAATCTGTCCTTTTATCATTTCAAAGAATTTTTTTCTATAAATTCTATCGAGTTCAATCGTTACTTCATCAAGAAGGAATATCGGTTCTTGATTTATTTTCTGTCTTATGATTTCACCTTCAATGAGTTTCAGGAGTAAAGCAATGATTCTTGATTCACCTTCTGATGAAAATTGTTTTGCAGGATACCCATTTATTTGAATTGTAAAATCATCACGATGTGGTCCCAAGAGTGTTTCTCCCCTGTTAAACTCTAATGGTTCTATCTTTTTTAAATCATTTAAGGTTAACTCCATATCAGGACAGGAGCTTATATATTCAAAAGAGATCTCTCCAAGTCCGATCTCTTTACCCTTTAATTCAAGCATTTTCTTAAAAACAGGCAGGATTTTTTTTCGTTCTGTATATATCAAATTTGCCCAGTAGATAAACTGCTCATTATAGACATCCAGAAGGGATATATCAAGATTCTCCTGCTGGAGAAGGAGATTACGTTGGCGCAGGATTTTTTTATATTCATTGAGATTTGCACCATACACAGGATGTGATTTTATCAATAGCCAGTCTAAGAAACTCCTTCTCTTTGCTGGTGCGCCCCGTATTATCCAGATGTCATTTAAAGACATAACAACAACCGGTAGCCAGCCTACATAATCGCTTAACCGCTCCTTCTCATTACCATTTATAATGAATTTTTTTGTTCCATTGTAAAATACACTTGCCTTCACTTCGCTGGAAATCCCGGATACCTTCATATATGGATTATTAAATTTGACCATATTTTTGTCATCATTTGTTCGGAAGGAAGTGCCATAGGCAGAAAAGAATATTGCTTCAAGAAGATTGGTCTTGCCTGAACCATTCTCACCGGTAATGATGTTTAAACCTCCGCAAAATAAAATTCTTCCGTCAAGTAGATTGCGAAATCCTTCAAATTCAATCTCCTGTAGTATCATTACATTATTATATATAAATTTATATAAAAGTCAAGGAAAATTTTTGTTGATTTATCATTAGAATTGACATTCATTGGGAATTTGTTATAATTGACCAGGAGGAAAAATGGCATTCTTTATATACTTATTTTTTCTCTTAAACTATGTTTATGAAGATAACGATAGCCTGCTCGTAATGAATGATAGTCTTGTTATATGTGGTTATCATCAATATAATTTAAAGATCCATCTTTTAAGTAATGCAAAACTGAAAGTTCGTCAATGGGATGGAACTGATTCAACAGGAAAGTTAATATTAAGGGCACCGTTTATTTATATCCATAATTCAATAATAGATGGTTCAGGAAAGGGTTATTCTGGAGGAACGAATACGCATCCCAATGGCTATGGACCTGGTTGTGGATATTCAGGTGCTGGAGGTGGCGGCGGTGGTGGTGCTTATGGTGGTGCTGGCGGAGATGGTGGCGATCTGGACCCTGGTGCAGGAGGAACTCCCTATGGTAATACGAGTGATACAGTAATCAATATGGGTTCAGGGGGTGGGGCAGGAAGGCTTGGCTTGGTTGATGGTTTTGGTGGTAATGGTGGCGCATTAGTCTATCTTAAAGGGCAGAAGATAATCATTGATACATCATATATTCTGTCGATCGGGATGCGTGGCAGTGATGGAAGTTATGAGGCAGGTGGAGGAGGCTCTGGTGGTGGTATTAAAATCTTTGTTGATACATTAAGAATTAGATACTCATCTGTGCTCGCAAATGGTGGTGCTGGTGGTGATGCTGAAGCTGGTGGTGGTGGAGGAGGTGGGGGTGGCAGGATCAAGGTTTTCTGTGCAATTCTTGATACAAATCATTTGAACCTTTCAGTGGGAGCCGGGACAGGTGGTTATGGAGGATACGGGAATGGTGAGAATGGAACTATGGGAACAATCTATTTTGGACCACTTGTTGTTGTTGAAGAAAAAAATGCAGAAAATTTTCTGAAAACAGAAATTCGACCTTTGATTACAAATCGCAGATTGATGCTTTACTTTAAAAATAATCCTGATCGGCTATTGATCTATGATAAAACCGGAAGAATGGCGAAAATCATAAATAAAAAGAATGAAATTGATGTATCTGATTTGAAGAGCGGTGTTTATTTTTTGAAAATCTCTGATGAAGAAAGATTGATAAAATTTATCCTGATAAAGTGAGATTTTAAAAAATTAATGGAACCTCAAACGATTAGACAGGAGTTAAAACGCACCTGGAATCCTTTTTTTAGCCGGTTTGGTTCTTTCACGCCGATTCAGGAGATTACTATTCCCCATATACTCAACAAAGAAAATGTCGTTGTAATTTCACCTGCTGCCACAGGCAAGACCGAAGCAGTCATTGCCCCGATTATTGAAAATTTGCTCAAGGAAAATACAGGGGGACTTAAAATTTTATACATCACACCAACCCGGGCACTTGTAAATGACCTGTTCCGTCGTCTTGAAGAGCCGGTCACTGCCCTGAATCTTAAAATCGGTAGAAAGACAGGAGACCATCCGGTGATTGAGAAGAAACTTCTTCCCAGTGTGCTTTTGACGACTCCTGAATCGTTTGATTCTCTTCTGTCAAGGGAGCCCAGGATATTTATGAATCTTTTTGCAGTAATCATTGATGAGATCCATTTGCTTGATAATACACCGCGTGGGGACCAGTTGAGGATTCTTTTGAACAGACTCCGAAAAATACTACAGAAAACAGGCAATAATCTTCAGTTTTGTGCACTTTCGGCAACGATTGATGATTTGAAAATAGGTGACAGGTATTTTGATAATCCAAAGGTATGTTTTTTAAAAGCACCCCGGGAGATTGATTATATTCTAATTCCCGAAAAGAATTTCATAAAAGAGATTTTCAGGATAGCACAGATAAGACAGATTAAAAAAATTCTTGCCTTTTTCAATGCCCGTAGTTATGCCGAGAGTTTTTCTCAAAAATTTAGGATCCCACCGTTTGAAGACCGAGTATTTGTTCACCATGCAAGCTTGCCCCGTTCAAGGAGGGAAGAAGTAGAAAGATTTATGAATCAGTCAGACCGCGCAATACTCCTTGCTACATCCACACTTGAACTGGGTATAGATATTGGAGATGTTGATGCAATAATCCTTTATCGTCCACCCTATAATATCTCTTCGTTACTACAAAGAATCGGTAGGGGAAATCGCAGAACTGATAAACTTTTTGCCATAGGGGTCTATGCAAATAACTGGGAAAAACTTCTGTTTGAGACATTTTTTGATTGCGCCAGAATCGGAGAACTGTATGAAAAAAAGTATCAACCTTCATTGTCTGTAATTCCCCAGCAGATTTATTCATATCTTTACCAGAGACGAAGGATAGGAACGACCCTGAATAGCCTCTATCAGATTTTCAATCCGATACATTCTGAAGTCGTTATAAAGGAAGTATTCAAAAAATTGCTAAGTGAAGGGGTGATAAAAGAAATGAGACCAGGGATATATTATTTAGGTGATAAACTTGAAAATAAGATTGCCTATGGTAAGATACATTCAAATATTGCCGAGAAGTCATTTGGTGAATATGATGTTTACGAAATCAGTTCAGGGATTCTGGTCGGAAGAATATTTTATCTCCTTGAAAAATTTATCCTTGGTGGCAGGTGCTGGGAAAAGGTCCAGGTTCTGGAAAAGGAAAAGAAGGTATATGCACGATTCATCGGCGAAGGACCAGAGTTCTCAAAAATTTTTGAAGGCAAGGGTGCAGGAAATTATAATTATCTTTTATCGACAATATTAAAAAACAGATTTTTCCCCGCCTTAATGCCGGAAGAGATCCCTTTTTTCTATGATGGCAAAAATACCCATATTTTCCATCTCTTTGGTTCGCTATATGGCTTTATCATTGCTGAATCTTTATATGAGGAGGGCATTGATGCGGTCGATATAGAAGGGAAGATACTCACCCTGCAGAATTTTCAGATGCCGGATGATAGATTTCCAGTTCCTACTCTTGATTCCATAAAAAAGGTTATTGCTAATAATATTACAAGGCTTGAAGATGCCCTGGGTAGTGGTACATTCTTTTATGACCTGCCGGTTGAATTACAGATAAAGGATCATATGTTGAATCTTGATATACCAGGATTCTTTGATTTTTTGCGGTATCTGAAACTAAGGGAGATTGATGCAAAGGATTTCACCGGAATTTTGAAATTTTTAAGTGTAGAAAATAAAAAACCTCAGGATTCTCTGCCGACTTAAATCAAAATAAAATTAAACTTATTCCCTTGACATCTCTAAAAATTTTGGTATAATCAGATATAATGTGTGGAATTGTAGGATATATTGGACCGCGTGATATTACCAGTGTTCTTTTAGGTGGTCTCTGGCGGCTTGAGTATCGGGGTTATGATTCAAGTGGAATCGCCGTCATAAATAACGAAGAACTTCTCATTCGTAAAGTGCCTGGGAAATTGAGTGAATTGCAGGAGTTACTAAAAAGGGCACCGGTGAGTGGTGGAATTGGGATTGGACATACACGCTGGGCAACCCATGGAAGCCCGCATGAAGAGAATACACATCCCCTGGTTGATTGTAATGAAGAAATCGCCCTTGTCGTCAATGGGATAATAGAAAACTATCATTTATTAAAAGAAGAACTTGAGACAAAAGGCCATCTGTTCCGTTCCTATACAGACTCTGAGGTGATAGTCCATCTCATTGAAGAAAATTTAAAGAAAAATTTGTTTGATGCAGTTCTGCAGACGGTTCCAAAATTAAAAGGTAACTTTGCTTTCGCAGTGATTTATACAAAAGAGCCAGAACATATCGTATGTGCAAGGCATGATGCACCACTTGTTTTGAGTATCAATGAAAATGAAGCGGCACTGGCGAGCGATGTCTCTGGTGTCATAGCCATATTTGATAAGATAATTGATCTCCCCAATGATACGATAGCGATGATATCACCGAAGAGTTATACAATTAAGAATTTCAATGGCAAAGAGATTGCAATTCAACCCAGAAAGGTTACGATAAAGGTCAAAGATATTGAGAAAGATAATTATCCACATTTTATGCTCAAAGAAATATTTGAACAGCCAAAGGTTCTTTCCCAGATTATAAAGGAACGTATTTTAGATAATAAGATAAATCTTGGAGATGAGGTTAATCTTACGGATAAGGATTTTTTAAAGGTCTCCCGTATCTATATCCAGGCCTGTGGAACATCCTGGCATGCCGGGGTTGTCGGAAAATACCTGATTGAAAGATTTGCCCGCATCAGTACCGAGGTTGATATTTCCAGTGAATTTCGCTATCGCGATATGGTTCTTGATGGCGATACAATGGTGATGGCAATAAGTCAATCCGGTGAAACTGCTGACACGATTGCTGGTTTGAGAGAGGCAAAGGCGCGATTTTTAAAGGTCCTTTCCCTTGTGAATGTTCTGCACTCAAGTATTTATAAGGAATCAGATGGAAATGTAGCAATTATGGCTGGACCAGAGATTGGGGTTGCATCAACAAAGGCATATACTGCAGAGTTGTTGAATTTGTATCTATTCAGCCTTTATTTAGGCAGGCTTAGAGGATTTTTGAAGGATGACGATGTTATGTATCACATACAGGAGATAAAAAAGATACCACAGCAGATTGAAGAGATATTAGCAAAACAGGATGAGATGCGAAGGATTGCAATGAATTATTATAATTCTCGTGACTTTTTATTTTTGGGCAGGGGTATTAATTATCCCACAGCACTTGAAGGTGCACTAAAATTAAAAGAAATTTCCTATATCCATGCTACAGGATATGCTGCAGGTGAAATGAAACACGGGCCCATTGCATTGATTGACGAAAATATGCCGGTTGTTTGTATCAATCCCCAATCAAGTGTTTATGAAAAGATGTTGAGCAACATACAGGAAGTTATTGCCCGAAAAGGGCAGGTCATAAGCGTCGTGACAAAAGGGGATCAGTCAACAAGTTTAATCAGTAAATGGGTAATAGAGATTCCTGAGTGTATTGAATTTATCTCGCCGATTCTCGCAGTAATACCATTACAACTCCTTGCATATTTTATTGCCACATTCAAGGGTCTTGATGTTGACCGTCCGAGAAACCTTGCCAAGAGTGTCACGGTTGAGTAATCAATTTATAAGATTGATAAATATCCAGAATGAAATCAGTAAAAAGGCGAAATTTTTAAAAAGCAAAAAACTCGAGACGATAGCGGATGTTGATGTTGGAATGAAAGATAAAATTCTGGTCGCTGTAATAGCTTTGTTTTTTTATCTTGAAATGCATCTTATCAATGTGGTATGGGCGATAAAAAAAGAAACATTTGTTGAATTAACCAGTTAAGGTATGGATTTATGCAATAACCAAAGGAGGTTTGATGTCTGAGGTTAGAAGGGATATTGTAACCGATACCTGGGTGATCATTGATACTGATAATAATGAGATTCCTGCAGTTTCAGCTGATATACCGTTTCCTGATGGACCCTGCCCATTTTGTGAAGGTAATGAGTTGAATACGCCAAAAGAAATATATGCAATAAGGGATAATTCACAACCCAATTCTCCAGGGTGGAAGGTGAGGGTTGTTCCCAATATCAATCCAATTTTGAGGGTTGAAGGTGAATTGGAAAAATTTGGGGTTGGTGTTTATGATATGGTGACAGGGACCGGTGCCAATGAAGTGATAATTGAATCACCAAGACATATTACAAATATTGCTGATCTTGAACAGGAACAGATTACAATGATTCTTGATACATATCGGTTTCGTATTGAAGACCTCCATAAGGATAAAAGAATAAGGTATGTATTGATTTTCAAAAATTATGGACGACTTGCTGGTTCTACAACGATCAGCCATATCCATTCAGATTTGATCGCCCTGCCAGCAACACCGAATCGGGTAAAGCAAAAACTTAATGGTGCTTATGAGTATTATCGCTATAAGGAAAGATGTTTATTCTGTGATATTATCCAGCAGGAAATTGAAATGGGAGAGAGGTTGATTTTTCAAACTGAAAAGTTTGTTGCCTTTGCACCTTATGCCTCAAGAGTCCCTGGTGAGGTTATGATTATTCCGAAGAATCATAAATTTTCATACAAACTAATAGATAAATCAGAATTGAATGACCTGGCTTATGTTTTGAAAAAGACTTTTATTGCAATCCGTGCCGGATTCAATGACCCACCATATAATCTCGTCCTTATGGATAGTCCTAATCTCCTGCCCAGACCAGATTACTGGAAGACTATAGAGCAGGACTATCACTGGCATATAGAGATAATCCCGAGAATATTCAGAACCACAGGTTTTGAACTTGGAACAGGCTTTTATATAAATCGTTATAGCCCTGAGAAATCCGCAAAGGTCATAAGGACAGGTCTATGATCAAAGGTATTATTTTTGACCTTGATAATACCCTTGTTGATTTTATGGCGATGAAGGAATCTGCGGTTGATTCTGCAGTGGGGGCAATGATTGATGCGGGATTGAAGATGGATAAGAATATTGCCAAACAAAAAATATTTGAGATATACAAAGAGGTCGGTATAGAAGACCAGACAGTATTTGATAAGTTTCTGACCCGGGAATTTGGCTATATTGAGCCCAGGATCCATGCTGCAGGGATTGTTGGCTATCGTCGGGCAAGGGAAGCAACGCTCGTTCTCTATCCCCATGTCTATATCACACTTATTGAGTTGATAAAGAGGGGAATGAAACTTGCCGTCGTTACTGATGCACCAAAATTACAGGCTTGGCTTAGATTGTGTCAATTGAATTTGCACCATCTCTTTGATCTGGTTGTGACCTTTGAGGATACTTATAAAAGAAAACCGGACCCTGCGCCATTTAAGATAACACTGGAGAGATTAAATATAAAACCTGCAGAGGCGATAATGGTTGGAGATTGGGCAGAAAGGGATATTGTTGGTGCAAAGGTTCTTGGAATGAAAACAGTCTTTGCAAGGTATGGTGATACATTTGGCACCAAGAATTCGGGTGCGGATTATGAGATTGATGATATCATACAATTGCTTGATATTGTTGATGGTTTAACGGGTAATAATAATAGAAGAGATTAGATTCACATTGAATTGATTGTATGGCAATACCTGTCATCTTTACAAAAATCATTTTTTTATTTTTTTATGATTCAATACCTGCGCAACCAGTATTGCCTGATAGCGAATATATTGTTTATGAAACGAATGATAAAGGAAAGATTGGAATGATAGAGGTCAGGCTCAAAAAGGACACATCAGGTTATTATATAATATATATATCAGACCGCATAATTGAGGCAATCCTTGATACGAATGACCTCCAGACACTTTATTTGAATAAAATAATAAAAGGAAAATGGGAATTGAGTGTTAAAAAAAACCATCTCTTTGAAGTGAATTATAAGGGCAGGAAGAATTATTATAAAGAAGAAACTCCGGTCTATGACCGCCATACACTTGATTTTGTATTGAGAGGTTTTTTATATCACAGGAATTTTAAAAAAAGAATAAGATTGAATGTCCCAGAATTTATGATAATAAATGCCGACTTAGAGGTTATTGGTGAGGATACCATTGTTACACCGGTTGGCTCATTTGCTTGCTGGAAAATTATGATGATACCAAGGGTTGTATTTACAAAGATGAAATTCTATTTTTATATTGAAAAATCATATCCACATCGTTTTGTAAAATATTCAGATTCATCAGGAAAGAATAGCATTACATTGAAAGAGTATAGATAAAAATCGGATTTTTGCAGAAGCAAACCGATTAATTACTTTGGTCGCGGGCTCGGTTTTTTAGAGGGTTGTGATTCTGTTTCTTTTTTGAAAAGTTCTTTAAATTTTGTCTTCAACTGTTTTATCTTCAACAGGTCATCTTCTCGCTGGTCATTGACATTATTTGAATCAGTATCAATAAAATGGTCGTTTTTTGAATCTCCTGGTTCTTTATTTTTGATTTGAATCACCTTTGTATCTTCTTTATTCCCTTTATCACCTTGAATCTGAATTTTAATTACTGATTCTTTATCATTTTTATCTGTTCTGGAAACAGGCTGGACTGCCCAGATAAAGGCAAAGAATAAAGAGATTATAAGAATTATTCGGTTCATTTTCACTCCTTAGATTATATCTAAATATCTTTGATTGTCAAGTTTACCAGGGTAATAATTTGACATAGACCCTTCTTTTTTCATCAGGCTCAAGCCTGATCCTTCGCTTCATTGTCTGATAACCCCATTTTTTTATCTCCACGATATATTCCCCGGGTTTCAAGACTATGGTGCGCGGAGTTTTACCGATATACACCTTATCACCGGACTTCATTTCTTTTATGTATATCTTGCATTTTGGTGGTGTTGATATGATTCTCAACCTTGCTGGTTCAGGTTCCTCGATTGATAACTCTATCTCTTTTTTGAATATCTTATCATTATCACTTAATTCCGGTAATTTTTCTGTTGAGGCGAGGACGATTATCCGTTCAATACCTTCTGGACCGGTCACTTCATAATCATAATCAGCATCGGGTGGTGGTAATTCATATACTCTGTCTTTCTGGATATATCCATTTTCCCCTTGCGGGGGGAAGAGAAGACTTTCTCTTCCCCCGGCATCGATGTCATAGATTGCGACATAGCAGTCTCTGTCCGCCTTGAAAAAAATCTTTATTCTATCACCTGGATAAAATGTATAATCATCCCTGTCTAACCAGATATCGAGATTCACAGGACTCATAGTATCAATCTGTGAATTTAATGCGATTATAAGCGAGAAGAAAATGTTCAGCATCTTTATCTCCTGTTCTTTTCCATTCCACTTTTCCTGACTGTTCTTTTTTCATTGTCTGGATTTGTTGGGGGCAGATTCCTTATCGGTGTCTTCGGTTTTTCTGGATTGTTATCTCCTTCGCGATCGATTATCTGGTCTGTTCTGCGGGGATTTATTGTATTCCTTCTTTGTTCTCTTTCGTCTTGTATGTTATCGGATTCATCAGAAATTGTTCTTGGTTTTTTTATGATTCTCGTTTCAGGGGTTTCAGATTTTTGTTGATTGTTTCTCTCATCATCTCTGTTCCTGATGTTTCTATCCGTTTCATCTTTGTATCTTTCATTCTGATCAGATGGGTGTTGAATTCTTGTCTTCTTATATTCTTCATTCTTAACTGCAATCTCTTTTCTTATTTTGATTTCATAATCCTGTTTCATTTTTTCAAGATTTCCTGTTTTATGCTCTTTTTCTATGCGGGCGTATAGTTGTGGATCCTTTTCTTTTGTCAACCGGAGAACCTCTTTTTCTTTATAAGGAAGATTTATCTCTCTTGGTGGCTTATCAGGCAGGTTCACACCATACGTCCTTGCCTTGTATCTGAATTCAGCATAACCATAAGGTAGTTTGTATCTCACCCATCTACCATATCTTGGCCTCCACCACCAGCAACCGTCTTCATACCATACTACATAAAAACCCGCAGCGAAGAAATGCCAATCAAAGTGATGGCACCAGTGGCAATGCCACCAGTACCAATCCCACCACCAGGGATGATACCAGACATAATATACGCAGTAATATCCATGTGGATAATACACCCAGTAGCCATCACACCATTCAGGGTCTGGTCCCCAGTATTCGTCACACCAGTATCCATCGTCATTATCATAGTCACAATAAACGAAGTTCACGGTGAAGGCAAAGAGCGGTAATGTGGCAAGGGTTAATAAAATCAGCCGTTTCATTTTAACCTCCTTTCTTTTTTACCAATTCAGGGTTTCCAGGGTCAACCTGGTATGCCCAGTCAATTATGACATAACTTGACTTTATTGAGGCAACCCTGATTTTTGCAAAATGGTTATCCCAGGTCCATACCACATAGGTATGTCCCTCAATGGCTTCAACAATCCCGGTCGAAGACCAGCCATCATCTGGTGCATACCCAATCTCATCAAATGAAGATGTATATCCCATATCCTGTATAAGTCCGCCAGGTCTTCGTATATAGAAATAATATGAGTCAAGATAATCATCATAGCCAAAATAGAAGTCACAATATGGGTGATTATAAGGAACGACTGTGTAATTGCTGAAGTCCCAGCCCGCATATTCAGGATAGACTGTAAAATCAAATAATTTCTGGTTGAATCCTTCTGGCCTTGGTGTATCATATACGGTTTCATAAGATAATTCGCTCTCATTATTGTGGATGTCAAAGGCAGAGATTGCATAAAAATAGGTTCGTCCATTTATGAGACCACAATCAAGAAAATAATCGAGGTTCGTTTCACCAATAAGATAATATGGTCCTTCTGGTGCAGAACCACGGTAGATTCTATATCCTGCAAGGTCTGGTTCGTTATTATGATACCATATAAGCATAACTTCTTCATCACCGGTAATCGATGTCAGACCCCTGGGGACCGCGGGTGGTTTATGGTCAGCTTCTTCATAACAACAGGGTGATAAGAATAACCCGGTTGAGACCAAAACCAATTGGAAGAGATTTTTTATTCTTTTCATTTTGCACCTCTAACCTTATAATATGCAAATTCTGTGCCAGATAAATGTCTTGAAATTTCATTACTTTTTTATATAATGTGCACAAAAATTGTGCGTCCCGCACAAAATTTAGTAATCTAATCCCAGACAGAATAAGGAAATCGTGTAACAACATAATCTCCTTTTTAATGATTGACATTCAGTTTTGATTAATTATAATGGTCTATGAAATCTTATGGATTGATTGGACTTGTAATCGGTCTTGTTATTGTTGGAATACTGGTTTATAAGGCAGGTAATATTTATACACGGGGGACAAAAGAAACCCAGCATGCAATAGCACCACCTGAGCGCGCTCATATTTTACAATGCCAGACACAGATAAAAAAGATTGAGAATGCAATACAATTGTATTATGCAGAGAATGGTAGATATCCCCAGAGTCTTAATGAATTGAATGATATCCCTTTGCAGGAGACATATTGTCCGGTGACCGGCCAGGCTTACCTATACAATCCTGAAAATGGAACTGTCATATGTCCACAACACCGGTAAGATTATATTCATTATTCTTATTGACAGGATTCGATTCTTAAATATAATAAAATGCTTTTAAAGGAGGTATAATGGGCAAATGGCAATGCACTATCTGTGGTTATATATATGACCCAGAATACGGGGATCCTGATAATGGGATTGAACCCGGAACGCTCTTTGAACAATTACCTGATGATTGGGTTTGCCCTGAATGTGGTGCAGAGAAAGAGCAGTTTGAACCTTATACCGAGGAGGAATATTAGTTTTATAAATTAATAATTAGATTTTTTAAAAACCATCTGGACTGGCATAGTAATTATTGATTAAACCAATCATCTGTAAATCTGCGTCAAAATAAAATGAATGATGATGATTTATCACTTGTTAGAAGATATAAAAATGGAGATGAGAATGCCTTTGATTCATTATTTGAAAGATATCAGCAACCGATCTATTCAATCTGTTATCGGTTCGTTAGAAATGAGGAAGATGCTCAGGAACTCACCCAGGAGGTATTTATCAAGATTTATAAGAATCTTAAGAAATTTAACGAGAAGAGTAAATTTTTCACCTGGATATATCGCATTGCAGTCAATACCTGTATCTCGTTCAAAAGGAAATATCATGAAACGACAGAACTGGATGTTACAATATCCAATCCAACCGAGAGGAATTTAATGTTGAAAAAGGCGATTGATGATGCCCTTAAAAAAATACCTGAAAGACAGAGAATGGCTTTTATCCTCAGACATTTTGATGGATATACATTTGAAGAGATTGGAGAGATTATGGAAATATCAACGGGTGCAGCCAAGGCAAATCATTTCCAGGCTATTAAAAAGTTAAGAAATTTATTAAAGGATTGGGTATGAAGAATTGCAAGAACAAAAAGAGAATCCTTGATTATATTGAAAATTTGATGCCCCAGGATGAGAGGGTTTTATTTGAGAAGCACTTAAATGAATGTGAAGAATGTCGTCAGGAATTATCCGGTTATAAAAAATTATATGAATTGATCGACAAAGATGAAATATCCTTACCAGAAAAAGAATTTTTTGAAAGAATGAAGGAAAACATTCGTAGAGAGGAAATTCCTTTAAAGAAGCAACTCTGGAAGTTCCCCGGTGTTCTTGCACCTGTATTCGGTGTGATCATTTTCTTGATTTTGTTTAACTTTAAGAAGGAACAATCTATTGAAATACCAGTATCTGTCACCAATTTAATCCAGGATGAAAATTTGAATAGTCTTCTACTGGAAAAGGTAGTTGATGATGAACTGATGAGACAATTTAATATTATTGAAGAATATTTGGGTATTGAATCAGAGCAGACATTGATAGAGATGACCCAGGATGAGAAAAAGGAATTTATTAAAATTCTGTATAATAGATATGGTGAACAATATCTTTAATTTTATTAAAGGGGGTAATATGAAAAAATTTGTGATTTGCTTTCTGCCATTACTTTTCATTTTTGCCCAGGACAGGGCTGAAGAAAAAGATCCAAGGGAGATAATTGAAAAAGTAAGGATATACAAATTGACCGAAGAACTTGATCTCTCAGAAGAACAAACAACAAAACTCTTTCCAAGGTTGAAAGAAATGAGAAGGAATGAACAGGAATTTCATAGTCAGCGGATTGAGATTGTTAAAAAATTGAAAGAACTATTAGAGGAAAAGGCAAACGAACAGGAGATAGTAAAAGTTCTAAATAAACTTCAGGAATTGCAGAAGAAGAGATTTGAATCCCAGTTGAAAGAGATTGAAGAAATAAAAAAGATATTGACTCCTGAACAGCAGGCAAGGTTCATAATATTCCAGGAAGAATTTGAAAGGGAGATTAGGGATTTGATAAGAGAAGTAAGGGGGCGAAGGCAACCTCCGCCACGCGAGAGATAAAGGCATTTTTATAGATTAAAAGATTGACCTGATGAGAATCTGTAGATCGGTTATAAGGGAACGGTTCTTCAGATAATAAAGGGTGTAATACTCTTTTTCCTGTAGTCCGAGTTTTTTCGTCCTTTCGCGCGCTTTTATCTGGACAAAACCAGTGAGCCCTGGTTTATATACAGGTTTTTCTTTTGTCTTTTCTACTTCCATTATCTCGGCACCAACAAGACTCAATGTTCCTTTTAAAACAGAAAAAAAACTTGGCAGATATTTCAAAAAGGGCATTCCCTTTACAAAGATATAGATTTCTTCTATTCTACCTCCTTCAGTATAAATTTTTTTCCTTTCAATCCGTGCTCCGATGAGTAAGTTTATTAAAAAGAATGGTGATGATAAAATAATTACGATGAGCGAAATAATTATATCAAATGCCCTCTTGGCAATCATATCAATTGGGTCATAGGAACTTATAAAATCAAGTAAGGGCAGGGAATCAATCTCATCTACTGAAGATTTTGCTATGATATACTCAAGTTCATGGGGAACAATGCGGAAGTTCACTCCGGTCCCACTCGCATAAGAGATTGTCTCGAGTATCTGTTTATTGCTCAAACGGTCACTGGAAAATATCACATCGTCGATCTTCTGAATCTTGATTACTTCTTTGATATGTTCAATTGTCGAAAGGACTTCAGCACCATCAATCTCTTTACCAATATTTTTTTCATCAAAATCGACAAATCCACATATCTCATAAGGTATATCAGGCCTTGCCCTCAATTTTTTGAGGATTCTTAAACCTTCTTTCCCGGCACCGACAATGATCGTTCTTCTGAGTTTTGAGAGTGGGTGTTTGATCGATTGTGGACCAACCCAGCGGTAGAACAAACGCCAGACGCTGAGGACGAAAACAATAAGAACAAAGGCAATGAAAATTACGACCCTTGAATAGGCAAATTGTTTGAAGAAATAAGTGAATGTTGAATTCAATAAAAAGCCTACAAGTGTCCCACCGATAATCGGTTTGAGATGATATTTTCCCTTAGTTTGGTATGCACCTGAAAGATAAATACTTGCAAACCAGATAAATGTATAGACCGGATATATGATACGAAATCTCGCCATTGAATAATGAGGGAGCCATATCTTTATTGCGATAAAAATACTCAATATGATTAACAAAAAATCTAAGATGGGCGATGCGATATTTTTAAAAAAAGAAATGAGATAGGCGATATATGCCCTTAAATAAATGCCGGTCTTCAGGAGCAACTTAACAAATATGGAATAATGGTCTTTAAAATGTTTATCAATGAATATCAACATTGATGAATAGAAGTTTGTAATATAAGAGAATTCACCTTTTTTTGTGCTTTCGCCCTTGTAATGAATCGCTTTTGTTCTGGGCGTGTAATAAATCTTCCCGCCAATTTTTTTGATTTTGTAGCATAAGTCAATATCCTCACCATACATAAAATAATCTTCATCAAAATATCCAACTTTTTTAAGTATGTCACTGCGCACCATCATCAAAGAACCAGAAAGGACATCAACTTCTGACTCCATATCAGGAGAGATATATGTCATATTATATCTACCAAAGATTTTACTCTTAGGAAATATCCTACTCAACCCAACAATTTTAGTAAACGCAACCCAGGGTGTGGGTATGCTTCTTCTGCTTGCTACCTGAAAAGAACCGTCAGGGTTTATCAATTTACATCCAGCTCCACTCACATCAGGATGTTCATCAAGAAAGTTTTTTAGAGCCAGCAATGTGTCTTCCTGAATCAAGGTGTCGGGATTTAGTATTAGAATATACTTGCCCCGGGCGATTTTTAGAGCCTTATTATTTGCTTTTGCAAATCCCAGATTCTGGTGATTCTCAATGAGAGATACATTGGGGAATTTTTTCTTGACCATACTTTGGCTTCCGTCAACCGATGCATTATCGACAACGATGATTTCAATATTGAGATTATGCCTTGCTTTTTCTATCGCCATCAAACACTGTTCAAGAAAATGTTTGACATTATAATTTACAATCACTATGGAGATCTCAGGATCCATTTATGTAATTATAGAGATTACAGTGTTAAAGTCAAGCCTTAACAATCCTTGAGAATGATAGTAGTATTACTATTTCTCTTTTTTTTCAAGTATTTCTGTCGTGCATAGACATAACTCAATTCAGCACCGAATAGGAATATAAATGCAGAATAATATAACCATAACAATAATAAAATCATCGCCGACAAAGAGCCGAATACCTTTGAATAATCGACAACCTTTGTTACATAAAAAGAATAGAGTATCTTAGCGATTTCCCACATAATACCTGCAAATAAAGCACCGATATACACTTCTTTAAATTTTACTTTCCGGTTGGGAAAGAACCAGTAGATCAACCCGAATACAAAAGTGCTTATAATGATATTTACAATCGGCAGAAATTTTACTATCCCTTTCAAGCCGATTGCACTTGCCCAGAATGTGATACCCACGCTTGTAATCAGTATGATCCAGGCTAAAAATGCCCATGCCATTGTAATCAGACTTTTTTTAAAAAATGGACGGTCTTTCTTCGCCTTCCAGATGAGGTTTAAACTCGATTCAATGGCACCAAATATACTTGCTGATCCCCATAAGAAACCGAGCATACCGATGATGGCAATGATTATTGATGTCTGTCTTATTGCCCTTATATTTTTTATGATTTCTTCAAGCCCGATGGGTATTATTTGTTTCAAAATTGGCAGGATTTTCTCAATAATTCCCTGGGATGAGCCAAGGATAAAAAATGAAAATGATAAAATGCCAAGGATTAGAGGAAAGAGACTGAATATTCCTGCATTTACAAGTGCTGAGGCAATTAGAGGGCAGCGGTCAGCATTGAATTTGCTGTATGCCTTTTTAAGAAGCCAGAAAAAATTTTTCATAAAATTAAATTACAAGAATTTTTTAATAACTATTTTGATAAACGAGTTCACCACCGACAAATATTTTTAATATTTTTATATTATTAAGATTTTCTTTGACTAAAGGATTTTTGTCAATCACAATAATATCAGCAAGTCTACCTTCTTCAATAACACCCTTTTTATCTTCATCAAAAGTTGCAAAAGGCGGGGTTTGTGTATACAGGTTTATCGCCTCAGCGGGTTCCAATCGATTTTCATTAAACGGGTGGTTGACCGCAAGATTGATACCGTATAATGGACCCAATGGCATACAATCAGAACCAAAAATCAATTTTATTCCGGCCTCTTTTATTTTTTTAAAACAATTCATATTTTTATATTTTCTACCAAGATTTTTTTCATACATATTCCCAGGAATTTGCCAGCGCAAAAAATTTGGCTGCATTGAGGCAATTAAATTTAAACGGGCGATTTCTTTTATCTGCCTTGCATCAAGGATTTCAAGATGTTCCAATCTATGTCGGCGTGGATTCTTTCCTATACCTGCCAGTTTGAAAATTTTCAAAATCAGATCAGTTGAACGATCACCAATTGAATGTATCATCAACTGGATTGAATTATTCTGTGCCAATTTTATCAGATTCAATAGTTTTTTTTCTGAGATGAGGATTTTCCCTCGGTTTTTTGTATTTTTATAAGGTCTCCTGAGCGCAGCGGTTCGGGCGCCTATAGAACCATCCATAAATACCTTCAGACCGATGAATTTCAAGAAATCATCTCCTAAATTTAATTGGATACCGGCATCAATCACAGAAGGGTATCCGTCTGTAAGGTATAGTGCGACTCGCAATTTTAATCTTTCCCTTAAAGACTGATATATTTTAAAACCATTAGTATCAGTGATCTCGTGAATGGAGGTTATTCCCATTGAAAGGGCTTTCTTTGTTGCCAGTTCAAGTCCTGTTTTATACATTTCAAAAGTAGGTTTGAATATTCTGTTTAAATATAGCGCAGCATCTTCATAAAGCCAGCCATTTTTTCTGTCTACTATTTTCCAGTCTCTGGATATATAATCAAGTGCCTTTGTATTGCAGACTGCAAAATGTCCACAGATCCTCCGCATAATCACGGGTTTATTTTTTGAGACTTCATCCAGCATTCTCCGGTTTAGATCATCTTTTTTACCTTTGTTCCAGAGAGATTCATCCCAGTTGACCCCCAAAATAACCTCTCTTTCTTTTTCTTTTTTCATTCTTTCTATGCATTCATCAAGAGAGCAACACTTACTCAAATCCACACGCTGGAGTTCTATGCCCTGGGCAAGAAGATGGGTGTGTGAATCGGTGAATCCAGGTAGAATATAATTATGCTGGATATCAAAAATTTTGAAGTTTGCACAATTGTTATGCAGGAAACGAGCAAGGTTTTCTGCAATAGATTGATTTAAGATTAATTTTGAAATCCGGTTATTATTGATAAGGATGCTACATTCTTGGATACAGTTTTTATTTAAATTTATTGATTTACAATTTTTGAGGAGAATGAAAGACATTCATCCTTTGATTAACTTGTTAAGATGTTCCTGTGCTGATTGGAAATTAGGGTCCAGAGAAAGTGCCTGACGGAAAGAATTTATTGCTTTGTCTCGTTCATTCAATGCCTCATAGGCAATACCGAAATTATAATAAAGTTTGGGTTCACGATTATTGATTTTCTGAGCCTTTTTTAGGATCTTTATTGCTTCTTCATATTTCTGACTCAGAATATAAAATTCCGAGAGTTCCAGAAGGTCCTGAAAGTCACTATTCATAATTTTTGAATACGATTTAGATCTTTATACTTTCCAAGTAAAACAAGGATATCGCCCTGTAAAATCTCATCTGCGCCCCCTGGACCTATGATTATTTTTTCCTCAAAATCGGGTGAACCATCAGGTTTGGTATAGGGCATCTTCCTTTTTATTGCCATAACACTTATGCCAAATTTTTCTCTGAGGTTCAATTCACTAAGGGTCTTGTCACAAAATTTTTTCGGAGCAATCATTTCAAGAATTCCATATTCTGTGGATAATTCAATATAGTCAAATATCTTCGGGCTGGCAAGGCTTTCTGCCAGTTTTTCGCCCATTTCTTTTTCAGGAAAGATTATTCTATCTGCACCAACCTTTTCAAGAATCTTGGCATGGAGTTCATTGTGTGCCTTAACAATAACCTGTTTTACGCCTAATTCCTTCAATAATAATGTTACCATAATGCTGTCTTCAATATTCTCGCCAATGCTCACAATCGCAGTATCAAACTCCTTTATACCCAATTCTTTTAATGCCTTCTCATCCGTTGCATCAACAACCACAGATTGGGAAACAGTGCCTTCAATTTCTTTGACCCTTTCTTCATTACGGTCCATTGCAAGAACCTCAAAGTTTTTTTCTGCAAGTGCCCGGGCAATACTTGAACCAAATCTACCAAGACCTATAACAACGAATTGTTTCATATCTTTTCCTTATTTAGAAAATTTTGAAGAAGAAAATTGCAGGTCCCCATAAATAAAAAAGAATACCTGCTTTACATTAGCGTTTTCCATCAAAACGAGCATATTATATTATATATATTTTATTAAAAATGTCAATAGATAGGGGAATATTTTAACCTATGACGATCGGTTCCTCAGGGTATGAAAAATCATAACTATGGGGTTTTATAAGGGCACTGCCCAATGTTAAAGTGCCTACCCTTCCGGTAAGCATCATAAAGATAAGTATCAATTTACCTGCAGGAGAAAGGTCACAGGCATAACTGCATGCTGGATTAATGACTGAGCCCAGAGATAGTCCAACCGTTCCGAATGCAGAGAAGATTTCAAATAGCAATTTTAATGGTTGGGCATTGTCAAGCAAAAGAATTAAAAAGAAAGCAGTAAAGATCAAAAATGAAGAAAGGGATATAAGGAGAAATGAACGCATTGCCTGCTCCTGCGGAATTCTTTTTTTCATCGTTGTGACATCATTTTTATACCTACCAAATAGAAGTTCTTTAATCCATATTAACATAAGACTGAAGGTTGAGGTTTTAACACCACCTCCGGTTCCACCTGGTGAGGCACCAATGAACATAAAAACAATAAGTAAAAATAATGTTATGTTTGAAAATGAAGCGATATTTATGGTATTAAAACCAGCGGTCCTTGGTGCGACTGCCTGAAAAAATGAGTGAATTATCTTCATTGGCAGGGAATATTGGACAAGACTTTTTTGACCTTCATAAAAGAATATAAATAAAGTTCCCACTATCAATAGTATAAATGTCGTCTTTAAAACAATCTTTGAATGGAGGGAGAGTTCCTTTCTTTCTTTTTTTATCAAAATGTAATAGGTATCTGATATCACAATAAACCCAATGCCGCCAGTGATTATCAATATTGAGGCGATCAAAGGCACGCTCCAAGCGTTTGAGAAGAGTATTAAATTTTCAGAAAATGTAGAAAATCCTGCATTACAGAATGCTGATATTGAATGAAAAATTGCATGGCAAAGAGCAATCGGTGGGCTGAATTTTTTTACAAAACTGAAATAAAATAATACCGCACCTATTATTTCAACGACGAATGTGATTCTAAAGATTCTCCAGGCAAAGCGCATCAGGTTATCATAACTGAGAACATTTATCGATTCCTTAAATAACATACGGTCACGCAGAGAAATTTTCTTGCCTAAAAAGAAAAAAAAGGATGTTGATAGTGTCATATATCCCAATCCACCAATCTGTATCAATAAAAGAATTACACATTTGCCGAATAAAGTGAAATCCGTTGCAGTATTTTTTACGATCAAACCAGTAACACACAGGGCTGAGGTTGAAGTAAATATTGCATCAATAAGAGAAATGCCGTTAGTCGTTGAGATTGGTAAAGAGAGTAGTATTGCGCCAATAATAATTATACTTATATAACCAAATATCAGTATTCTTGCGGGATTTATCTCTTTCTTTTGATTCATTTTTTCTGGGTTGTTTTTTTCTCTTTTATGGTTTTGGCAATTTTCTGTGCAAGATGGTTGGCTAAACGATTTTTTACACGGGGTGTAAATTTAAGTTCAATTTTTTCAAATTTGTTGAGCAAACTCCGGGCACGCTCCGCAAGGTTTTTAATATGCGGTATTTTTATCCGATAATCGCCCATAAGTTGTTTATAGACAAGTTCAGAATCCATATATATTTCAGCATTTAAAAACTGATTGTCCAACAGCCACTTTAATGCATATATAAGGGCTTCATATTCTGCAACATTATTGGTGGTAATACCAATGTATCTGGAAATCCGGGCGATCGGTTCTTCTTGGTTGTGTTTATTAAATATTACGATGCCTATCCCTGAAGGTCCGGGATTGCCGCGGGATGAACCATCAATATAAGCAACGACACCGTCAGGAACCATAAATAAGTATTCTACCGCAGGAGTCGCAAAGAATGAATCTGTCCTTTTTCTTCAGTTCATTTAAGGTCTGGGGTGTGATATTTGTATAACACCCGGTGCATATTCCTTGGTCAGTAACAATACAAATTGCCTTTTCCCTTGCTTTTTTAATCCTTTCATAAATTTTTCTGATTTCATCAGGAAGTTTTTTTACCTCATCCTGGAACATAAATTTCTTTATATTCTGGTCATCAATGATTTGATTTTTCTGGGCTTCGAGTTCTTGAATTTCACGACTCTTTTTTTCAACAAATTCTTTTGTCTCTTTTTCAAGATTTCCTATTGTGTTTTTTATTTTTTCTTCTTCTTCAAGAAGATTTATCATCTCTTCTTCAATTGACATACGCGCATTTTTAAGAAAATCAATCTCTTTAAGAATTGCCCTGTATTCCTCGTTCGTCTTTACAGTATGAATTTGCTGATTTAATTTACTAACCTTTGTTTCGTTCTCGGCAATATCTCCCTCTTTTAATTTATAAGATTTTTTTATCTCTACCAGCCTGTTTTTTGTTTGATTTAATTGATTATTCTTCCTGTCGATTTCCTTCTTGAGTGCGGTGATCTTTTCCGGGATATTTTTTAAGAAGAGTTCATTCCTTTTTATTTCTTCATCAAGGTCCCTTATCTTTATAAGCCTTTCCAGGACCTCTTCCATCAGGTCTACCTCGCACTCCTTTGTTCCAGATTCCTTATTTTGCTAATTTTCCGAAGCGGTAGTTTTTCAATTTTAGAAATTATTCTAAAATCTAAGATCGGGAATCTGGAATTTACCCGCAATATGGGCGGTACCCGACTTGAACGGGTGGCCTCCTGCATGTCAAGCAGACGCTCTAACCAGGACTGAGCTAACCGCCCATTGCTTTGCATAACTTATATTCTATTTAAATTTTTATAAAAGTCAACACCCAATGACCTTTACCTTGACTATTTCATTATCTCCGATATGGCATAGAAATATTGTGTATCTATTCCGGGATGAAAATTCTTCAAAGACCTGTTTTTCAAAACTGAATACTTCCCGCCAGGTTCCATCAACTTTTACACGTCTGGGATAAGTTTGGGTATCTTTCCCTGAATACCATTCCACATCTTTTGCCTCTATTAATTTCATTATCAACCTGTTATTCTTTTAACCCACTCCTTGCATAAGATTCCATAATCTGTTTTTGAACAAAGAAATAGAGGATTATAAGGGGGATGGTCGTGAATGTAGAGGCAGCACAGAGCAGGGGGTAGTTAGTTGATTCTGCCTGGGCAAAATAGGCAAGACCGGTTTGAATTGTGCGCATAGAATCTGAGTGCGTCACAATAAGGGGCCAGAGAAAAGAATTCCAGTTTGTTATTATTTCAAAAATGCCTATGGTTATAAGCACTGGTCTGGACAATGGAATGACGATATTCTTTATGATCTGCCAGTGATTTAATCCATCGATTTTTGCGGCATCAAATAGTTCCTGGGGCAGGGATTTAAAATGCTGTCTTAACAGGAATATTGCGAATATATTGACACTCCAGGGGATTATTAATGCCCAGAATGTATCAATAAAATGAAATTTACTGAGTATGACATAGGAGGGGGCAAGATATACAGGCATTGGGATCATCATCATTGCAAGAAACAGACCGAAAATAAATTCTCTCCCCTGAAATTTTAGCCGCGCAAAGGCATAGGCAGAGAGGATGGTTGTGAAATAAACAAGCAGGACAGAACCTGTTGTCATTATTATGGTGTTAATAAAATATCTTGTAAAATCAACCTGTTTAAATGCCTCAATGAAATTGTTGAATATGGGTTTTTCCGGAATAATGGTTGGTGGGAATTTTAAGGCTTCATCCTGGGTCTTTAAAGATGTCGATACCATCCAGAAAAATGGCAGAACCATCCATATCGTTCCCAGTATCAATATCAAATGTATAAACTTTTTATTCATAATAAACCCTTTGTTCTAAAAATTTTTGCTGGAGTTTTGTCAGGGTAAAGATGATGATGAAGATAACAAAGGCAATGGCATTTGCATAACCAAGATTCCATAATCTGAAGGATTGTTCGTATAAATAATATACTACAAGACTCGTTGTGCCCAGAGGGCCTCCTGGTGGTTGTGTCATTACATAGACCGGGGTAAATGTATTGAAGGCAATTATTGATTGGGTTACGAGTAGATAAAATATCGTGGGTGAAAGAATGGGAATTGTAATACCCCAGAATAAGTGCCAGCCCCTTGCTCCATCTATTTTTGCTGCCTCATAATACTGGGCAGGGATGTTCTGGAGTCCGGCAAGGCAGATAATAATACAATATCCAATATTATGCCATATTGCCATTACCATTAGACAACAAAGTGCGATAGAAGGTCCGGTAAAAAATCCAGGAAGTTCAGTATTTAATATTATCTCAAAGATTCCCCTTGAATCATTCAGCCATTTTAACCCTGTAATATTAAAGACTCCAAAGAATGCATTTAATATCCCACGGTCAGGATTGAATATCCAGCGCCAGACCACACTGATCGCAACAATGGATGTGACGACTGGTAGATAATAGATTGTTCTGTATATTCCCTGTCCTTTTATCTTTTGATTCAAAAGGTAGGCAATAATTACGGAAATAACGATTGTCAGGGGAACCACCCCAAGCACATACCAGAATGTATTTATGAGTGATTGATAAAATTTTGGGTCTATTAAAAGTCTGTAATAATTCTTAAACCAGATAAACTTGAGCGGACCGGCGATAGACCAGTTATAGAAACTCATCCCTATCGCCTGGATTATGGGATAGAATCGGAATATAAAAATTATCAGCATTGCGGGAATTAGAAATAGATAAGCGACTTTATCATATCTTTTATTCACAGGTAATGATAATCTAATCTAATTATTTGTCAATTATCAAAAATTTAAAGTTTTATGTAGGGCTTAATTTTTTCGAATAATTTTTCACCAATTCCCTTAACTTTTTTTATATCTTCTATCTTTTTGAATTCACCATATTTTTCACGATATTCAACTATCCTTTGTGCTAAAGCAGGTCCAATTCCGGGTAACATTTCAAATTGTTCTGCACCTGCTATGTTAATTGAAATTTGTCGCATTTCTTCTTCTATCATCAATGCATAACTTTTTTTATTAGAGTTCCATATTTTATAATTCAAAATATTTATTATCAAAAGGATAAAGACCAAAATGGATAAAGTAATAATCTCTTTGCGCTTCATCAATATTCGGGATAAACTATTCTCAATAAAAATCTATATATTTTATTTAAATTTTCCTTACTGCATTTATCAATCGTATCAAATGGGGTATCCCAGTAAGGATAATCAAAATCAATTATATCAATAGCCCTTATGCCATATTTTATTAATGGCATATGGTCATCTATGATAAAATATTTAATTGCAGGAATAAAAAAATCTGGTGCCTCCATCATCCCGATCTGCCAGATTGAATCAACAAGTGAGGGGAAAAATTTCGTGGAATTTCCTTCTTTATAGATCTGGAGGTTTTTATCTCCCAGCATATCAATAATCAATATAAAGGAATAATGGTCAAGACATTTCGCAGCAAAGTGTGTTGAACCATAAAGTTCAGCTTTATCTACATCTTCGCCGTCAAAGAACAATAGATGAACACTCATATCAGAGGGATTTTTTGAAAGGGTATCAGCGAGTTTTAATAGCAATGCTACGGTTGAACCACCATCATTGGCGCCTGGACAGTTCTGGTCTGAATCCCAGTGTGTCCCAATACCGATTAAGGGTTCTTTCCCAGGAAATTTTTGATAAATATTGTAAAGCCAGATACCGTCGATAACAAAAGAATCTATTTCAGGGTTTTTTAAATTTTTTATAATATAATTAAAAGCATTTTTGTGCCCTCCGGTTCCAATTGTTCGATTGCCAAATTTGCAGAATTCTACAAGATAATCATAGGGCTCTTTTGCACTCATTTTATTTATAAAGAACAAAGAGAATAAAATAGTTATTAGAAATTTATATTTGCCCATATATTTAGACCTACCCTTCGGTAACTATTGTTAAATACCCGATCCTGATTACGTGAGTAATTCAGTGTTGCCCCACCTGTTATGCTCGTTGAAAAATTATAACTGAGGGAAAGATCAATATTGCTATTTTCATTATCAACCACAGGATTATTCATATCAAGTTCATTGGGATATTCCAATGAGGCGGAATAACTCGTATTGCGGTTATAACTGTATGTAAGATTTGTGGTTAGATTGGAAGCAAATCTAATCCCCTGGAGTAATGGAAGGGATATACCTCTCGGTGCGCTAAAGGTATAGGCAAAGGAGATAGAACCACCCCAGTTTACAGATTTGGCTGGGTTTACGAACATATCAGAATATTGATGGCTCTGTGTTTCAGAGTAATTAATATTTGTATTTGTGGTGATACCTCTTTTCCAGTTTACCTGCCATCCAAGGAGTGGATTGAAAGATATAGTTTTACTATCCGATGTCAATTCAGGTGTAGTATCAGGGGAGATACGGTAAAGTTTTTGATAATTCTGGTTTAGACTTATATTTATTGAGGAATTATGGGCATATTTCTTTAAGATTGGAATTTTTTCAACACTTGAAATTCTTAAGTTTGCACCGGGATAGGATTCACCAACACTTCTATTTTCATCCCCGCTATAACCAAAACTTCTACTAATTTGTTTTGAATAACTACCATTCAGACTGAATATTTTATAACTTACACCCGAACCCACACTAAAGTTATCACCTATGCTTCGGCTTGAATAACTATTGGGATCGATCTGATCAGTTGGGATTGTGTCAACAAGACCAAATTGATATTTTAAATCAGGTCTCACTTTGCTGTAATAGCCAGATGATTTTTGACGCGTGAAATTTATACTTGGATTCTGAAGAAGGTCAACAAAGGTTTCGATCTGTTTTAAAACCCATAGCGGTGAACCAGGAATCTGCAAACTATCCTTTGATTCATCGCGTAAACGGGTGAAGAATTTCACCACTTTTTTGATATCAGCCGTCGTTGCAATACTTATATTTAAACTATTATTAATTCCCCTGCGGTCAGGGTTACGTAGTTCAAATCTGTGGTCTTCGTTATAACTTGAAGCAAATTGTAATGATGGATTGAGAATGATCAAATCTTTTGAAATACGGCTGTTGAATGTCTGGGTGCGGTTAACTTCTTCACCAAAACGCCATTTCTCCGATACCGAATCCCTTGTCTGAGCAAAGTTATAAGATGTTGATATAATTTTATGTGGAGAATAATTTGTAGAAAAACTCGGGGTAATTGTTTTTTTATGCTGGGGATAGCCCGGGCTTGTGCCAAATGGCTGATTCACACTATCACGACGTAACGACTTTATGTGGTTATCAGCATACACAGAACCGAAGGTGATTGTTTGGGGAAGAAGGGATATTGATTGTTTTAGTAATTTTATTGAAACCTTTGGATTAAGGGTGTAATCGCCTCGATAATTTCTGAAGTCTGATGTATCTACATTTTTTGGCCCATTTGAAGTGTTTATTGTGCGGTCATGGGATAATCTTAGATTATCCAGTATTTGTTTCATAAGCCAGTTTTTTGATCCGCTTTTTGAATAACTCAAGTTATAACCCCTTACTGTGCTCATTGATTTTTCCAGGGCACGGCTTGAATCATCTAATTCGATATCGGATGCAATGATTGATGAGTATCTTGGTTCCTGAATATTTCGGTTATAACTCAATCCAAGTGGAATACTGAACCCCCAGGTTTGGGGTAAGAATTTATCAAGTGAAATAAGGACGTTTGCTCCATAATTTTTACCTGGACCGGATGTTGAAATACCCTTGGATTCAGATAATCTCTTAAATTTCCCATTTGATTCTGAATAAGCAAAGGTCATACTGGAGAGATCAGCAATATTTAATGAACCGTTTGACCTGAAGATTCTGCCGATCTCATATTTGGGAGATGTAAGTTTAATATCATTGAACCACATTGTATCAGTGAGTGGGGTTGTAAATTGATTTGTGATTCTTATTTCAAAGAATCCATTGTTTTGTAATGATGGATTTCCAGAAACAGTATAAGGGCCTTCAGTGAATTTTCCGACACCACCGGTTTTTTTCTTCAATTCAGGGAAATTAGCCATCACCACTGTATATTTTCGCCAGTTATTATAACCCAGTATACCTGATTCGTAATTGGTTTTATATTCATAGAAATTCGAATCTGAACCAAAGCGCAGGGCAATTTCTGGATTTGAGTGCAGGGTCCGAAAATAAAATACGAGTGTATCATAGCCACGGTAGTCTTCCTGTGTTTCCACTCTACGATATGCAATGCACGTGTGGTTTTCTTTGATATTGAGTAGATTGAATTCAAGCCCACCCTCGTTTATTGTTTTACCTGTGAGCGGGTCGATCGGAAGTGGATAGGGTGGTTTGTAATAAGTGTGGGTCTCTGTATTTACCGGCGTAATAACGAATTTTTCTGTTGTATCAACGGGATTTAGAGAATCCCTGGTGGCAATGCCATAATTCTTCCATCTACTACCGGTTAAACTCAATTTATGAATGTATATGGTGTCAGAGCGAGAAAAGTTGTCAAACCATATACGAACAAATTTAATATTTTGCCAGTTTATTGTGCCAAAAACAGTATCACGCGCCAGCGAATCCTTTAATGGGATGCGGAACATTTTCCAGCCACTCTTTAGACCACCTTCAACAAGAAATCTTGTTGAATCCAAATGGATAGAAAAACTATGGTATATATTAGAACTTAAATTGAATATCCCATTTCTGTCTATGTCTTCTGTATCCCATATTCTATTTCCTTCGGTACCGTTAATTCCACCTGAATAATCTTCATCTATGTAATCATCGTTTCCATCATCACCACTTACATCCTGGGCATCTTTACCGGCAACATTATCAAGGCCTCTATCTTCATTTACCGCATCCCAGGAGAAGTTCCTTGGTGCATTATCTTCATCTTCAAATGTATTGATACCAACAAGTTCGCCTTTTTTATTCCGGCGCAATTGATCTTCACTGATTTCTTCAGCAACCTCTATGTGCATTTTACCACCCTTCCCATTTACGATCAACTCTATATTTTCACATTCATCAAGATTTGTGTTTGTGATATACTGGGTTAAGCCGGCAAAGGATTGTTGATTATCAGGGGTAAATTGAATCTGTAAAACTTCAGCAATCGCCTGGGGGTCAATTGGATTATTGTAAATATCTTTCATCCGGAATACATTTTTACTCGGTGGATTATACCAGATGATTCTTTTTTTGGCGAAATTCCCGGTGTCCTGATTTACCGGTTTGGAACAAAGATGCCAGTAATTTTTTGTTAATGTGACTGCGTGGTTTATAGTTGTGGCTTCAAAATCATCGAGGTAGACAGCATTCTGTGAGTTTATATTTGAAAATGAATATGCACCTTCAAAATTAATATTGAATTTTGATTCGGTCTCGGTCTGGATAAGAGGTAAATTGTCAACGAGTTCTGTTAAATAAGGAACCTTCCCAGGCAAAGCAAAATCTACCTCCCAGACCATTCTATTATACGGTTCTTCATTCAGCCGGATATGTTCATAAGGTGCTGTCTGATATGATTCTGTGCGATAAAAGAAAGAAGAACCTAAATTGCCCTCGCCAAAGATTTTTGAATTTGCCCTCAGTCCAATCAGCGATTTTTGGGATAAAGAGAACATAGTCGAGTATTCTGCCTGAATACGAACTCTATCCGTTACGGAAAGGGGCCTTAAAAATTCAAGTTTACCTTCAGTGTAATCTACAATATATTGAGTAGAATCTACCAGAACGTCATTTATATAAACCTTTACCCTTTTTGTGTTAAATGGAATGCTGAAAATGCGTTTTAACTGAACGGATTTTGTATATATGTAATATCTATCCTGGCCTATTGCGTAATATGGATTTGTATACACTACTGAATCTGGCTCAGGAAGATTGGTGTTAACAAAAGGTGTTGGTTCAGGGAAGATGAGAAGCCCACGATTAAAATCAAATCCACCATATCCATTATATGGGTCAACAACATTATTGTTATCATTATCAAGCCCGAGAATTGATATTAAGGTTTTGTTTTGATAAATATCTTCGTCAATACCATTTGCTACATTGTGATATATTCTGATTGTATCAACCGTGCCTCCTGGGTTACCAATGCGATAGTAATTCTTTAGTTCGTAATACTTCCAGGTAAGCGATGTTGGTCTGAAGGTCCTTGGACATATAAGTTTTAATCTAAATGTATCAGAACCAACAAAACCGACAGTATCCTCTTTCCCCTGATTATCGATTTTGCGATAGTAAACACCGAGTGCCTCAATATTATTATAAAGGCTGTTTTTTAATTCAATGATATTCGCCCTTCTACCAAAAAATTGATAATCCTGGTCAGGACCTTCATATCTTAAAGTGAAAAACCCTTCTTCTTTTTCTGCGCTATCATCCGGAACATTGTCATCATTCAGATCAAGATAGGCATAGGCATAACGCGTGATTCCATTATTATTATTTGCTGGATTGCCATCATCAATAAAAACTCGTAGTTCAATGATTGAGTCGTTCGTGCCGAGCCAGAAAAACTGCCTTTTTTGATAATCCCTTGCCCAGATTGTATCAGGCATACTTTCTGCACCACCGGTTATTTCCTGCTCACTAAACTGGGTCTGTTCCCTGGAGGCAATTGCAACAATATCAACCGGTCCTAATTTTGCAGTCGATTTAAGCCCAAACAGTCCCTGATGAGATGGGATATCCCCGGTATAACTCGTCCCAGGAATGGAAAGTTGTGTGTCACCACCTTCAAGTTCCTGGAGTATCTCATCTTCTTTGCCTTTATAGGTCACGCGAATTTTATTTTCATTTTCATCCACCCTTGTTGAATTGTGGTCAATGAATACCCTCATACGGTCACCAACCTCACCATCCAGATTTACTGCCATTTCCTGTTCCATCTTCAATTCAGGTAATAGTGAGGTTCTCTGTTGGTCAGGAGGCAGATTTGAATAAAATGTTTCGGTCCCGCCAATGGTAATCTTTATATAACCGCCAACATCAAGTTTCCCAGTTTCGCCCATAAAATCACTGAATCCACCTTTGGGAAGTGGAACCTCAAATGTGCCGAATAATCCTTTATTTGCATATCCGCCTTTTTTAATCAAATCACTCTGGAGTTCTTTCAATAAAAATTTCTGATTCTTCTTTTTTAACCCTGTAGAAAGATAACTGAATATTGGCACAATACTATCAATACTGATTAACTCACCCTGATAAAACCTTGCATAGATGATATATTGTGCATCCGAAGTGACAAATGTCTTTATCTCAAAAGGCTGAGTAAACTGGTTTATTAATAGAATTAAAAATAAAGTCATAGCAATTTAATAATTTTATCCGCAATAGGTTTGGTGTCAAGACCAACTAAGTTGAGAAGAATATTTCTTGCACCATGTGTAATAAATTTATCTGGCAGTGAGATTGTGTGGACTTTAATTGTTGAGCTTTTATTTGATAGATAGAGTGCAATCATACTGCCCAACCCGCCGATAAAGGTATTTTCTTCAACGCTGAATATTGTTTTGATTTCTTGAGCAAGTCTATCAAGTAATTCATAGTCAAATGGTTTAACAAATCGGGCATTTATTAGAAATGGATTAATTTTATTTTTTTGTAATAGAGATAAAACTTCAAGGCATACCTGAACCATTGAACCACAGGCAATTATTGCAATTTCTTTGCCCTGATTTAGAATTTCCCATTTGCCAATTTCAACCGGTTGAATATTAAAATTGTCTGGTGGTTCGCAATTGCCGCGTGGATAACGGATGGCAAATGGTCCTTTACGATATTCTATTGCTGTTTTTAAAAGACAGACCAGTTCTTCACCATTTTTGGGGGCACTGATTACCATATTAGGAATACAGTTAAGATAAGATAAATCAAAAGGACCATGATGGGTTTGCCCGTCTTCTCCAACAATGCCAGCACGATCGATTGCGAATATCACAGGTGCATTTTGGAGACATACATCATGGATTATCTGGTCATAGGCACGCTGGAGAAATGTCGAATATATTGCACAGATCGGTATATAACCTTCAAGCGCAAGTGCGGCTGCCATAGTGACCCCATGCTGTTCACAGATACCCACATCAAAGAATCGTTCAGGATACTTTAATGAGAAATCCTTCAAGCCAGTTCCCAGGCACATTCCCGCAGTTATTGCAACTATTTTTTCATTTTTTTCTGCAAATCTTACAATTGCATCACCAAATACCTTTGTATATGAATTTGATTTTTGTTTCTCTTCTCCAGTATTGATATCAAATGGTCCGATACCATGGAATCTTTCCGGCGCTTCTTCGGCAATTTTATATCCCTTTCCTTTTTTTGTTACGATATGGATCAATCTCGGTCCATGCATATCTTTTACTCTTGAGAATGTATCAATGAGTTCATTTAATTTATGTCCATTGAGTGGTCCAATATATCTGAAACCGAGTTCCTCAAAGATCACTGAGGGTGAGTATAAGCCTTTCAGTCCTTCCTGAATTCTTTTCGCAAAATTTCTTGCTCGATCTCGGAAAAATGGCGGGAATTTACCAAGAAACACCCAGAGGTCGTCACGGAATCTATTGTAGGTTCTTGTGGTTATAATTTTTGTGAGATATTGTGATAAAGCACCTACAGTTTCACCGATAGATCTTTCGTTGTCATTGAGAATTACAATGACATCTTTTTTTAATTGTCCGATATAATTTAATGCTTCAAATGCCATACCAGCACCAAGCGAACCGTCTCCGATCACACTTATGATATGATAGTTATCACCTTTAAAATCTCTGGCAATGGCAAAACCTGCAGCTGCAGATAAAGAGGTTGAAGAATGGCCAGTGTTAAAATGGTCGTATTTTGATTCTTCTCTTTTGGGAAATCCGCTGATACCTTTGTAGGTCCTTAAAGTTGAGAATGTTTCTCTTCTGCCTGTAATCAATTTCTGTGCATATGTTTGATGCCCCACATCCCAGATTATTTTATCTCTTTCACCATCAAATACCCGATAAATAGCGAGGGTTAGTTCTACAACTCCCAGTGATGGTGCTAAGTGTCCTCCATTATTTGCAACGGTCTTTAGAATTTCTTCCCTGATTTCTTTTGCAAGCACCAGGAGTTGTTCAACTGAATATTTTTTTAAATCATCAGGTTTGTTTATCTTTTCAAGTAATGCCATTTATCTCTGTTTAAAAGATTTAGATCAAAATATAATGGAATTGCATATTAAAATGTGCGATTGAGGACAAAGTCGGTGATTGCGCTGAATATTTCAAAATCCCTTCCCAGTTGGTTGAAAAGATTTTTTGCAAGGGTCGCATATCTCTGGGCACGAAATTTTGCACCAGAAAGTCCATAAACCCTTGGTGCAGTAAGTTTTTCCTGTAAAATGTCCTTTTGAGGTGTTTTGCCCAGTTTCTCTTTTTTGCCCGTAACATCAAGGATATCGTCTGTATACTGGAAGAGTATGCCAAGATATAAACCAGCCTTTTCCAGTATTCTTATTCTATCTTCTGGTGCTTCTGCCATTATCGCACCGACCTTTATTGATAAGGCGATAAATTTTGCGGTCTTGTTTAAATGTATCTGTCGTAATGATTTTGGATTAAAATTTTTATGCTCCTGTATATCAAGGATCTGCCCATATACAACGCCCTTTGGACCGACTGCCTCACTCACTTCTCTTACTATCCTAATTCTCTGTTGGAGATGGTTTTCTGATTGTGCGAACAATTCAAAGGCATAGGCAAATAGTCCATCACCAGAAAGGACAGCAATGGCTTCGCCAAATTT
Source organism: bacterium (assembly GCA_036796695.1). Taxonomy (GTDB): domain Bacteria; phylum Hydrothermota; class Tepidihabitantia; order SM23-42; family JAOAFX01; genus JAOAFX01. Next base: position 66,139 of record DAIRCK010000008.1, read on the forward strand.
TTTATGTGCGGATTCCTTTCCCCGGCGATAATCATCATTATCCATTGCCGGAAGATCATCATGGATAAGGGAATAGGTATGTATCAATTCAAGCCCGCAGGCGATGGAGATTATTTCGTTGATATCCTTGCCACCGTTTGCCTCATAACTCGCTATGGCAAGGATTGGTCTTATCCTTTTACCCCGGTCAAGGGAATAGTACATAATTTCAAAGAATGGATTACGATCACTGAAATATTTTTTCAGTGCCTCATCCACAATTTGTTTCTTCGCGGCGAGATATTCGTTAATATTCATAAATGTAAGTATATAATTTTAAGTAAAAATAGTCATTTGTCAAGGGTGGAAAAAAATAATAAATGGCTATTGACAAAATAGATAATATTGATAAAATTATAATTGGAGCGTTAAGTATGGTTAAGATTGTTAACTGGAAAGGAGGATATAATGAAGGTCAAATTTGTTATGTTTGTTTTGCTTTTAAATTTTTTATTCGGTCTCTCAATATGGGAGACACGTCATTATGAGATGACTGATAATGGATTCTTAGATGCTGTAGCGGCTGATTCAATGGTTGGTATTCTTTGTGGGGTGAGGGATCAGGTGGGTGGTATTATATACAAAACTACGGATGGTGGCACAACCTGGCAGGAATTTCAGCCCTGGACTATAAACCAATGTATGTTTGTCTTTGGAATGGATTTTGTTGATAATAATATCGGTTATCTAAGTGCAATGGGTATCATTGCCAATCTCTTTCCTGCTGCAGTATTATACAAAACTACAAATGGGGGAAGTTCCTGGACGAATATTTACGGTTTAACATTTGAATTCATAGGCAAAATGTGGGATGATGTATTCTTTCTTGATGCAAATAATGGCTGGATTGCTGGTGCAAACAGTGATATTAGAAAAACGACCAATGGCGGAACAAACTGGACTACACAGAGTGCACCTGTTTCAGGTTCGCTCAAAAGCATATATTTTTTGAATGCGAATGAAGGATGGATTGTTGGTGGTGATTTTGACACCCTTACCGGGCAGGGGACTAATGGTGTGATTTTACATACAACGAATGGCGGAACTAACTGGACAGCACAGATCTCAAATGCACCATACCAATTCTATGGTGTCCATTTTATAGATAATCTAAAAGGCTGGGTTTGTGGTTTAAAGGATACTGCATCCCCTGGTGTTTTTTTCTCCACGACCAATGGTGGCAATACCTGGACTGAGATAATGGCACCATCGGTCTCGATCGGAAAGTATGGATTATATGCAATTGAATTTATTGATGCGCAGAATGGATTTGCAGTCGGTGGTGGAAACAGACAGGGATATCAGGGAAGTCACTTTGGAATTTTTTTAAAGACAACGAATGGTGGGAATAGCTGGTTTGTTGATACAATAATCTTTGTAAATAGCCCCTGGGGTCTTTCACCAGTGAGTATGGATATGTTCAATACAAGATGGGGATACGCAGGTGGGACAAGGTTGTCTGCCTTCAGATATAGTCCATTGAATGTTGGCATTGAAGAAGATAATATTGCAAAAAATGGGTTTAATAAGAATCAAACGATTTTCAGGAGGAAGGTGAATTTGAGTTTTGAAATTGAGAATTTTCAGTATTATCATAGGGCTATAGTTTATGATATTCTGGGAAGAAAGGTTTTTGAAAAACAGCATTTGAATGCCTCATTTCTACAATTACCTCATCTTATTCAGGGTGTATATTTTCTTAAATTATACAATAAAAATGGAGGTATCTTAACCAGAAAATTTATTGTCATTTAAATTGTAATTTTTAAACTTAGGTGAAGAAGGAGGTATCTATGAAATATAGTAAGATAATTATTATGTGTGTGCTAAACATTACTACATTATTGTTTGGCTATCAGACCGATAGTGTAGGAATGCCGATGCGTGATGGTGTAAAATTAGGCACAGATATATACCGTCCTTTCTGGAACAACCCGATATTGAAGGCACCGGCACTAATTCAGCGCACACCCTATGGCCGTAACTGGGATGACATTTATTTGACCCTGCTCTGTGATATAATGGGATACGCTGTTGTGGTGCAGAATCTGCGAGGTTATGGTGATTCTGAAGGAGAGCCAATGGTATTCTGGACTGATGGCTGGGGTGAACTGCAGGATGGTTATGATGCAGTAGAATGGGTTGCAACGAGAAACTGGTGTAATGGAAAAGTTGGAATGTTTGGTGCCTCTGCCCATGGAATGACACAGTATTATGCCGCAGGTGCATTGCCACCCCATCTTGTATGTTGTGCACCAATGGTTGCTGCGCCCAATCTTTATCTTGATTGTGCATTTACCGGTGGAGAATTCAGAAAGGCACTTGTTGAGACCTGGCTTCAAGGGGTTGATACACCCTGGCTCATTGATTCGGTTTGTAATTATCCAAATTATTGCAACAGATGGTCGATTGTTGACCTTTCCCAAAAATATAATGTAGCACATTATCCAATGTTCCATATTGAAGGTTGGTATGATATGTATACAGATGGCGTGCTTGATGCATTCAGTGAACTCCAGAAAAGATTTCATAATCAGAAATTGTTCATCGGTCCCTGGGGCCATGGTGATGCCTGGGGCACAAGAGAACAGGGTGATTTAGTATATCCACCGAACGCAGAGATGGACGAACTAAGTTTTATCCAGATGTTAATTGACTGGTATGATTACTGGATTAAGGATGGAGGCGGACCTGTTCCACCGCCAAAGGTAAAATTTTATTTAATGGGTGATTGTGATACACATGATACCACACTATGGAATCACTGGGTAGAGGCAGATACATGGCCATTGCCCCAGGTGGTATATAAAAGATATTATTTGCGGGAAAATAATTTAATTGATACAATTGCACCAGCGATTTCAAAGATTGATACATTCATATATAATCCAGCGAATCCCTGCACAACATATGGCGGAAGAGAATTTATTGGTCTAACCCATGGATATGGTCCGATTGACCAGAGGCCAATTGAAAATCGTTCTGATGTTTTGATATTTTCAACTCCACCCTTGAGCTCACCACTCACATTGATAGGTAAACTAAAATTTGTCCTTTATGCAGCATCAGACCGTTATGATACTGATTGGGCAATAAGGGTTACTGATGTATATCCAGACGGTCGGTCAATACTTGTGACTGATGGTATTTTGAAAGCAAGACACAGGCACGGGTTTGACCGAGAAGATTCTCTGATACCTGATGTTCCTGATACATTCAATATTGACCTCTGGAGCACAGCTCAGGTTTTTAACACCGGACACAGGCTCCGGATTTTAATTTCAAGTTCAAACTATCCCAGATTTGAAAAGAACCCTAATACTGGTGCGCCATTTCAACGCGACGACCCAAATTTTGTCGTTGCAACTCAGAAGGTCTACCGCACACCAGATTACCCATCCCATCTCTTACTCCCTGTTTTCCCAACACAGGTTAACATAAAAGAACTGGCAAGGCAGGGTTTTAAGGAAGAAGGTCTCTTTATACAACCAATTTCAAGGAATCCTGAATTTCGTTTAAAGTTAAATGGCACAAAGGATGTTGAATTATGTGTTTATAATTCACTGGGCAGAAGGGAATGGCATATAAAAAGGTCATTTACTTTGGGAGAACATTCCATAAGATTGCCTTCACTTCCGAGTGGTGTCTATTTTGTACAATCAAGGATTGGTGAAAATCAGAAGGTGCACAAGATTGTAGTAATAAAATAGAACAAATTTATTTATTCTTTCCGCAGCACTTTTTGTATTTTTTACCACTACCACAGGGGCAGGGGTCGTTTCTTCCAACTTTTACATCACCTGAAGCTCCGGATTCTTTTACAATCTTTGTCTGTGGCTTTTTCTCGGACGATTTCTTAAAGGGTAATGACTTTATAAAGTCTTTGGCATTTTCATTAAGTATTTTTTTGAACTGAGCACTATTTTTTATATGACCTTCATTATCAAGAAATTCAATAAAATTGGTTAATATATCAGGAATTTCTTTGCCCGAGTCTTTATTTATTTCAAGTTTTTGAGGAGCATATTCAAGCAAGAAATACCGAAGGTGTTCTTCATTAAATTCACCGATCTCTTTATGCTGTTGAAAAAACACATAGTCAAGCAAACCTTTAGTAATATATTCAGCAAGTGTCTTTGTATTTTTTGTTTTGAATTTAGAGGTTTCAACAAATTGCCGCACCACGGTATTGGTAAAGTGCACAAGCCTCTTTTCTCTTTTTCTTTCTTCGGTCTTTTTTTCTTTAATATCGGTTAAAGCCATGAATAAGTATATCTATATTACATTTAAAGTCAATAATTTTTTTAATCTGCACCCGGTTTTACCAGTTGGTCAGGATTAGAGTTACCAGTCGCTCAGCAGTTCTCTTTGTGGCTTCCCTTATACCTTCTTCTTCATCTGTGGTATATACCGCCCATTCTGAAACATCACCCTGCCAGAAGATTGTGTTCTTTACCTGGTCAAAGCAAATCACAGAAAATTTTATGGTGATTTTATATTGGGAGACATTGAGTGCACCTGTATAGACATAAGGTTCCTTTGAAAAACCAGTCACCTTACCATTTATTACAATATCTGCCTGGTTTTCACTCACGATCTTGAGATTTGAATTTTTACGAAATGCCTCGATTGTCAAATCGGTCGCAATCTCATCAAGCCCGGTTTTATAGGTCTGATTTTCAAAGATCTTTATATGAACTTTATGAATATAACCGGGCAACAAAGAACGGGTGGAATAACCACAACAATTCAAAATTAATAAAGAAAGAATTATAACCAGATATTTTTTTATATTCTTCATTCCATTTGCTCCAATCTTTTTCTGGCTTCAGTAGCCCAGATATCAGCCTCTCCAAATTCTTTTATTATTTTTCTGTATACATTTTTTGCTTCTTTTATTTCATCCATCATTTCAAGGGCAAGTCCAGCCTTGAATAGGGCGGTTGGATACCACATCTGGTCTTTTTTGAAATCACTTGTGACCTTCTGGTAATGATACAATGCACGGATAAAATCCCCCTTGCCAAGGAATGCCTCACCCAACCAGTAATGATATTCAACCGATGGTTTCAGATTCGTTGCCATTTTCAGATACTCAATTGCATTTTTGATATTTCCTTGTCTTAAATAGGCATAGCCAGTTTCAAAATGGTATTCTGACTTTATTGAATCAGGACAGATTTCAATAATTTTTTTACTGGCTTCTATCAGTTCATCCCAGCGTTCTGTTTTTTTTAATGCTATTATCTGATTTTTTAATGCCTCAAGTTTCAATGCAGAATCAGTGGCGGCGAGGTTATAATAATAGGCGGATGAATCAAATTCCAGGTTTAAATATTTCAGGGTTCCGATTTTGAAGATTGCCGAATAATAATATTTGCTATTTCTAAATTTTTTTATAAATTCTTTAAGGTGTGATTCGGCATTTTTATAATCACCCCTGCGAAATGGAATAAACCAGGCAAAATAATTCAGTATTTCATCGTTGCTATAATCAGGGAGGTTGATAATAGAATCTATGAGGTTCTGGGCTTTTATTAAAAGGTTGTTTTCAACAAAATACTGAACCTCGGCACAGTAAAAATCTTTGTCCAATCTTCCCATCGTTTTGATATACAATGATTCAGCCCTGGATTTTTTCCCGGTATAGATGAGGCTCAGAAGATAATATCGGGTCAATGAAGTGTCGGTAAAAATTGCCTCTTGTTTTATTTTTGCGATGGTTGAGTATTTTTTTTGCTGGAATGTGTATTTTATGTAATTACGGAAACTTTTATGTCTTATTATTGAATCGCTTGCAGTCGTTGATAGTTCTTCATATAAAGATTCGGGATTGAGATTGTTGTATTCGAGACATTCAGCATAGATAAATTTAATGTGCTGGTCATTGAATGAGGCAAGAAAAAGGTCTTTTAATGCATTCCTGTATTTTTTTTCGTTATACAGTTTCAATGCCCTTATTATACGGGCATAATTATTTGTCTCAGCAAATTCTAAATAATATTTTATAATATCATATGCCTCACCATATCTTTCTTTTTTCAAAAGGATTTCACAGTAGAGAGAATCAAGATAGAAATTTGTTTTTTGATTTTTTCTAATTTCTTTGATTTTATTTTCAATTTCAGTGGTATCGCCTAAAATGGAATCTATTCCTTCAGGTTTTGAGAATTGGTTCGGGGGTATATGGCGGATATTAAAAAATTTCTGGAGCATCTGGATATCTATCCGGTCGTTAATAACTATACTATCAGGCATCTCATTTCTTGTAAAAATACTCAGGATTTTTGACTTTTCTTTCAATTTATCTTTTCCTTCCATTATATTGATGATCTTATAAAAATCACTCTTATTAAAATCAAGGCTCAATCTTGCCCAGATATATAGATAATCATCTGGAATATCTCCAATTCTTATTTTACGGTATTCATCATAACCATTTACCGTGTCACCCATTAAAAGATAATTTTCAATGAGATAGAATTTTCCTTTGATCCCGCTAATTTCTTTAAAGATTCTAACCCTTTCATTAAAGTCATTCAGACCCAAAGCCTTTAAAATCTTTAAAGAATCGTTATTAGGAGAAAATCGTAAGAGTTCATCAATATTTCTTCCCTGGGTGCTGAGATTTAAAATAATTTTATTCAAGAATATGGTATCGACCCAAAGGTAATCATATTTTTTTATATAATCAAATGCAAGATCGTATGTTTTTTTCTCTAAAAGCCTCTGGAGTAAAAGATTGAAAACTTCAACTCTTTTTTGATGAAATTTAAAGGAGTTAAAATAATAGTTGCTCAGGTTGAGAAATTTAATAAATTCACCTTTTTTATCATAGACCTTCAAAAGATGATATGTTGCGTCAGGGATTAATGTATCAGAAGGATTTTCATTGATAAAATTTTCAAAAAATATCTGGGCAATCCGGTAATTTCCATTTTCATAATTTTTAAGCGCAGTATAGAAATCATCAGTTGCACATAGAAATTTTGATTGGATACATACGAAAAATATCAAACAGAAATAAAAAAATGATTTTGATTTAAAAACAGGAATATTATGCATTATAAACTTCCATTATGATTTTCTCCATTTTTTCAGCAGAATAATCCCAGGAGAAATTCCTTGCCCACTCAATTGCAGAATTAGAAAATTCAAGCCATTTTGTATCATCAGTGAGTATATCCTTAATCTTTTTAGCAAGTTCTGTTATATTGCCATAATCATAAAGATAGCCAGTCTTTCCATCTATCAGTGTTTCCCTCAACCCTGGCGAATTAGCACAGATCACCGGTGTTCCACACGCCTGGGCTTCTATTGCTGTTAGTCCCCAGCCTTCTTTTATTGAAGGTTGAACAATTACTCGTGCCTTTTGATACATTTCATATTTTTCTTCTTCGCTTACAAAACCCTTGAAATCAACTTCTAAATTCAATTCACAGGCGAGATTCTTTAATTCTTCTAATGCATCTCCAGCACCTACTATTGCAAGTTTTACAGGAATATCACTTTTTATTATATTAACCGCCTTCAAAAGATGGTCTATGGATTTGTATCTTTTTATCCTTCCTACATAGAGGACGAGATTTTTTTCTCTTTTTATATTATAAATATTTTTCAATTCAGGTATTCCACTATAAACAACCGAAATCTTCTGTTTAATCCCCATTTTCTTTAAATCATCTGCTGTGCTTTGAGATATCGCAATAAAATGGGAATGGGGATATAATAATGGAATCAGGCTTTCTGTTATGTAAACATAACCTGCAAAAAGAAAATTCGTTTCCCGGTATATCGTTTTTCTAAATAGATGCATAATCATTATTAAATTTTTCTTTTTTGTAAAAACCGGTGTAAAAAACGGTATCTTATTCTGGTCGTCAATTATGAGATCAATTTTTTTATTTTTCAAAATTGCATTTAATGCAAAAGGAACATAAAAGTTGAAATTGAATCTTTTACCAACACGAATAATTTCAAAACCATCAAGAGTTTCATACCTTTTTTGTCCTGGGCCCCTGCTACATAGTAACAAAACTCTATGCCCTTTTTTTATCAGGCGGGAGAATATTTCATATAGGTAAACTTCTGCGCCACCAGCATAGGGATTTTTCCAATCCTGCCAGTTGATGATGAGGATGTTCATATATTACTTTATTATCTACAGGGTTTGTATCCTTGCACGCCAGTAATTCAATAAATCTTCAATTGTTTTCTCAAATGTTATCCTGGGTAACCACCCTGTCTGCCGAGAGAATTTTTCACCGTTGCCCGTGAGTACAGGAATGTCGGTTTTGCGCAGACGCGCCGGATCGATCTTTATTTCAAAATCAGTCTTGGCAAATTTTTTGAACAGGTCTAATGCCTCTCTAAGAGAATGGGATTGATTTGATGAGATGTTGTAAACTTCTCCCGGAATAAATTTTTCTATAGCAAGTTTGTAGGCATTGACTACATCGTTCACATTCATAAATTCTCTCTTTATCTCAATATTTCCAACTTCAATCAAAGGTGTCTTTTTACCTCGTTCAATCTCTGCGATCTGCCGGGCAATAGATGGTAAAACGAAATCATCGGATTGCCCTGGTCCGGTATGATTAAAAGGTCTCAAAATCATCACATCTATATTATTTCCAGCATAATCTTTGCTTATCAACTCACAGGCATATTTACTCACTGCATAGGGATTTTTTAATAATATTGGTGCATCTTCCTTCAGCCCCTCGCCACCACCATAGACCTCACAGGTTGATACAAAAATAAATTTTATTTTTTTGTTTAATGATAGGGCTGATTCAAGAAGGTTTATTGTGCCGATTATATTAGTATTATAAGTAAAAGGGCGGTCAATAAATGATTTTGCAACTGAACTGATTGCAGCAAGATGGAATATAACATCCGGATTATGGGATTTGAATACATCACGTACCATATCAGGATTCATTATATCCAGTTCCACATATTTGCCGTGTTTGGGTTTGAGGGGCGGATAACAGGTAGGAATGACCATATCAAGGGTCTCTTTCAAAACCTTTACGAGATGAGACCCAACAAATCCTTCAGCCCCGGTTAAAAGTATCCTGTTCATTTAATTTTTGAACGCCAGTAGGAAAGTAAATCCTGCAGGGTTTTATCAAAGGGTATCTCAGGTTGCCAGCCTGTGGCATTCTTGAATTTTTCGTTTGAACCGATCAAAAGTTCTACATCTGAAGGTCTTAAGCGGGATGGATCCGTCACAATTTTGATGTTCTGCTCTGTCATCTCAATCAATTTATTAAGGAGTTCTTTTATCTTTATTCCCTTGCCGGATGCGATATTATATACTTCTCCAGGGGTCCCTTTTTTCAAAGAAAGATAATAACCGCGCACCACATCACGCACATCGAGAAAATCTCTTACCGCCTCAAGATTGCCAACATAAATGGTGGGTTCCCTTTTTTTCTTTTCAATCTCAATGATCTGACGGGCAAAATTTGAACTGACAAATACCTCACCCCTGCGCGGTCCTGTGTGATTAAATGCCCGGGTTCTGATTACCTTCAGTCCATAACTTTTATAATACTGATAACCGAGCAAATCCTGGGCGATCTTACTTACTGCATATGGGCTCAACGGCCTCAAAGGATTTGTCTCTTTAATCGGGATTTCTTCTGGATAGACGAGTCCATATTCTTCGCTTGACCCTGCGATATGAATGAATGGGTCAATCTTTAACTCCCGCACTCCCTCAAAGATATTCAATTCGCCTAAGATATTTGTGTTCAGGGTTTCTGAAGGTGCACGCCAGGAAAATGGCACATAACTCTGGGCAGCAAGATGGAATATGTAATCGGGTTTCGATTCATTCAAGACATATTTTACTGCAGATGCATCACGAATATCGCATTCAAATAATTTTATTTTATCAAGGATGTGTTCTATATTTTCCAGGCGTGAACGCCACTTTATCGTGCCAAAGACCTCAAAATTCAATGATAATAGATATTCGGCAAGATGGCTTCCTGCAAACCCGGAAATACCTGTGATAAGCGCCTTCATAAGCCTCCTTTTTTTTCAACCTGCACCGGCAGATATGCCATAGGGTCAACAGGTTGTTCTTTAAAGATTACCTCATAATGGAGATGGGGTGATGTTGATTTACCGGTTGAACCGACTAATCCAATGATTTTGCCACCAGTTACCACCTCTCCATATTTTACAAATACGGATTGTAAGTGTCCATAAAATGTTTTATAATTTGCGCTGTGTTCGATGATGATATAATTTCCATATAATGTATCCCAGCCAACCGAAAGAACTTTACCGCTGCCTGCAGCAATTACCGGTGAATAGGCAGGTGCAGCGATGTCAATTCCTTTATGGTTTTCATCAAATTTTTTTGATATCTGTCCGATTACCGGCAAAAGCGATGGTAAATTTTCAGCTGATTCCTTATTGACCAAATCTTTTTCATATTTGGTTTCAACCTTATCCACAACTGGTGCCACTTCAGACGGTGTTTTATCAATACCTAACATATTCTTTATTCTTTGATTTTCTGCCTCACTGATTTCTAATTTTTTCTTGATCGCATCGAGTTTGTTGAATTCTTTTTCCATTTCGCTGATGCGTCTTTTCAATATTCCAAGTTCAATCATTCTGTAAGACAGGGTTCCATACGTTACCAATCCGAAGATCAGAAAACCGATTACGATTATAAATATGGTTGATATTGTAAAAAGAAGTGTTTTAGATAAAAATATGTGGTGCGAGACTGAAGAACCTGTTGAGGTGAAAACGATTGAAAACCCTTTTTTCATCAATCACTCAAAACCCTGCTCAGCACAAGAAATCAGTAGTTTAATTGTTGCATTTACATCATTTATATCACAGACCTCATTGGGTGAATGGATATACCTTGTAGGGATGGAAAGGACACCGCTTAAAACCCCTTCTCTGATTACCTGTATTATCGCAGCATCAGTAGTTCCCCTTTCAAGTATCTCCAGCTGGTAAAGAATTTTTAAGCGCCGGGCATAGGATATCAACTTCTCTTTTATAAAAGGATTGGCAATAAATGCGCTATCCATTACCTTTATGGCAACACCTTTTCCTATTTCAACTGCCATGCGGGGTGATTCGGGTGTATCACCGGTCCCGGTGACATCCACAGCAATTGCATAATCAGGATTAATACCGAAGGCACTCGTTCTTGCACCCCGTAGCCCAACCTCTTCCTGCGTCGAAAAGACGAAATACAGGTCGTACTTATTATTTTTTATCTTCCTCATTGTTTGAATCAAACAATAACAGCCGATGCGATCATCAAGTGCCTTTGAGATTATCCTGTTATTCACAATCTCGGTCTCCTGATAGAATGATGCGGTATCACCGATCTTAATAAATTTTTCTGCTTCTTTTTTATCCCGAGCACCGATATCAATATAGAAGTTATCAAGTCCGGGTGGTTTTGGTGTTTCTGGTTTTGTTTCAACCCCGATGACACCGATTATCCCATTTTCAAAAAGCACCCGGTGATGCAGAATCCTATCGGAAAAGATTCCACCTACACCAGCAAATCTGAGAAATCCTTTATTATCAATATGTTTTATAATCAATCCGATCTCATCCATATGTGCGCAGAACATCAATTTTTTTGTATTCTTTTTATTTTTTGCTGGTATATGGGCAATTAAATTACCCAGGGCATCAGTTTTTATATCTTTACATAATTTTTTTATTTCAGATTTGATCAAAAAACGAATTTTTTCTTCTCTTCCGGAAGGTCCATAGATTTCAGTTAGGTTTTTTATTAACTCCATTTTGCTCCTTTTAAAATCTTTTCCATTGTTAAAGATAATAATCTAATACTATTTTTTATGTCGTTCATTGATGCGATGGAAATAGGTGAATGTATGTATCGTGCAGGTGTGGAGATTACAGCTGATGGGATGCCTTCTCTTGTTATATGCATTACACCCGCATCGGTTCCACCTATCATTGGTTGTTTGAACTGGAAGGGAATGCGAAATTTTTTTGCTACATTTTCAAATATTCTTAAAAGATTTCTATCACAGAGAATCGTTGCATCAGCAATTGTCAATACCGGTCCTCTGCCAATGGCCGGATATCCAGGTAAATCTTTTTTCTCAGGGAATTCGCCTGAGCCAGTTGTATCAACAGCAATTGCGATATCAGGATTTATGCGGTAGGTAACAATTCTGGCACCACGCAATCCAACCTCTTCCTGGACTGTAAAGGCATAATAAGCAGGGATATCGGTTTTTTTGAGCAACTCCATCAATATATAACAACCAATACGATTGTCAAACGCCTTGCCATAAATTATTTCGCCTTCTTTTCTGAATTTTGTATCAAATGTAGCCATATCTCCAATTTGAATTAGTTTTTCTGTTTCTTCACGAGAGCCGGTGCCTATATCAATAAAGAGTTCTTTTATCTCCGGCACCTTATCTGTTTCACCTCTTTGGGTTAGATGAATCGGTTTATGACCGATGACACCGGGTATTTTCTTTTCTCCAATGGTTACCTTTTTCGCAAGTATCGCCTGACTTCTCAACCCGATGGTTTTGAATCTCAAAAGTCCATTTTTCTCAATATTTGTGATCATCATTCCGACTTCATCCATATGTGCAGCAAGGAGTATTTTCTTCCTGTTGATTTTCCCTTTTCGGGCAATTAAATTCCCATAATTATCTTCAATTAATTCATCCACATATTGATAGATATTCTCTTTAATAAAAGAACGAATTCTATCTTCATCACCACTTACACCGTTTATCTCACATAATTCTTTTAGCATAAGTTATTATATTTAAGAAAATAGAATTGTCAACCGCGCCCGGATGGAAAATATTATAAAGTTTTTCCCATTCGTTTTTAACATAAAACCCCTTAAAGTAAAAACCAGAGAAAGAGATTGAACATATTTTCGTTTTTGTTTAAATCAGGGATATGTTCAGAATTATAGATATATTTTCTCCCACCTTCTAAACTTAGATAGATACGAGGAGATAAATAAAATTCAATACCAGGCAATATACTGATTTTCTTCTCTACAATGCCTGATGGAAATGTTGGATATGCAGGACCGCGTTCAATCTCATAAGGTAAATACAGATTTCCTTCGCCCTTTCTTGTAAATTCAAAGTGTATTTTGGGGAATATTTTTGTTTTATTTAGAAATCTAAAATTGCAGGTCAACTGGTCCACATCATTGCCCATTGGAAAACCCAGACACAATGAATCATCCACATAAGTATTCTCTGGCACTTGATGGGTATAGACCCATTTATCAACGAATGTATAATTGAATTTAAAAAATAGTTTCTCGAATATGATTTTTTTAATTCCAAATTGGAATCCAAGTTTATGCGGGTATTCTGTATAACCCATAGGTGGTTCACTGAACTGATAGTCATCAATCAGGAATTCACCATATAAAACTGTATTAGAAAAATGTATCAATCCATCAATACACCACATTATATTATCATTTCTATCAATACCCCACTGGCTGAGATAATAAGGAAGAAGAAAATTTAGATATAATGGTTCTATCTCATCTTCCCAGAGAATACTCTCGGAAAAGCCAAGTTGAATATTTCTTAAGTTCAAACCAAACCTGTGGGTTGAGATGAATCTCATTTTTTCCGGGTCAAGCACAGAGAAACTTGAATTAAAAATAAAGTATTTATCTTCGTATGTGAATATAAATCCATCATATCCTTCTATTGTTGGTGATAATAATAGACTATGTTCATCCCCGAATCCCAGTAATAGATTTCTTCTGCCTACGGTGAATTCAGATTTCTTATTTTTGAATTTTATATAACCTTCATTCAAATATGCCTGGACAATATCTTTCCAGGGTTTAGGCCCTGTATAATCAATCTTTGAACTGAAATGGAATCTTAATCCCTGGGCAAATGATATATTGTCATTGATCCTGCCTGATAACTGGAGATCGAGATTTGAATAGAGTTCATCAGTTTCTTTCCTGCCGGCATTTATGTTGAAGATTGTATTAAATTCACTCGATTTTGTAAAAAAATGCCCGAATGATGAAATTATTATTTTGTCTATGCGATTGAGTTTTTCTTCCATAAAGAAAAGGGTGTCAATATCATAAATCATTTTTTCAAGTTCAAAAGGTTTGATAACAATAATTTCATTTAATCCCCTGACCTGCAGGTAATCAATTCCTATATTCAGGGGTGAGTCAAAAGGAATTAAGGAATTTATGAGAATAAATAAAAACAATTGTCCTCCTTATAGGTTTTTTTCTAACAATATGTGAACCTTGCCGTCATTCCAGGTGCCTTTTTCAGGCATTGCGAATATTATTGAAGCATTGACCACATTGGTCTTTGCTTCAAAACCAGCGCCATAAGCAAAGGTATAACTATAATCAAGATATGCAATATCAAAGAGTGGGTAGACCGGTAATCTCTTATACTCAATATTTAACCATAATGCCTGTTTAACAAGAAATTCATCTTCCATATAACCCCGCAATGTTTTCGCACCACCGATTTTAATAAAATCAAAGTATCCAAAACTCTCTGTCCTTACATAGTGATAATGTGGTTTAATGAAGAGATTTGCATAACCGATTTCTCCGTCAAAAAAGAATCTGATTCTTTCGTTGTTTCTAATTAGATAGTCAAATTTTAAATTATTTAAAAAAAACCAATCTTCGTTGCGAAAATTCCATTCCAAACCTGTTCCCAATAAGGTATGTGTATAACCATAACTACCTGTATCAGTAAGATAGCCTGTTATTTCAATACCGCTTGTTACGATGATATTCAAATAGTCATTTAATGGTGTATTGAAAATTGTATTTAACTCGGAGTGTCTGGCTGAATCATAGGACCAGATTCGTATCCCGGCATCAAATATGACCGGATATAGAAAGACCGGTTCGGTATAGTTGATATTTAAAAATCTTTTATCATACCTATCAGAAATATTTGATTCGTAGTTAAATCTAAACTGGCGCAGGGTGCCAAAGATATTTAATGAATGGAGTTCAAAAGAGAGATACTTCTCATTTTGTGCGAATGCTCCGCCGGCAATGATATAATCTGTAGATTTTTCTTTTATTTCTAATAGTATAAAATAATCCTCGCCGTGCTTTAAAATTGTTTCTGTAATATCGCTAAAGGCATTTGTCTTTAGAATGGCTCTTTTTATCCTGTTGAGATTTTTTAAAGAAAAATATGTGTCTTTTTTTATCTTTGCAATTTTTCTTAGTGGCCCGGTCTCAGTTTTTTTGCTGGTCTTAAACAGATAATCTTTTATTACAGTGCGTTCTCCTTCATTTATATGAAGAATCAGCTTATCTTTTTTATCTCCCATATTTATGATTTCTGGATTTATTCTGCAGAATGGAAATCCTGCATTACAATAAAGATCAAGAATTTTTTTTATAAAGATTTCAACTCGATTATAGTTTTTAATCGGTCGATAAAAACTTAAAAGGTATTCGCTGGAGTAGAATGTATTCCCTTTAATCTCAATTTCTCCAATATTACTGCTTATGATGGCTATACTCAGGATTGAAATAGATAGGGCCGCCATTTATCATCCGTAGTGCCGATTTCCCGCAGGACAAATGAGAAATAATTTGGCTTCTTTGGTTTTCTGCGTAATTTCATATTGGCGGCTTGGAGTGTCCTGTTGCCTTTGCGATTATTACATTCAAGACAGGCACATACAAGATTCTCCCAGGAATCATCACCACCCAATGCCTTGGGAATTACATGGTCGGTCGTCATCTGACCACCTTTCTTACCACAATACTGGCATTCATTATTGTCTCTTTTTAAAATATTCTTTTTATTGAGTGGGATATCCTTTCTTTTTATCTGGACATAATATTTTAACCTTAAGACAGATGGAAACGGAAGTTCATAATTAACTGAACGGATGGTTTTGTCTCGTTCATTCTCAATCAGGTCAACTTTTCCCAGAATGAGTAAGGTAATTGCCCGACGTAATTTCAGAACGGTCAGTGGTTCAAAGTTTTGATTGAGCAACAAGACCGGGTTGTGAAACATATCTTATAACCCTGCTCTTACCGGCATTATTACATCAATTACAAGATGCCGTGAATATGTATAAAATCCAAATATGTTAGAAGAATCATTGTAGGCAACATATATTCTGAAGGAATCCGGTATAGTGCGGTCAATTATTATTGTATCATACACAGGATTGAGCTGGAGTTTGATTTCTCTTAATTCAGAGAGAAGGTCGTTTATTATCTCAGCATCGGGTCTTAAGGGACCGATTTTGACTGCATCCTCAACCTTATTTTTTGCTGCAGAATAAGTAAACTGGATTCTGAATATTTGGTATCCTACATACCCTATGAGCAACAGGAAGATGATCAAGAAAATTATGCCGAATCCTGAAATCCCTTTTGAAAAACGATTAAACATATTTACCTCCTTTTTAACTCACCTCTAAAAAATTAAACTTCATTTTTTCCCGCCCTTGATAAACCAGATATCTTCTTCTAACTGTTTTATCCAGACTTCGCATCTTTCGATTTCAGCCCTCACATAAGAGGCGAACTGGCTATCATCCCTTGCCTGCTTATAATAATTTTCAGCCTGTCTGAGGAGGTTAACCGCTGCTTCTGCTTCACCAATCGTTGACTTTCCTTTTTTCTTATCAAATACTGCTTTTCTCTGGAATCCTCTACGTTCATAAATATCACCCAATAACACATAGGCATAGTTATTATCTGAAGAAAGTTTTAATGCCTCACGCACCATATTCTCTGCTTCATTCAATTTGTTTCTGCTTATCTGCAAATCTGCAAGATAAAGGATGGGCAATGGATTATCCGGCGCCAGTTTTTTTGCCTCCAGATATTCTTTTTCAGCATTAGTATATTTTTTCTGTTTTGTATAAATAGAACCAAGTTGGAGACGGTAGAAGTAATAATCGGGTTTTTTGGTAATTAAAAAGTTATATTCACTAATCGCCTTGTCATATAATTTTAAATCAAGATAGGTCTTTGCCAGCAACTCCCTGACATCTATTGCCTCAGGTTTTTTTGCTTTCAGTGTTTCGAGATAATTGACCGCCTTATCCGACTCGCCTTTTTCTACATAGATGTTTGCTATTGCTTTGATCGCGACGAGATTATCTGGTTCATATTTTAAGGCTTTAAAATAATATGAAAGTGCCTTATCATAATCTTTTGTCTTTGTATAAATAAAACCAAGCCCATTAAGGATATTTATATTTGTAGAATCAAATTGCAGGGCGGTCAGATATTCACTTATTGCCTCGCCGTATTTTTTCTGGTCGGTATATAGAGCAGCAAGTCCTTCATAAGCCCTTGTGTCTTTAGGATCAATCTTTTTGGTGTGATTATAAACCGATTCTGCAACAGCATATTCATGCTTTGCACGGTAAATCTGGCCGATTGCTATGTATGCTCCATAGAATTTTGGGTATAATTTTATCGCCTCATTGAAATGAGATAATGCTTCATCAGATTTACCCTGTTTTAAATACTCATATCCGATAGAATATTCTTCCTGTGCTTTGTTTTTGGCATCTTCAGTAGGTTCTGGTTCGGTTTTCTGAACCGGTTGTGTCGCAACACAGCCCAGCAGGATTAAACCTATCATTATAAATAGAGCAATATTTTTTCTCATTTTTTATTTCTCCTTTTTTAATGGAGCCGACGGGATTCGAACCCGCGACCTCTTGACTGCCAGTCAAGCGCTCTCCCAACTGGGCTACGGCCCCAATCTATTTTATTATCTTTAATTTTATCCAGGTTGAGCCGATTGTCAATACATATTTTGGTTGACAAATTAAGGTTTTTATATATTCTTTATCTGTGCAATTGCTTTTGGTAATATTTTTACTTGAACCAATTTCTATCCTTGAATTGCCTTTAAGATGCACAAGGCTTGAAACTTATGAAGAAATGAACTATCTCCTGCAGGAAAATAATAGGACAATAATCAGGATTGATACTGTAAGAAATGTGTTGAGCATTCCGGTTGAAGGTGGTGTAAATAATCGTATCTATGGATTTGATGTAACTCCTTTTTCCATATACCTCAATATGAAAGAAGGCCTATTTAAATTGTCCACCAACTCCGGTCTAATTGAGAAGATTTATACAGGTGATGTTGTATCATTTACCCTGAATGATGTTGAAGAGATAATCCTTGCAGACCGATTTAAAAAAGAGGTTTTATTCTTAGATTCTCAATACAAAATCAGACTGATAAAAAGTAATTTCAATGTTGTTGATATGGATTATTTTGACAAAAGAATTTATATTTTGACGAGAAAAGAAATCATTGTCTTTGATGATTATGGAAATATGATTGAAAGGATTAAAATCCCCGAAAAAAAAGAAAGGATTGTGGTCAGGGGAAAAGTCTATCTTTTTACCCCTGCGCAAAAAACAGTTCTTAGAAAAGATAAAGAGTGGGATAGCATTAAATTGAATCATCCTTTTATTGATTTAAAAATAACTGAAAAAAATGTTTTAACCCTGAACCAGTATGGTGATACTCTTTATATATATGATAGGTCTGATTTCTGAATCAGATAGTCTCTACAAACTTGATTCAGTATATTATAATTTTAGGTTGATAGAGATTGATACAAATTTGACAATCGATACAGCATATTTACCAGTGAGAGGAAGAATTGATGAGGAAGAACAAAGCGGGTTAAAGATAAGCGGGATCAAGGATTTTTCATTTGATATTGAACAGGGCTTTGATCAGGGATTGAAACTTTATGTGGGTGGTGAAGTGGAGGGGGTTAAGATAAAAGGTGCACTCTCTGATCAGGGCACAGATGTGCCAACGCGCACGATTTCAGATATAGAAAAGATGAAACTTGAAATCTGGGCAAAGAATTTTTATGGTGGTATTGGTGATTTGAGCCTTGCCCTTCCTTTTGAGATAAACAATGAAATAAGCGGTGTCAGGCTGGGTTTGATGAAAGGAGAAAATAATGTGAATCTATCCTATGCACTTAATCGGGGAAAGTATCAACGGTTTGAATTTGATGGTGAAGAAGGAAAACAAGGACCTTATTTCCTTCAGGGAAAGGTGGTCTATGGTTCGGAAAAAATTTATATTTCTGATCCTATTAATCCATCAAAATTCTTAATTGTTGATGCAGATTATTACATAGATTATGAACAGGGGATAATCAATTTTACTAATAAGAATATAATCACGAGAAATACCCATATAATTGTTGAGTATCTGTTAACAACAGACGATTATCCTAATATCTACCAGGAGATTGATGGTCAGTATTCATTTGATGGGTTTTTATTCAATTCTTTATTCCACCGCACCTATGATGATAATAATAATCCGCTTGGTTTTCAGCTGAATCAGGCTGAGATCGAGAGTTTGAAGATGGTTGGCGATAACCCAAGGGTTAAACACATATACGCTGATACATCATCAACAGGAAATTACGACCTTGTGGATGGCAGGTTTATATATGTTGGAGAGGGCAATGGAAATTATCGCGTATCTTTTTTTTATGTCGGTGAGAATAAAGGTGATTATGTATATGACCCAAACATAAAGGGATTTGTATATGCAGGAGAGAATCTCGGTAATTATACACCGGAAAAATTCATTCCCCTGCCTGAGGATGACCAATTCTATGCGCTCGGTCTTAAACACAATTATGGTTTATCTTCCCGGCTCTATGTTTCCAATGTTGATAAGAATAGATTTTCTGATTTTGATGATGATGATAATAAAGCATACGGTTATGAACTTAATTTTGAAAAGACCTTTAAAATTTTTACGGTGAATACCAGGTATATTAATTATGCTGAAGAACTTTATCAACCAAAAGGCAGACAGAATTTGGATTATAATTATGAGTGGAATATCACAGAACCTTTAAATGAACTTTTTCAAATCAATTCAAGCATTAAACCTTTTGAGAACTTTGGAATTGATCTGGGATATGGGTTTTTAAACCGTAAGCATAAAAAGCGTTCAATGTATCTAAAGCCGCTTTTTTTCTATTGTGGTTATGAAGATATTGATACGATTAATAAATATATACTTGGTTTAAAAAGACGGATAGATAATATTTCTCTTTATGCACAGTATCTAAACCAGGAAGGAGAGCATTATACAGAATATAGCACAAATTATTTTTTCCAGCAGGATAAAACAATTGGTTTATCAGGAAATTATGAAAGGAGCAACAGAGGAAGGGCAATTTTGGCGAAACTTGACCTATCTACAAGACCTATAAGCACTTCTCTCGGCATTCGTTTTTTCAATGATACAACATTGATATTTGCTAATACAGGAATGAGTATTTATTATAAAAATTTCAAGCTCAATGGTGAGTTGGAACAATCACAGAGATATACCCAGAAAAAGGATGAGATTTATATAAAGGTACCTGAAGGAACTGGAAATTATGTTTACGACCCCGTAACCCAAACCTATATTCAGAAAGAAAATGGGGATTATATAAAACAGACAGTTTTATTGCCGGATTTTCAGAGGGTTACGAGCAGGCGATACAATCTTGAACCCTCTTTTTCATTCGGTATATTTGATACAAAGGCAAGGTTGTTTTATCTTGATGAAGAGAATTTTTTCAATCGCAGGGAAGAGGTATTTTTGACCCTTGAAAAAGATGAAAAACATCTTGAGATAAATTTTCAGGAAGGGTTCTCAAAAGATAATCGTTATGCACTTGAGCCGGTTTCGAGATTCCAGTATCAATTTTCTTTAAACCCTGGTTACAAAAAATTTTATAATTATTACTCAATAGATTATCACAATGAAAAATGGACTGAATTTTTAAGGGAAGAGAGAATTAATTATGGTGTTGGAATGGATTTAGAAGTGATTGAAGACCCACAGGTGAAACCATTTGCTGGATATAGATATAGCAGGATTTTCTCTGATTTCTTTCCTGAATTGATTCTGATTATGCAGACACCTTCAGCGAGTATACTTTTGGGAAAGCCAGTAAAAAATCAGGGTCGTATTGAATTAATTGGTGAATTGGTCTATCGTAGATACAACAGCGAAGATGTTCCTTATCTATTCAGTGCAAACGAGCCCCCAGGATTGACAAAGATAATCACCTTGACCAGTTCCCTGGGGTTTGGAAATAATACTATTTTAAGTTTGATATATCGTATTCAGTTACCGCCTGATGAAAAACCAATCCAGAATTTACGATTCCAGACAAGGATAAGATTCTGATGGTTGATTCATATCGTGTATTCTATGAAATTGCCGGAAGGTGTTATCCTGAAGACAGACTTACTTATTCAAGTTTGAGCGGTATAATGAGAAAGAAATGGGTATTGAACAAATTAAAAGAGTTACCTCCAGGAAATCTTCTGGATTGTGGATGCAATATCGGTAGGCTCTCTTCAGAATGGAACAAAGGAATGGTGATAGGTGTTGATATTGCCTATTCTTTGCTTAAAAAGGGGAAAAGTAACTTTCCCAATATAAATTTTGTCCAGGGTGATTTGAGAGAGATTGAGTTCTTTAAAAAAGATTCAATTGACAATGCGATAGCAATTGAAGTCATTGAACATCTTGACCGGGTTAGTGACTTTCTTGACGGTTTGTATAACATATTGAAACCAGGGGGAATGGTTCTCATTACAACCCCATCTTATTCAGGTAAAAGACCTGAGTTGCTCAAACTTGGGGTATTAAAAAGTTTCGGAATCAGAGAAGGAATTGATGGAGAACATTATTTCCATACTGCGTATAAACCCGAGGAATTACAGGATATGCTTATGAAATCTAAATTTTCAGTGATTGAGTGGGGAAGTTTTGAATTTGAGTTACGGGGCTGGGTAAAGCCATTTACAATCTTAAGGAACTTTTTTGAATCAATTGGAGACAGGCTCTTTCCCTGTTCATTACTGAATATTATTATTGTTGAATTTTTAAATAGGCTTGAGATTGATACATTTTATATCCTTGATACACTCGGTCTGGGTAAGTTAACTAAGATTCTTTTTAAAGAGGGGAGACGCTCGTATGTTCTTGCAAAGAAGGTTGTATGTGGTTAAAAGAATTCCATTATGATTTGCCAGAAGAGTTAATTGCCCAGTATCCACTTGAAAATAGGGCAGAGGCAAGGTTATTGGTTCTGAATAGAAATACTGGGGCAATTGTTCATCGAAAATTTTATGAAATAGTTGAATATCTATCAAAAGATGATGTCCTTGTTTTGAATGATACAAAGGTCTTCAAGGCACGGCTCTTTGGTAAGAAGGAGACTGGTGCGCGGATTGAGGTTCTTGTCATCTCTTATGATAATTGTAATTGCACAGCACTTATAAACCCGGGCAGACGAATAAAAGAAGGGGCAAAGATTATTTTCGTGGATGATATATTTGCCAGGGTGATACAGAGGGAAAAAGGCAGATACTATCTTGAGTTTAACAAGCCTGTTGCTGATGTAATAGAACATCTGGGAAAAGTTCCTTTGCCCCATTATATAAAAAGGGCACCTGATAATCAGGATGAAAAAGAATACCAGACAGTCTATGCCAGAAAGATTGGTTCAATCGCCGCACCGACTGCAGGCTTGCATTTTACTAAAGAAATTCTTGAGGCATTAGAAAAACAGGGTGTGGGGATTGCTTATGTCACACTCCATATTGGTCCGGGCACATTCAAACCAATCCGTTCGGAGGATATAACAAAGCATTATATGGACCCCGAATTTGTAGAGGTTGATGAAAAGTCGGCAGAAATCATAAATTTAGGAAAAAGGATTATTGGCGTTGGAACATCAGTTGCACGAGCACTTGAATTCATTGCCTTGAAGAATGCTGATAAAGATAAAAAAATAATGCCATTTTCTGGTTATGCAGATTTATTTATCTATCCAGGTTTTAAGTTTAATGTTCTTGACAGTCTGATTACAAATTTCCACCTTCCCTGCTCAACACCCCTCTTGTTGGTCTGTGCCTTTGCAGGTAAGGAATTGATATTCAAGGCATATAAAGAGGCGATTGAACAAAGGTATAGATTCCTATCCTATGGCGATGCAATGCTGATAACTTAAGTAGCGGGGCAGTCTCATTTTTCGGAACATCGAGACTTATCTTGCGTCAAAAGTATTTTATTGTTGGACGGTGTCGCGGCCGTATCCAATCCGCCATCCGCCACACTGCTTGGCGGAAGAATGGCGGACCAAATTCCAAACAATATCAAAATTCCAATCTGCAAACTTTTTTGCAATCCTTTCGTCTATTTTTCTTCCGTTTCACGTTCCACGAATTTCCCCTCTTCACCCCTTTTTACCCATATTCACCCTTTTTCACCCGTTCTTGTCACCCCTTTTTACCCTTCTCTTTGCCTTTTCAATCCCCCTATTTTTCCCCTTACCTTCTTCTCGTCATTCTGAACGGAGTGAAGAATCTCCTGTATTTTAGAACATTGGAGATTCTTCGTCCACCATACAGCGTGGCGGACTCAGAATGACAAAAGAGAAAGTTTTCCCCCTTTTATAAAGGGGGAGTAAGGGGGATTTTTTACCCTTTAGCCCTCTTTAGCCGTTTTGAGCCCCTTTTTTATTTCTCCAATTGCCTTCAATTGCCTTTCTCTTTACTCTCTACTTACTTTAATAGAATTACCTTTTCGGTTTTGTTGTAACCTTCAGTTTCCAATCGCACAAAGTAAACACCAGAGGCAAAATCCTTTGGTCTTATCAAGAACTCATTCATCCCAATCCTTGCCCTACCTTCAAATACTGTGCTGGCTAACCTTCCTGTAACATCATATATCTTCACCGAAACCCTGCGTCTGTCAGGTGAATTGAATCTGATTCTTATCATCCCTTTTGTCGGATTGGGATAGATTTTCTCAAGATAGAATGGTCTTGAAATCTGTACCTCACTGCCTTGAGGGTTACCTTCACCAACCTCTTTTGTCTCAATCTCAATCCCAGATAAGACCGCAATCGTTCCTGAAAGTCTTTTTACCCCTATTGTAATTTCATTATCGTGCAGACACGCATCTGGAATCCAAGTTTCTTCTATAATTTTCTCTCCAGGATTCACCCACCTATTGTGATGCAATATATCATCAATATCAAACTGCAGTTTCAGTTTGTTTGCCTCTTCATGATAATACGTCCACCTGATTTTGTATTTTATATGTCCCCCTTCCCCTGGAGTAGGGACTTTAGTCCCGTAAGAATCGTGAAGTGTCAGATGATAAATCAATTCTGTAGAATCATAATCTTAACTCCTCAAGGAAGTCAGGTTGACCCTGATTATATGACCAGAGACAATAGATTCTGCCATCAGGACCCAGGGCAAGCGCAGGATATTTTCCTTCACCAATCAAGACTGGTTCTGACCAACTTGTATCCTGTAAGAATGTATGATAGATTTGATTATTGCTCGTAAATGCCAGATGCAACCTGCCTTGGGTATCACGCAGAAGCCTTTGGGCATTGTTGAAACCCGTCGCCTCAGGATTATCAATCCGGGCAACTGTTCTAACATTTGGATACGGAGATGGTAGATTGATTATCTTACGCACCAGATAATAATTATTTCCGGATTCTTCAGTCCATAAGGCAAATAACTTCTGCCTCAAGAAACTACCAAAGACAATCCCTTGCGGATAAGAGGAGGCACTTCCTGATTGTGAGAGATTACCCAAGGTTATCCACTCACCACCCTGCCTCTGTGCATACCAGATATCATCATTATACTTCCATAATACCACATCCGGACCCGCAAGATAAGTATAACCCTCAATGCCATTAGTCCAATCATAGTCAATATTCTCACTTACAAGTTCTATGGACTGGACTGTATAACTATTTCCTGACCATAATAAGCGCATAAAGATAAGACCCCAGTTGTTACCCGCCTCACCTTCGAAAGCAATCCTCAACTCATTCTGCCCCACCCAGAGGGAAGGCTCACCATAAGCAATTGCATTGGGGATATTTATGACATTCCAATTAGATGAACCTATATTCTTAAAAAATAATCTGATCCCACCATTGGCAGCACTGTGTGAGATGACCACCAATCTACCCCCTTTATCATATCCAATGCTTGGATTACCCACCCCTCCAGAAGTGGATATTATTTGATAGTTTCCCCCAAGTAACCTGGGGTAAGCTGAGACATATAAATTGGATTCTTTACCTCTATAACCTCTATAAACTATCCACGCAGTATCACATGCCCAGACGAAAGAAGGATTTGAATAAGTGTAGGTGGGTGCATCGTAATACCAGAATGTTCCCCCACCGGTAGATGTTGTATCCGTAAACGACATATATAATCTAATGCCTAATTTCCTCCAGAAACCGATGATTGGTTCAGCAGTTCTATTATTAATTGCTATTGCTGGTAGAGAAAGTGCATTATTATTTGCAGATAGGGTTTTCCATTCTCTAAATGTATAGCCATCAGGGGTAAAGGTGTAATACAGGTTTCCACCACTTGAATATGTGATATGAAATTTACCATCCAGACTTCTAACAATTTTGCAGTTAGAATTATATGCTGATAGCCAGGGATAACTTGACTGGGCAAGGACGCCAGAGGTGTATTCAACCACATTGGACCAGGCGGAATAGTGACCTGCATTGTCATAGGCCCGGACTTTATAGGTATATTTATGCAAAAATTCAACATTGTCCGTAAACTGCACAGTTCCACCAACACCTTGTGATGGACCTATGGTTGCATAATTTTCATTTGTCGGATTCCACCCTTCATCATCCACCATCCTGCCGATTTTAAATCCCACCTCAATTCCTGAATTATCCGTCCACCTAATCGTTACTGAATTAGGAGTTGGTTGACCCACCACACTCAGACCAGAAGGTGCATTAAGTGGCCCTTGAATTGTAATTTCTGGAGAACTTTCCGAAGTATCAGCAGTTATCGCGCTCAATTTATACTTGTAGGTATGCTCGGAAACATTGCTATCATACCACTGAGTTTGATTTGGATTCTTTATCAAGGCATAATAATTTTGCCACGCGTTATTATCTATCTTCCTTCTAATCCAAAAACCACCTTCATTTAAGGTGTTTTCTGACCAGGTTAATTTTATACTCTGGTCAACAATCGTTGCTTGAAGATTGTATGGAATTGGTAAATCGTATTGTGGTACATAATTGAATGGATGTATGACAACATTGTAGATTTCAGATATGTTGGGGAAATTTAGACCATCCCAATAATCTTTGAAGTCTTGAATTCCTAATTCCCAAGTAGTGCTTTTGTACCATGCGCCAAGAAAACCCATCCAATAATTATAGTAAGCCCAACCATAATTATTTACGACATCCTGAGCCATTGCCTGCCATGTTTGCCTCATTTTGACCGGTTGATTTACATTTTCATCGTCAAAACTATTTGGGTCAGTATTATATGGATGCCAATTAGGGTAATTATCAGGTGTCGTTTTACTATCCCACAAATCGTAAAGGAACTGCATCACTGCGCCTTCAACTTTTCGCCCATCTGAATTATTATGTGCGCTTCCCATATAATACGGCCAACTGAAAATAATGGTGTCTCCTCCTCTGTAGAAATCTTCGGCAGTTTTACTAAGCGAAGTATTATATGGAAAATCATCCATTACACTTGCATATTCAAAAAATTCAGCAAATCCCTCATTCCAAGCAAAGCCCGGATTGGAAACCATTGTAAACCAATGTTCTTCAAAATCTGTGACACCACTGGGCACGACATGATTAAACAAAGTACCATAGTAAAAAGCGTGCCCCCATTCGTGAGCAATAGTTTTCATCCCTCCAATGCCCCATAAATTTTGGTTGCCGCCTATGTAAATGTCGTCGCCAAAACCAAGTTCAGCCCAAGTATATGGCGCCCAATAAACCATTGGACAATAGGAGGGCGCAGGTATATAACCTGGTGCCGGATAAACAATGGTGACGAAATTTAGTGTAATACCGAAATTACCCAGCGTCCATTCTTTTACTTTTCTCACATTCAACAACATTTCAACAATTTCATTGCCACTGGTAATAGTTGGGTTGAAATTGCGCGTATGGTCAAAGAACACCCAGAATTGGTCGACAGGATCAAAGATCCATACCGGCGGTAAAGAAGGAAATCCAAAAGCCTTTACATCCGGAGTTTCTGACTGAACAAAAAGTGTATAGATATTGGGAGCTGTGAGGTTTAAAGTCACATCATAGTTACCATTCTCGTCGGTATACCACTCAGATACTAACTCTCCCACCCAAACAAAACCCTTCATTAAAACCATCTTTATTCGTGGCACAGGGACATTTGAATTGATATCATTATCGCGATATCTTACAGTTCCATACATCCTTACAGTTGCAGTCCAGCGCGGAATTGTGCCACCCCATTTCTTTAAACTATCCATCATTCCTTCAATTAAGGAATCGGGTATTTCGATGTTATAAGGTAAATTTCCCAAACTTGTATCAGCGTAAAAAACCGTATCCTGATAGACAGCAATATAATATTTTGCAGCTGCATGCCAAAGGTCTTTTTGAGTCGTATCCAAGGAAGAAATTTCGGCAGCGACTGCGTAAGAGCCAATCTTATCTATTTGCAAATCGTAGTCATAATTAGCCGAGTCTCCAGCATTTAGTGAAACGGTATCAATAAGATTTGCAGAAAGTAAGTTTATGTGTTCACTACCAAAATGCCATTCAATCTTAGTTTGTGGTGCATCAGCTAATGCCTTGATACTGAGCCTTAAGGTAAATGTTTCCCCGATGTGAGGTTTCCCCTGAATTAAATTAAGATAAGCACGGTAAAGTGGCTTGGGGAAAACAATAGTTGCATAAATGTTCGTTACTAACACTAATAGAACCAAAAATTTAACGCCTCTCATTTTCCACCTCCTCTAAAATTTTTCAAGAATCCATAGTTCAAAACCACCGTCAATAAATCCTTCTCTATCACTCTCCACAGCGCTAAAAATGATTTGTTTTGAATCTGATGGGTTAAAATCGACACAATTTCCTACTTCTCCCCACACTGTAATTTTGTAGGGAGCAGCATCTAAGGTAATTAGCGTACCATTACTTATCTCATACAATTGTAATCCAAACTTTCGCTCGGAAATTAGCAATAAGTAATCTTCACACTGGGCAAAAATTCCTTTCATCAGAGTTGTTGATTCAAAAATGATCGCGCCGGTGAAAATATCCGTAATTCGTTGATGGGGATATTGTTGAGTGTCCGTATAACCATAATATACTAATGAATCATGATAAATATCAAAAAATTCAACGAATCCCGGAATAATTAAGGTATCGCTCTTTGAATGAATATTTAGTTTGTGAAGGCCGTTTTGATCAGCATAATAAACAAGGGTATCTGAAGAACCGAATTGTAATCCAGAAAGTGGTAAATGGCAGGTAGTTAATAAAGTTTCTTCGATCGCTGTTTTGATGTTATATAAAATCAGAGGCAGCCCTTGAGAACGGAAAGCGATCAGTAGTGTTTCGCTTGGCGAAACATCCATAATAACAATTGGTTCAGAAAAAACAAGCTCCTTCTCTTTACCGTTGTCCGTAATCCGCCATACCTCGCCACTGCCGTAGTGATTCTCTCCTTCATAGTAATGTTTTATGTAGTACACCCATCCGTTCTTTGTCCATCTGGGACTCAGAAGACTGTATCCTTCTTCTTTCAAAAGAAGTCGTAAATTTGGATTTCGTTTGAATGATGGACAAGCAACTAACAAGACTATTAACATAACTAAAAACTTAAAGTTTCTCATTCAGCACCTTCCTTTTCAATCGTAATTCTTTAACCCAAAACATAACCCCGCAATGACTATCGCACAAAATATCATCAAGGGCAAAAGCCCTTGAAATTGAATCTTACCCATCTTAACCTCCCAGTCTGGTCTTTCTGGTTTATTTGGTCTTTCTGGTCTGTTTAGTTTATCTCGTTTCACCCCTGATTCCCCTTTATCACCCATAATTTCCCTTTCTTAATTATACTACTATTATACTCATACATTTTTTTTGTCAATACCCAAGATGTACGCTTTGCGGATGCAAGATTGGCTTTTTTGTTCTTCCCCTCACCCTTCCCTCTCCCCGCCAATTTTTGTGGCGGGGAGAGGAGTTTTAATATATTTGATGGGAGTAAGGGGGATTTTTGCCTTTTAACAATCTTCTGCTTATTATTTGCAAGGC